>BTQP01000051.1:0-11280 GCA_036985935.1 Acidimicrobiia bacterium | reverse complement strand
CACCATCGTGGACCCCGGAACCGGGAAACCGACCCATGCAGGCACCACATCACGGCGTCCGACTGCGGCGCAGCGCAGACGCATCAACATCCGTGACACGACCTGCATCTTCCCCGGGTGCCGTATGCCGGGGATCCGGGCAGACATCGACCACACGGTCAGTGTCCAGGACGGCGGCGAAACAACGGATGAGAACCTTGCACCGTTATGCGAATACCACCACAGCATCAAACACCGCCACGGATGGACCTACCAGCGAAACCACAACGGCGACTACGTATGGACCACCGGCCTCGGCCAGATCGTCACCACCGCCAGACCACCGCCCTGAGTTTCGAGGTAGGCCGACACCGTTGTGGCGTATCCCTGTCGTACGCATGGGAATGGAGTCGCCGTAGGCTGCGGCCATGAGTTCTATCGACTGGGATACGGCACAGGTTGTGGCTCGGCGGTTCTCCGGGGACTATCCGCTGGCCGACACCTATCACGAGCGGAAGTTCGCGTTGCAGGCGCCCGAGTACGTGGCGCGAGCGTCTGATCTCGTCGCGAACGAGACCGGTCTCGAGTTACCAGGATCGCCGGTTGTCGATGTGATCAGCAGACAAGACTGGGTGGCGACCAACATCGCATCGTTCTCAGCTCTTCTTGCCCCGCTCGAGGAGAAGATGGGGAAGTCCTCGGATTCCAACTCGCGCTCGATTCCCGGCAGGTTCATGGGTGCGGAACTTGGCGCCGTGCTCGGATTCATGTCGAAGCGAGTTCTTGGCCAGTATGAGCTTGTCCTGCCGACCGGCGATAGTGACCGTGGCGACACGGTCCTGTTCGTGGGGGCAAACGTTCTTTCGATGGAACGGCAACACGAATTTCGGCCGTCGCACTTCCGGTTCTGGGTCGCCCTCCACGAGTGCGCTCACCGCGCCCAGTTCACCGGTGTTCCGTGGTTGCGCGACTACTTCTTGTCCCTCGTCGAGGAGCTCGTTGGTTCCTCCGAAGCAGAAAAGGGTCGCATGACCCGGTTGGCGTCCGAGCTCGTCTCCAACACGGGCCCGGACTCCGACCTGCTCGGCGACGCAGGTCTACTTGGTCTTTTCGCATCACCGAGCCAACGGGCGGTTCTCGACAAGGTGCAGGCATTGATGTCGCTTCTCGAGGGACACGGCCATGTCGTGATGGACCGCATCGGGGAACGCGAGATCGTCGACGTCGGGCGCATGTCCCAGGTGCTCAAAGCCCGTCGCAAGGACCCGAAGACGGCTGCGTTCATGAAGCTGATCGGGATCGAGATGAAGCTGAAACAGTACGAAATGGGTGCAAAGTTCATCAATTCCGTCGAGGACCTCGCCTCGTGGGACGCGCTCTCAATGGCATGGGAATCACCGCAAGCGCTGCCGACACTCGAAGAGATCTCCGACGCCCGCTCCTGGCTCGACCGGATGTCGGGATGACGACGCGTTTCGCTGCGGCGGTTGCCGCGGCTGTGGGTGAAAGTCGGTGTGTCGTTGCTTTAGGTGGCGGAGCCGACTCCGCTCTCTTGCTGGCGGCGTCGGTAGAGGCGCTCGGGCAGGACAACGTTCGAGCAGTTTTCGTGTTTCACGGGCTTCCGAGTTCAAAGATGCTTGAAACCTCGGCTCGCGATGTTGCGGCACATGTCGGTGTCGAGATCACCGTGTTGGCAGGACCCATCGAGGGCGACTCCGACATCGAGGACCGGGCAAGGACGGCGCGATATGCAGCGATCGAGGCAGACCTCGACGCTTCAGGGATCGCACTCACAGGGCACACGGCCAACGATCAAGCCGAGACCGTGCTGATGAGGCTCGCCAGAGGTTCAGGAGCGGGAGGACTATCAGGCATCCCCTTCAAACGTGGCCCGTGGAGACGCCCCTTCCTGGAGTTCTCCAGGGTCGAGATCAACGTCGCCGCAACGGATCTCGGGATCCCGTTCGTTGACGACCCGGCCAACACCGACGACCGGTACTTTCGATCGGTCATCCGCGGAAGCATCATCCCGACCCTCGAGAGAGATCACGCACCGGGGCTGATCGGCAACATCGCTCAGAGTGCCTCACTGCTTGCACAGGACGATGCCTTGCTCAGGTCGCTGGCGTCGTCGATTCCGGTGATCCAGGAGGGAGACCGCGTGCTGATCGCGATTCCACCGCTTCTCAGCGCCCCACGCCCCGTGACTGCACGTGCTGTGCGGTCCGCGCTGCGGCTCGTTGGCGACTCCTACCCCGGCACCCGACGCGACGTCGAATCGGTCATCGAGGTTGCCCGCACGGGCGAAACCGGCTTCGTCACTGGGCACGTGCAGGTTCTCGTCGAGTCGCCGTTCGTCGTGCTACAACCGTCCCCACAGGACACGAGCGACGAGCGGTTATCGATTGAGGTGCCCGGCGAGTTCGTGTGGAACCAGGGCAGATATGTGGCCACCGTTGATGTCTATCCAACACCCATGACGACGGCCGGCAGGTTCAGCGTCGTGCGCAAAGGTGGAGGGCACGAAGAAGTCGAAGTGCGGGGCGTGCTTGATGGTGACACGCTCGATATCGGCACAGGGTCGGCCCGCGTGGTCGAGCTGCTCAGGGAGCATGGCGTATCAAGCCACAAACGACCCGGTTGGCTCCTGGTCATCGTTGATGGCAAGATTGCAGCGGTTCATGGCGTGCGAACAGCGTCGTGGGCGAAACCGAAGACCGGCGACACGGTGATGATCATCGAACGGGAAGTGCATTCGTGAACATTGGAAAGGTACTGATCTCCGCTGAGGAGATCGACGAGAAGCTCACCGAGATGGGTGCGGCGATCACAAGGGACTATCAGGGCAAGGACCTCATACTCATTGGGATTCTCAAGGGAGCGTTCGTTGTGATGGCGGACCTCGCGCGACATATCGATCTTCCGATCGAGTTCGATTTCATGGCGATCTCGTCGTACGGATCGGCAACGAAGAGTTCAGGTGTCGTGCGGATACTCAAGGACCTCGACCAGGAGATCGCCGACAGGCACGTATTGATCGTCGAGGACATCGTCGACACCGGTCTGACGTTGCACTATCTGCTCAAGAACCTCCAGGTGAGGAAGCCCGCCAGCCTCGAACTCGCAGCGCTGTTGATCAAAGACGGCATCGAGCGGCCACCTCTGGAGGTCAGATACGAAGGTTTCCACATCCCCCCGAAGTTCGTCGTTGGTTACGGTCTTGATCTTGACGGGAAGTTTAGGAACCTGCCATACGTTGCCGAAGTAGAAGGAGCCGACTGACAAAGCATCGGCAAACTTGACAGGGGTTCGGCGTACCATGTAGGAACCGGTCCGGGAGCCCGAATCCAGGCACACCACAACACCAGAGGAGCATCGTGAACCGCACTGCGAGAACAGTTCTCGTGTACCTCGCCGTCATCTTTGTGGTGGTGATGGCATTTCAGGTGATCTTCAATCAGGCGACACAGCCAACTGAGCTGACACTGCAGGAGTTCACGACAAGTCTCGAAGCAGGTGAAGTCGAAGGCGAGATCCTCCTCAAGGACCGCTCAAACGAGCTCACGGGCACCATCGAATCCGGCAGCGACACCTTCGAGTTCCTCGTCCGATACCCCGCTGAAACCTCTCCAGAGATTGCGGCACAGCTCCAAGAGTCCGGCGTGGAATTCCGGGTCGACGCTGAGAACCCGACGCTTTTCCAGTGGTTCCTCACATCGATCCTTCCCTACATCCTCATCTTCGGACTGTTCATCTTCATCATCATGCAGATGCAGGGTGGTGGAAACCGGGTCATGCAGTTCGGAAAATCGAAGGCGAAACTGGTATCAAAGGACGCACCGAAGACGACGTTCGCCGACGTTGCAGGTGCTGCCGAGGCGGTAGAGGAACTCGAAGAGATCAAAGACTTCCTCGCTCATCCGCAAAAGTTCCGGGCAATGGGCGCCAAGATCCCCAAAGGCGTGCTTCTCTACGGCCCTCCTGGTACCGGTAAGACCCTGCTGGCACGTGCGGTCGCCGGTGAAGCCGAGGTTCCCTTCTATGCCATCTCGGGTTCCGACTTCGTTGAGATGTTCGTTGGTGTCGGAGCATCACGTGTGCGTGATCTCTTCGACCAAGCGAAACAGAACGCCCCGTCCATCGTTTTTATCGACGAGATCGATGCCGTAGGTCGCCACCGAGGTGCAGGTCTTGGTGGTGGTCACGATGAGCGTGAGCAGACGCTCAACCAGCTGCTCGTAGAACTCGACGGGTTCGACGTGAAATCGGGTGTGATCGTCATAGCGTCCACCAACCGGCCGGACATTCTTGACCCCGCCCTCCTGCGCCCTGGTCGATTTGACCGCCAGGTAGTCGTCGACCGGCCCGACCTGAGAGGTCGCGAGGAGATCCTCAAGGTTCACGCCAAAGGCAAACCGTTCGTCGAGGACGTCGATCTCAGTGTGCTCGCTCGACAAACACCAGGTTTCACAGGCGCCGACCTTGCGAACCTGATCAACGAAGCCGCGCTGCTCGCCGCGCGTACCGACAAGGACCTGATCTCGATGCGGGAGCTCGAAGAAGCGATCGAGCGTGTCATTGCCGGGCCCGAACGCAAGTCACGGATCATGTCCGATGCAGAGAAGAAGATCACGGCATACCACGAGGGTGGCCACGCCCTCGTAGGGTTTGCGCTGCCAAACGCCGATCCGATTCACAAGGTCACGATCATCCCACGTGGCCGCGCCGGCGGATACACCATGGCACTGCCGCTAGAAGACAAGTACTACGTGAGACGATCCGAACTGATCGACCAGCTCGCAATGTTGCTCGGCGGCCGTACCGCAGAAGAACTGATATTCATCGACCCAACAACGGGTGCATCCAACGACATCGAAAAGGCGACCTCCATCGCACGCAAGATGGTGATGGAGTACGGCATGAGCGAGAAACTCGGGCCACTCCAGTACGGCAAGCCCGAAGCAGAGGTATTCCTCGGTCGCGACTACAGCAAGAATCAGGACCTCTCGAACGAGGTCGCCTCAGCGGTGGATGAAGAAGTGCGATTCCTGATCACGCAGGCGCACGAGGAAGCAAGAACGATCCTCTCAACGCACGAAGATGCACTCCACCGGCTTGCCGAGGCGCTTATGGAGAAAGAGACCGTCGACGCAAGCGGTATCGCAGAGATCTTCCACGACGTACCGAAATGGGAGCACGCTGCCGACGGAACGATTCGCCTCAAAGCACCCGACGGCATTACATCGATCACCCCCGGATACGCCGCACGGACCGACGGGCTCACGTAGCGTCGTGAGCCCAAGGGTCTGGTCTCTACGCGGCCGTGACATTTCATTGGACCGCCCGGTCGTCATGGGCATCCTCAATGTCACGCCAGACTCCTTCTCCGACGGTGGCACGTACCGTGACCCTGATTCCGCGATAGCTGCCGGGTTGGCAATGATCGGCGATGGAGCGGAAATAGTAGATGTCGGCGGCGAGTCGACCAGGCCCGGTGCACAAGGCGTTTCGGTACCCGAGGAACTCGAACGGGTGCTTCCGGTCGTCGAAGGCCTCACCGATGCGGGCACCACCGTGTCGATCGACACGTCGAAAGCGGAAGTGGCGCGGCGTTGTATCGCTGCCGGTGCGCACATCGTGAACGATGTGACCGCCTTCTCGGACCCGGACATGGCTGGAGTGTGCGCCGAGTCAGGCGTCGGGGTCGTGCTGATGCACATGCTCGGAAGCCCCCGCACTATGCAAAACAACCCGACATATGACGACGTTGGCTCCCAGATTGCCGGGTTTCTGGCGTCGCGGGCCGGCGTGGCGATCGAGTCGGGTGTCGACGCTGCCTCCATCGCGGTCGACCCTGGTTTCGGGTTCGGAAAGACGGTCGCGCACAACCTCGAGTTGATGTCCCGCCTCGACGAGATCGTCGCGCTCGGGTACCCCGTCGTAGTCGGGACAAGTCGAAAGCGGTTCCTCGGTTCAGTGCTCGCCGGTGTGCGCGGGGACACCACACCCAGCCAGCGTGACGATGCAACTCTGGCGACGGTTGCCCTTGCGGTAGACAAAGGAGCGACCATATTTCGCGTACACAATGTTCGCTCTGTGGCTGATGTAGCCCTGACGGCCGACGCTATTGTGACCGTGGAGGGATATGACCAAGAAACTGACCGGACTCGAACCTAGAGGTTTCCACTGGGTGATCAAAGACCGCCTTGCGGTATCTGAGCGAATCGGTGGCTACGGCTTCCAGCATCGTCGCGTGCGCAGGGAGGAAGAGATCATCTGGCTTCAGGATCACGGGATCAATTCGGTCCTGAGTCTGCTCAGTTCCAACCAGAACTCCACTGCCTACGAATCAGCGGGGATGGCCTTTTCGTCCTGCCCTGTCGAACCCGACCTCGAACCCGAAGACGCCATAGGCACCTTCGAGGCGATCGAGCGATCCCTCGAGCCCGATGACGCGGTGGTTCTCGTGCACCGCGACACCATCGATGACATGCTCGCCGGCCTGCTTGCAGGCTATCTGATCCACGCAGGGATGTTGGATGATCCGATCCTCGCGACGGACGTGATACAACGAATCCTCGGGCGAGCGATCGGACCTGAGGGGCGACGCCTCATACCGGCAACCTGAGCGCACCGTGGCTCTTGCCTATATCGGAGTCGGCTCGAACCTTGGAGACAGACAGGCATATCTGGCCACTGCCCTTGGATCGGTCGCGTCACTCGGCACGTTGGTTGCGGGAGCCCCGATCTACGAAACGGCGCCCGTGGGGCCGGTAGACCAGGATGCGTACCTCAACACGGCTCTTGCAATAGAGACATCGCTCTCACCCGAAGATCTGCTCACCAGACTGCTCTCGATCGAACGTGACAACGGACGCGTTCGCGATGTGAAATGGGGCGCGCGCACGCTCGATCTCGACCTGCTGTGGTACGACGGTCTGGTTGTCAACGAACCCGACCTTGTGATCCCACACCCTGAGATCCGGAACCGACGTTTCGTCGTTGCCCCGCTGCTCGACCTCGAACCCTCGCTCGGTGACGAAGCAGGACCGTATGCAACCTCCCTCGCGGACCTGTCGGCCCAACCGATCTCTCGCGTTACAGGGCCTGTTGCTCCCGGCGAACACCGATGGTTGCAGGGCCTGAGCAGCGCAATCGCTCTCGAGGCTCTCACCGGCGACAACTGGGGTTTCACCTCCCATCGGGACTGGGCAAACAGTGGCGGTGACATGTTCGGCGCCTACCTCACAGCGGTTTCCCTTCTCGCCGTTCGCCACGTCGCACCAGGGATGGCCCCGGTGGCGCTGACTCACAGGTTCCTGCGTGCCGTACGACCAGGCAAGGACGGGACCGTTCGTGTCATCGAAGACAGGCGAACAGAGCGATCCCTTGATGCCACGGTCGTGTTATCGGTCGATGGCCACGCTGTCGGGCGGTCGACGATCAGCCTCTTGGCCGTCGTCCCGGAGCTTGCCTACGCACCCGATGCGCCAAACGTTGACGATATGAGCTCGACAGAACCGGTGGAACGTCTTGCACGTTCGATCGGGGCCGAGGTGGGGGCGTCCGCGAGGAACTGGAACCCTCTCGAGAACTGGTCGGATCCAGGTCTCAACGGAAACGACGGGGGAGTGTTGCGCATGTGGAGTCCGAACGTCGCGATCGGTTCCGCGGACCCGTTCCTGGCTGCTGCTGCTCTCTTGATGCCGATGGACGCAGCGATATGGCCTCTGACGATGAACAGCCTTGGTGTTCTGCGCGACGGACCAGCCGTCTCCACACCAACGATCGAACTTTCTGCTCTGTTCACCGATCTCACGGACCAGGATCTCCATCATCTCGCTGAGGCCAGAATCGATCACAGAACCGCATCGTCTGTCGCAGGAACGGTGCGTGTCTGGGGCCCAGATGGCGGATACCGCGGCATAGGTCACTCACAGAACCTGATTCGTCGGCAACACCCTCTCCACGCTTCATGAGGCGAAGCAGCGATGTCGCGGTGATAGGGTTCACGAAACGGACCGATACCCAACGAAGGATCGGAACCTTGTGAACATTGCTATCCACGGCACCGGCCGTGCGGCCGGTGCATTAGCGCTCGCGTTCTCTCGCGCAGGGCACCACATCGTTTCTGTCTCGGGTCGCTCACAGGCGCGCCGCGAGGAACTTCTGGCGATCGTCTCTATCGTGCCCGGCACACCGGATCTCCATGTCATCGCTGTTTCGGACGACGCAATCGAATCCGTTGCATCCCGGATCGCCAGGGAGGAACAGCCTGCGAACACGGTTCACGTGTCGGGAGCCGTGTCTGTTTCGGCACTCGATGCCATCGCCTCGAGTGGAGTACAGGTTGGATCGTTCCATCCGCTTCAGACGTTGCCCAATGCCGAGGTGGGAGCCGAGCAACTTGCGGGCTCGTTCATTGGGATCACAGCACCAGAACCACTTCACGACGATCTGGTGCGACTGAGCGAGTCGCTTGGATGCACCGCGTTCGCACTCGAGGACGGCGTCAAGCCGCTGTACCACGCAGCAGCCGCAGCAGCAGCCAACTTCACGCTCGCAGCGCTGGCGCTGTCGCAGGACCTCTTCGAATCCGCCGATATCCCGTTCGAGGCCGCTGCGCCGCTCGTCAATGCGATCGTTACAAACGCGTTCGCTCTTGGCCCCAGGCAGGCCCTGACCGGCCCGATCGCCCGTGGGGACATCACTACCGTCGCGAAACAGCTTGATGCAGTCGCCGCGAGCAATCCGGGTCTGCTCGAAGATTTCAAGGCTCTCCTCGCGGTGACGGCTCGGGCAGCGGGCACGGGTGATCGTTTCACGGGTTTGCTCACATGAACGTTGTTGGAACGTTCGATGCGGTACGCAAGCTCACGCACGGAAGGGTGGGACTCGTTCCGACAATGGGGTACCTGCACGAGGGTCATATCGCGATCATCGAAACCGCTGCTCTTCATACGGACAGCATCGTCGTCTCTGTGTTCGTCAACCCACTTCAATTCGGATCGTCGCTCGACCTCGATACCTACCCGTCGGACCTCGAGCGCGACGTTGACATCGTGACACGGGCAGGCGCCGACGTGGTGTTCGCCCCTTCGGTCTCGGAGATGTACCCCGATGGACAATCGACACTCGTGAGGGTTGCCGGGGTCGGCGAGACCATGGAAGGCGAGAACCGGCCCGGTCACTTCGATGGTGTCGCCACTGTCGTCGCGAAACTGTTCAGCGGTCTACAACCCGATGTCGCGTTCTTCGGGAGAAAGGACGCTCAGCAACTCGCAGTGGTGACGACGATGGCGCGGGACCTCTCGATGCCCGTCGAGGTCATCGGCTTGCCAACGGTCAGGGAAGCAGACGGACTCGCTCTCTCGAGCCGAAACACTCGTCTCGACGAGAGGTCACGCACGTTGGCGAGCAGGATCTCGCGTGCGCTGTTCGCTGCCGGTGCACTCTTCGCAGATGGCGAGCGGATGTCCGCTGCCCTCAAAGGATCGGTTCGGTCGGTGCTCGACATCGAACCGGAGATCTCGGTCGACTACATCGAAGTGGCAGACGCCGATACGGCTCGACCGATCGACAATGTCGAATATGATGCGTTTCTGGCAGTGGCAGCCAGGATCGGTGGTGTTCGCCTGATAGACAACGTGTTCCTCGACGGACGTACCGGAATGGTGGACACCGGCACGAAACTCGAGAGGCCCAGCATCTTGTACGGAGGCCGATGATGCTTTTAGCGATCTTAAAACTCGACAGGCCCAGCATCATGTGGGGAGGCCGATAGTGCTCTCGGCGATCATGAAACTCGACAGGCCCAGCATCATGTGGGGAGGCCGATAGTGCTCTTGGCGATCGATGTCGGTAACACGCAGGTTGCGCTTGGCATGTTCAACGGTGCCGAGCTCGTCGGTCATTGGAGAATCTCGACGAATCCCGAGGCCACGATCGATGAGGTCAGATGGCAGATGACGGGCATTCTTGGCGCTGATGGGTTCTCTCAGGACGACGTCCACGGTGTGGCGATTTCGAGCGTTGTGCCCGCCATCACCGCGGCGCTGCGAAGGGTCGCCCCCCACATCGGATCCGGTGACGTCGTGGTTGTCGAACCCGGAACACGCACGGGCATGTCGATAGACATCGACAACCCGAGAGAGGTCGGAGCGGATCGGATCGTGAACTCCGTGGCGGCGAGAGAGCGACACGGTCTGCCGGCGATCGTGGTCGACTTCGGCACATCAACCAACTTCGATGTCGTCGGACCCGACGGTGCGTATTTGGGCGGGTCGATCGCTCCGGGTCTCGAGATCTCGACCGAGGCTCTCGTTTCAGGAACCGCTGCCCTGCGTCTGGTCGAATTCGAGGAACCACGATCGGTCATCGGCAAGGGAACGGTCGAGGCGATCCAGTCTGGTGCGTTGTACGGGCATGCCGGACTCGTCGACGGAATCATGGAGCGCATCGCAGCCGAACTCGGTGGCGACGTGAAGAGAATCGCAACGGGTGGTCTTGCGCCTACCATCGTGCCGCATTGCCGAAGTGTCGACACGATCGATCCCTACCTGACCCTCGAGGGTCTCCGGATCATCTACGACCTCAACAGGGACCACCCATGACCGATGGCCATCACGAAGATCGAGCGCAAGACGAATCAGGCCACGACGACTCTGCGGACCTCGCGGCACACCCCCTGACGCGGGAACGGCTCGTGAAATACCGCAAACACATCGAGGACGGAGGATTTCCGTATGCCTTCGAGCGGTCCCATACCGCCCAGGAGCTTCACCTGGCCTACAGCGATCTCGATCCCGGCTCAGAAACCGGCGATATGGCGACCGTCGCAGGGCGTCTGATGAACACGAGGGTGATGGGCAAACTCGCGTTCGGGGTCTTGAGTGACCTCTCCGGCACTATCCAGCTGTTCGTCGACAAACGCACGCTTGGTGACGAAGCCTTCGAGGCCTTTCTCGATCTGGATTCGGGAGACTGGCTCGGTGCCACCGGCGAGGTGATCACGACGAAACGCGGCGAGCTCTCTGTGCGAATATCGGAGTACTCGTTGCTCCAGAAATCGCTACGCCCGATGCCCGACAAGTGGCATGGACTCAAAGATGTCGAAGCGCGATCGAGGCAGCGGTACCTCGATCTGATCGCCAACGCTGACTCGCGCGATACCGCAATAACCCGGTCGAGGATCATCTCTGAACTCCGGAGCCAGTTCGAGAACCGGGGTTTCATAGAGGTAGACACCCCCGTTCTGCTCCCTGAGGCGACAGGTGCAACAGCTCGTGCGTTCGAGACCCA
>BTQP01000050.1:0-11280 GCA_036985935.1 Acidimicrobiia bacterium | reverse complement strand
TTCGTCGGCCATAGTCTCGGTTCCCTTCTCTCCACCACTCGTGGTTGGAGGACTTCGTACCGTATCGATCAATCGTGAACCGTGTGGCCATCAGCCGCCCGAGGGTCGCCCGTGTCCTGTTCACTAGGGCAAGCCTAAACGACCTCGCGATATTCCGACGACTCCCCCAGGCTTCTTGCGTCCATACGCGCCACATACAGCGCGTACGGACGCAAGAAACCAGTAGGTTGGGGGAATGGCGCGCAAAGACATCACCATGAACGAAGACGAGGTCCAGGAGTTTCTATTGGCCGGGGCGAAGATCTTGCAGGTCGCCTCTATCGGCAAGGACGGCGCACCGCACCTGGCTCCGATGTGGTTCACCCTCGACGATGGAAAGATCGTGTTCAGGTCGTTCACGAAGTCTCAGAAGATCGTCAATCTGACACGCGACCCACGGATCACCGTGCTTGTGGAAACCGGCGATTCATATGCCGAGTTGCAGGGTGTCATGATCAAGGGCACGGCCCGGCTCGTCACAGATCCCGACTACGTTCTCGAGATCTACGGAAAGCTCACCGCCAGGTACCCCTTCGTTGGCACCGAACCACGGGAGTTCACTGCGCAAGAACTCGATGCTGCCTTTGGGCGTTTCGCCGCGAAGAACACCGCGGTCATCGTCGAACCGGTTACGACCACTACCTGGGACCACAGCAAACTCGCCGGCGAATACTGATCCCTCGGGTTCTTGCGTAGAAGTCGGCAGGATCTTGCCGTAATCGACGACAAACCCGTACGTGGGGACTTGACCTTCGAGCGGCTTGAAGCTTTACGATGGGGCGGATCGACAGGAAAAATGTGACGACCGACCGCGAGGAAATCAAGAAATCTCGGCTGCGCGCACGCATGACGCTGCTCGTGGTCGCGACGATCGTCGTAGGTCTCGCCGGGTATGTCGGGTTCCGCGTGTTCCGCCAGTTCGACGTAGGAGGAGCCACTGGAATCGGACTCGTCGTCGTAGCGGCGACCGTTGGGATCGCGGCATTCTTCTCGCCGTGCTCGTTTCCCTTGCTGCTCACAGCCCTCACCCGCCAGATAACGTCAGAAGCTGACAACCGCACCAGGCATGCACTGAGTTTTGCCGCAGGCGCATCGATAGGTGCCGTCACATTCGTCGCAGGCTTTGGGCTGCTGCTTTCCCTCGGAGGTGGAGCGATCGCGCAACTGTTCTCCCTCGAGTCGTCACAGGGCCGCATCCTGCGGATCGTCGTGGGAGTCGTTCTCATCACTATGGGCCTCGTACAACTACGTGTCATCAACGTGCAGTTCCGGGGTATGACGAGGGTCGCCGAACCCGTCGACCGAAAACGGGCAGCGATCGGCGACGAGACACGGTTCACTAGCCACATCCTCTACGGATTCGGGTATCTGGCAGCTGGATTCTCCTGAACGGGTCCCTTGCTGGCCGGTCTGGCCGCACAATCTCTCATCACCGGGAGCGTCGCAACCTCTGTCTTCACGTTCACTGTCGCAGCAGCCATGATCGTGATTCTTCTCTTCGTCACGGCTATCGGGGCCGCCTTCGCCCAGGCCTCGACCCTCAACCGCTTCAAGACCGCGGGACCCTCGGTGAAACGCTGGGGCGGCCGCATCCTGATCGTCGTCGGCGCATGGTTCATCTTCCTCGCGCTATTCACGAACGTCGCAAAACAGCTCTTCTTCTAGGCATCTTGCGTCCAAACGCGCCGCATCTGGCCGTTCTGGACGCTAGAACGGTCAGGAATCAGTCATCGTCGACAGATTCGGGGTTGCCAGACCGCAACGTTGAGGCGAGCAGACCGATGCCGAGGATGAGAGCCGCTGCTGGCAGGACCCAGACCGACAGCGAGAAATTGAGATCGGTGTTCCATACCGCGCTGACTGTGAACACGAGGAAGATCGCTCCGAATACGAACGAGATGATGTCGAATCGGTGTGGTTTCATGGTCTAACCCTCTCGCCCTGCTTCATAGACGGTCGTATCGCCGCTCTGTCGAATCGTGATCTGGCCTGCTCCGACGCTCAGGTCGAGCTCGAGGATGATTGGATCGGATCCGAGAGAATAGGTCTTGTCGAGGCCGATTCCAGAGTCATGGCGGAAGGCCTCCCACGGATACTCTCCTTGCCACGGGTCGTCGACGCGTGCTCCGAATATCTCGTCACACGCGTGAGACCCGGTTCCCTCTGACAAACAATCGTCCAACAACTCTTGGTCATTGGGGGACGGATCGGTGTAGACCTTCGTGGATCTCACGGTCGACTGGATGGTGCCCAGACCAACCTCTGCGCGCACCAGAACACCAACACCGAGTGGCACGCGGACTTCGAGTGTCCCCGAACCGACCGACGCCTCGATACTGCCGATCGAAGCGAGGTCCTGCTCGCTCAGATCGGTGAGGTCGATAGCGAGTTCGCCGAGAGTAAGGGAGTATTCGTCCTGCACCTCGACGACAGTTTGAGGCCGATAGTTCGGATCACCAACTGACCATTCAGAAATGGAGGGAATGAGAGCGGCGAAGAAAAGCCACGGTGTAAGCAAGATGCCGATGACGATGAGCCAACGTGCTCTCCCTATCCAGGCACCGAGTAGCAACCCGATCGCAATGATCCCCATGCCGGCCGCCAGGTAATCGACCGGCTGGAACGTAAACCACCCCACAAGCGCTACGAGCGTCATTGTAGAAAGCGTGATCAGCACGGCTGCCATCGTGAGTCGTCCCAGCATCGACTTCGGCGGCCGCGGCTTCTTGACCTTCTTCGGTCTCGGAGGTTTCGTCGCAACGGACGAGGCGACGGTCGTTCCAGCTCCGGAAACGGAATCTGCTGAATCTGACGAAGCGCTGTCAACCGGTTCGACTTCAGGCGACCCGTCGCTCTCGTCGGCGCTCGCGTACCGTTGGCTATTCCCAGAGCGCAGATCGCCCCTGTAGAGCAGAACACCAACGAGACCGAGCACTCCCGCTGCGATCAGGGCGCTCGAAACGTTGAAGATCCGGTTGAGAACGATCACACCAGCGATTCCGATGAGAACAACTCCGAATATCGTGCCGACATCCGTGAAGTCAAGTCCCTCCATCCAACCGGCAGCGACAGAGTCGTCGTCCGTTTCCTTCGGAATGAGAATCCACGAAAGCACATAGAGGAACACGCCCGCGAATCCGAAGAAAGTCAAGATGATGAAGGACCACCGGAACCACCATGCGTTGATGCCGAACTGCTCGGCGAGGCCGCCGCACACGCCCGCGATGATCTTGTCATCTACGGACCTCGTGACTCTGGATGTTGCGTTGTGTTGTTCTGCCATATCCATACCCTGTCCGAAGACCGGCTGAAGCACAATCGGGGACCATCCCCTTGATTCCTGAGACCTCAGGGTTCGCTCAGGGTCGTCCCTGGTTGTGGCCAGCGACGGGCTATGTCACCATTGGAGAACTGTGGCAGTTACCTCTGAACAACGATCCATCAATTGGCCCTTCCAGCGCTCGACGCTCGAGCGAATGCTGACGGGCGTCGCCGGCGGTATCGGTGAACAGCTCGATATCCGGCCGATCTACGTTCGCGCTGCATTCCTATCGGCGATGCTTGCCGGGGGAGTCGGTCTCGTTGTATATGTGCTTGCGGCCCTGCTCGTGCCCGAGGAAGACGGGCCGCCGGAACCACGTACGACCACACGACAGCAAAAGGTCGGTGTCGCAGCGATGTTCGTCGCAGGGATGTTGCTGCTCCAGGTAATCGGGTTGTGGTTTGGCCAGGTCACATGGCCGATCGTGCTCACGCTCTTCGGACTGGCGATCGCCATCGATACGAGCGGCTTCAACTATGAACGATCACTCGAAGGCGTGGTGGGCTCTGCACGCAGACCGTGGTGGGTCGTTCTGGCAGGACTCGCAATGATGGTGGCGGGTCTTGCGTTTGTGCTCACGTCACTCGATGCTCTCGAGTCCATGGGGGCATTGTTCGTTGCTGTGATCCTCACACTCGTCGGATCTCTGATCGTCGGCGGACCGTGGCTGTGGTCGCTCGCCGAGGACCTGGGCACGGAGCGCAGGGCCAGGATCCGGTCTGAGGAACGAGCCGAGATGGCAGCTCATCTCCACGACTCCGTCCTCCAGTCACTCGCTCTCATCCAGCGGACAGAGGATCCAAAGAAGATGGTCACACTCGCTCGCGCCCAGGAACGCGACCTTCGCGGCTGGTTGTATAACCCTGAGGCGACCAATACCGGGTCGCTACGGGGCGCACTCGGCGCTGCCGCGGCACGCGTTGAGGAAGCACACGACGTGCCCGTGTCAGTCGTCGTCGTCGGAGACGGGGACCTCCCGACAGAGAAGCGAATCGCACTCGTCGGAGCGGCAACAGAAGCGATGATGAACGCTGCACAACATTCCGGTGCAAACAAGGTGTCCGTGTTCGCGGAGGCGAAGGGAGACCTGATCGAAGTATTCGTGACCGATCAGGGTTCCGGATTCGACGCTCGGGCGGTCGATGAGGACCGCAAGGGCATCTCCGAATCGATACGCGGGCGGATGAACCGACACGGCGGCACAGCCGTCATCGAAACCGGTGAAGGTGCCGGCACCGAGGTCCATCTCACGATGGGGAGCGACGGAAAATGACGTCTGTGTTCCTCGTCGACGACCATGCGCTTTTTCTGACAGGCGTACGTGCAGAGCTCGAAGCCGGTTTCGACGTCCTCGGTGTCGCTGGGGACGTCGACACGGCAATCGACGACATCCGCAGGCTGAAACCAGAGGTCGTGCTCGTCGATGTCCACATGCCGGGTGGTGGGGGTGTTGCCGTTGTGAGCAACGCCGCCGAATCGAATCCTGACATACGGTTCCTCGCTCTGTCCGTGTCGGACGCACCCGAAGATGTCATTGCGATGATCAGGGCAGGATGTCGCGGGTACGTAACAAAATCGATCAGTCCAGCGGATCTCGCGGATGCAATAGACAGGGTCGCTACCGGTCACGCCGTGTTCTCACCTTCGCTTGCCGGTTTCGTGCTCGACGTGTTCGCACGAGCAGTCCCGGTGCAGGATGATCCCGACCTCGACCAGCTCACGCCTCGCGAGCAGGAGGTTCTGAGACAGATCGCCCGCGGCTACCAGTACAAGCAGATCGCAAAGAGACTCGGAATCTCGATCAAGACAGTCGAGTCGCACGTGTCGTCTGTCCTGCGCAAACTGCAACTCTCGAATCGCCACGAGCTTGCCCGGTGGGCCTCCGACCGCCGAATCGTCTAGCGAGGCGAGCTCGCGGTAGTACGTAGTACGTATGACGTCGTACGACACCTGCGATCTCGTGAACCACAGTTTGTTACCGTGGGTTCGCACAGAAGGGAGGTGAGATGGGTAAACGATATGAGCGTTTGACGACACCTCTTGTACGTGTTGATGGGCAACTGGTTGAGGCCAGTTGGGACGTCGCTCTCGAGAGAGCAGCGGCAGGGTTCCGGCGCAACGAACCGGGCGCAACGGGCATGTTCTCGTGTTCGAAGGCGACCAACGAGATGAACTTCGTAGCACAGAAGTTCGCACGAACAGTTCTCGGAACGAACAACATCGATAGCTGCAACCGTACGTGACACGCTCCTAGCGTCGCCGGTCTGGCGGCAGTCCTGGGAGCGGGAGGAGGAACCTCCTCCTACGAAGAGATCGAGACCACGGACCTCATCATCCTGTGGGGATCTAACGCGCGCAACGCCCACCCCATCTTCTTCCACCACCTCGCCAAAGGAGTCCGCAACGGCGCCAGGATGTACACCGTCGACCCCCGTCGCAGCGAGTCCGCCGAGTGGGCAGACATATGGCTTGGCATCGACGTCGGCTCTGACATTGCACTTTCGAACGCGGTTGCCAGAGAGATCATCCACGCAGGACTCGTCAACACCGAGTTCGTAACACACTCGACATCTGGCTTCGACGAGTTCGCCGCTCACGTCGAACCGTGCACACTCGAATGGGGCGAGAAGATCACAGGCGTGCCCGCCGAGGCGATCCGCTCACTCGCCCACGACTATGCAAAAGCACCAACCGCCCAGCTCTGCTGGACCCTGGGGATCACCGAACATCACAATGCAACAGACAACGTCGTGTCGCTCATCAATCTCGCTCTCCTGACGGGACACGTCGGTCGATATGGTTCCGGGCTGGTCCCCATACGAGGCCAGAACAACGTGCAGGGCGGGGGCGACATGGGCTCTCTCCCAAACAAACTGCCGGGTTTCCAGGACGTGACCGATGATGAAGCGAGACACAAATTCGAACAGACATGGGGCACAACGGTTCCCGCCGAACCTGGCTGGCATGTCACACAGATGTTCGACGCGATGGAGCGCGGCGAACTCCACGCCATGTACATCATCGGAGAAAACCCGGCGCAGTCCGAGGCCGATACAGGCCGCGCCATCGAACTGCTCGAAGGGCTCGACCATCTCGTAGTTCAGGACATCTTCCTCACCAAGACGGCCGCGATGGCCGACGTCGTGTTTCCCGCAGCTGTCGGATGGTCCGAGACCGAAGGAACCGCAACCTCAAGCGAGCGTCGCGTCCAACGCATCCGCAAGGCGGTTGAGCCGCCCGGGGACGCGCTGGACGACATCGAAATACTGACGATGCTCGCCAACGAGCTCGGCAATGAGTGGGCGGACCAAACGGCCGAGCAGGTTTGGGACGAGCTCCGAACCCTGAGTCCCATGCACGCAGGCATGTCGTACGCACGCCTCGAGGAGCTCGGCGGACTCCAGTGGCCATGCCCGACCGAGGACCACCCCGGCACGCTGTTCCTACACGCCTGGCTCTGGGAGGATCCAATGCCACGGGATCCAGCGGCCTTTTCTCTCGTCGACTGGGTACCACCCATCGATCCGCTCGATGACGAATTCCCCGTTCGGCTCACCACGGGCCGACGGCTGGATGCGTACAACACCGGAGTGCAGTCCGGGGGCTACCGATCACCGATCCGCAAAGGAGCTGTCATCGACATCTCACCGGAAGAAGCAGCTTCGCTCGACGTTACCGAGGGCGAACTCGTCGAGGTCTCTTCGAGGAGAGGAACCATCGAGGTCCCGGTTCGCATCTCACACGGACTGCGAAGAGGGCTCGTGTTCATGGCGATCCACTCACCGGACGACGTCGACGTCAACACTCTGACCCTCGATGCGTGGGATCCGAAGTCTGGGACCGCAGAGTTCAAAGCAACCGCGGTTCGCATCGACAAGATGACAGGGAACTGAGGGCACCATCGACTACCGGACCACGAAGGATGCGCCAACCGATGCCGAACGGGCAGCCGTAGACGGCGTGCTCGGCCTACCGGACTCGGTCTGGGCCGGGGCCGACAAGCGCAGCCCTGCCGATGATCATGTCGCCTACGGAGGTTTCCATGCATCTCAGGACCGCAGACATCTGCTGCTGCCAACCCTTCATGCAGTCCAGGACGACATCGGGTGGGTCAGCCACGGGGCACTGAACTACATCTCCCAGCGTGTGCCCGTGTCCCCTGCCGAAGCCTTTGGTGTCGCAACCTTCTACGACCTGATCGCCACGGAACAAGCACCACCGAGGGTCGCCCATGTGTGTGACGACATCGCATGCAAGGCTGCTGGTGTCGACCGCCTCCTGGACGACCTTTCAGACCGATTGGGCGATGCCGGTACGGTCGTAAACGGCGGCATGTGGAAGCGCTCCCCCTGTTTAGGGCAGTGCGAGAAGGGTTCAGCTGCATTCGTCCAGGTCGCCGGCGCACAGAACGTCGTTCTTGCTCCTGTTTCCGTCGAACAGGTCGTCGATGTCCTATCCGTCGCCACACCGGCATCAAGCGTCGCACCGACGCCAAGATCAGACACGACCCTGCTCAATATTGCGACCACATCGTTAGAAGACTTTCGAGCAGCCGGTGGTTACCACGCCCTCGCACACGCCATCACCATCGGGCCAGGTGGTGTTCGCGACCATATCGACACAAGCGGTTTGCGTGGACGTGGTGGTGCGGCATTCCCTGCCGGCATCAAGTGGAACGCCGTCGCAGCGGAAGATGGTCAGAAATATGTGATCTGCAATGCGGACGAAAGCGAACCGGGGACGTTCAAAGACCGGGTACTGATGGAAGCCAACCCTTTCGGTCTGATCGAAGCACTGACGATCGCCGGTTTCGCCGTCGGCGCGACGGTCGGTTACATCTACATCAGAGGTGAGTACCCGAGCGCACATTCCAGGCTGAGCGCAGCACTCATCGAAGCCCGCAGCGCAGGATTTCTTGGCAACGATCTTCTCGGCAGTGGCTTCGAGTTCGACATCGAAGTGCGCAGAGGGGCCGGTGCCTACATCTGTGGCGAGGAGACCGCGCTGTTCAACTCGATCGAAGGTTTCAGGGGCGAACCACGGCAGAAACCCCCGTTTCCCACGCAGGCGGGACTCTTCGGGCGTCCGACGCTCATCAACAATGTCGAATCGCTGATGAACGTTCCGTCGATCGTGCTCGGCGGAGGAGAAGCATTCGCATCGATCGGAACGGGAGACTCAAAGGGTCCGAAACTGTTCTGCCTTTCGGGCAACGTCGTGAACCCCGGTGTCTTCGAGGTGCCGTTTGGGGCCACGACGCGTGAACTGATCGATCTCGCTGGTGGAGCCGATGGTGACATCGCTGCGGTACTCATCGGTGGCGCCGCAGGATCGTTCATCGGGGAAGACGACCTGGACGTACCTCTTACATTCGAGGACACGAGAGCGCTCAACATCGGACTCGGATCAGGTGTCGTTTTGGTATTCAATACCGAAACCGATATGGCCGACATCGTTTCACGCATCGCAGAGTTCTTTGCACACGAGTCCTGCGGCCTGTGTGTTCCGTGTCGTGTTGGGACCGTCCGCCAGAAGGAAACACTGCTCAGTATCAGATTCGGCGATGGCGACATCGTTGGGAAGTTGGAACTTCTCAGTGACCTCGACGAGGTACTACGCGAAGCATCTATCTGTGGTCTCGGTCAAGCGGCATCTGTTGCAGTGCAATCTGCTCTGGAACTCGGACTCATCGGAGTCCCGGAATGATCGAAGCACCCGTCGCCCTGATCGAGATCACGATCGATGGAAGGCCCGTCGCTGTTTCTCAGGGAACCACCATCCTCGAGGCGTCCGCGACAATCGACGTCGAGATACCCACCTTGTGTTACCTCGAAACACTCACGCCGTTCAATTCCTGTCGGGTGTGCGTCGTTGAGGTCGCAGGTTCCCGGAACCTCGTACCGGCCTGCTCCCGAGAGGTCACGCCCGACATGGACATCACCACCGGGTCTCCCCGTGTCCGGGCGATCCGCAAGACGGTGTACGAACTGCTCGCCTCAACCGTTGATATGTCCCTCGCCGACGAAACGACGAGGGATGCGATGGCCCGCTATGACGTCGAACCAGACCGGTGGGGAGAGTGGGCACGGACCCGCCGTGACGTCAAGATCGAAGACGAGCTCTACATCCGTGACTACGACAAGTGCATCATGTGTTATCGATGCGTCGCGGCGTGCGGCCCCGACGCACAGAACACGTTTGCGATCGACGTTGGTGGGCGCGGACTCGCTGCAACGATCACCACAGAATTCGACATCACATTGCCAGAGTCAGCGTGTGTCTACTGCGGCAACTGCGTGGGTGTGTGCCCGACAGGTGCCCTGATGTTCACATCCGAATACCGCATGCGCGAAGCCGGTACCTGGGACGAGAACGAGCAAACGGTGACAACAACGATCTGCAGTTTCTGTGGCATCGGCTGCAACCTCGACCTCCACGTCCAGGACAACCGCATCGTCAAGGTCACCTCCCCCCTCGACCACTCCGTCACCAGCGGCCACCTGTGCATCAAGGGCAGGTTCGGCTACTCATACGTCCAGAGCGAAGATGGCTGATTCCGCGCAGCTTCTTCGCTCCCGCCCTTCCCAATCTTCTGTCCTCCCTTCAGGGGGGACGACAGAGCACCGCCAGGTGCGATGTAGGGGGGAGCGCGAGCCCGCGAGCACGAATGTGGATCCGACCCGCCACCACGATCCCGTCGACCGCTGCCACAACCCCGTCGTACGGCGCTCGCAGGCTCACAGACCCCCCTCGCTCGAAGACTCGCTTGTCCCCCCTGAAGGGAGGACAGAAGATTCGGAAGGACACAAGAACTCCGCGCAGGGCACGTAGACCCCTTCTTTCCGTCCTCCCTTCAGGGGGGACAACAGAGCACCGCCAGGTGCGATGTAGGGGGGAACGCGAGCCCGCGAGCACGAACGTCACGCAAGACCAAGTTCACAAAGTGGAAACAACCCGCGTTGGCGCGGTGCCGGACCGCGCTCGCAGGCTCACAGACCCCCCTCGCTCGAAGACTCGCTTGTCCCCCCTGAAGGGAGGACGCAAGACTCGCCGCGGGTCTGCGAACCTGAAGAGGACACAACCCACGTTCAAGGCGGCGCCGGATCGCGCTCTGGCACGAGTCTTGAAGGCCGGGCGATGACTCGTAGGAAGATCGTTCGTTACCGGGGTGGGAAGGCGGCAGATGCGTTGGACTATCTCGTATCGGAGTCACCGGTTGAGTATCGGTTGCATGACGTGCCTGTCGCTGTGTTGATGCGCACACCGGGCGACGACGAAGAGCTCGGGCTTGGTTTTGCGCTAACGGAAGGGATCGTCCTGGGCCCACATGAAGTGGTTGGCGTCGAGCGGGTTGCTGGCACCTCCGAGGGGGACCGATATCGCATCGTCCTGGCAGAGGGCGTAACGGTCGACCCCGAACAGTTCCGTCGCAATTTCTTCACATCGTCGTCATGTGGCGTCTGCGGGAAGGCATCTATCGACGCGGTACGCATCGCAGCGCGAACGATGCCCGACGGACCAAGCGTCGATGCGTCCGTGATCTCTGATCTTCCGAGGTTGATGCGCCACCACCAGGCCCAGTTCGCGGCCTCGGGAAGCATTCACGCCGCGGCGGCCTTCACACCGAGCGGCGAACTCAGAGTGGTATACGAGGACATCGGTCGACACAACGCGGTGGACAAGGTCGTCGGACACCTCGCACCGGGGCAATGGCCGATCTCTGACACGATCCTGCTCGTGTCTGGCCGAATCAGCTTCGAAATGGTTCAGAAGGCCGCAGTAGCTGGCATACCGATCATCGCGGGTGTCTCGGGTGCGTCCGATCTGGCTGTGGACCTCGGAGAAGAGCTCGGGGTGACCGTCATCGGATTCGTTCGAGACGACGGCCTCAACGTGTACTGCGGCGCTGATCGAATCGT
>BTQP01000049.1:0-11337 GCA_036985935.1 Acidimicrobiia bacterium | reverse complement strand
TCGTTGCGCAGGAAGTCTCTGTAGTCGCCCGATGTCACGAAACAGATGTCCTGGGAATCCGGCTTGGACGCCGTGCGAAGCCCGAGTTTCGTGGCATACGCCCTGACATCGGTTTTTTTCATGGTGCCGATCGGCAGCCGCACCTTCGATAGCGCATCCTGATCAAGCATGTGCAGCACGTACGACTGATCCTTCGTATCGTCGACGGCCATGCGAAGTTTCCACACACCGTCGACTTCCTCCACCCTGGCATGGTGCCCCGTCACAAGCACATCGCAACCGAGTGCCCGTGTGCGCTCGAGCAGTGCCGTGAACCGCACCTTTCGGTTGCACTCGATACACGGGTTCGGTGTCAGGCCGTTCATATATCCCTCGAGGAACGGTTCGATCACGGCCTCAGCGAAGTCGGCGACGTAGTCCAGTACGTAATACGGGATGTCGAGCTGGGCAGCAACGCGGCGCGCATCCTCGGCATCAGACAGCGTGCAACAGCCCGACACCGGCATCGACCCGTCCGGGCCCTCCCACTGTTTCAATGTGACACCGATGACGTCGTAGCCCTGTTCGAGCATGAGCGCAGCGGCAACAGAACTGTCGACACCTCCAGACATCGCAACGAGAGCCTTCACGCCAGATCACCGATCACATCGAGTACGGCGCTGGCCGCGGCCTGCCCGATACCCACGGGGCTGTCCCAGCCGAAAGTGAATCGCGCGCATTCACCAGCCTCGGTCGCACTGCGCCCCATCGCGGTCAGCACGTGGCTTGGCTCGATCGCACCGGACTGGCATGCAGAACCGGCGGAGGCGAATACACCGATCTGATCGAGGCGAATGAGCAACGTCTCGGCGTCGATACCTGGCACGCGGACATGGCTGAAGTGCGGTAGACGCTCTACCTCGTTCGCCGTGACTATTACTCCCCTATCCGCGCCGGTCAGCACCGACTCGAAGTCATCGCGTTCTGTCGCGGTGCGTGTCGTGAATCTGTCGCGGTCGGCGACGGTTTCCTCCATGGCTGCCACCATGGCGACGATGCCAGCGACGTTCGACGTGCCGGAACGCAGCCCCGCCTCCTGGCCACCACCGACGATCAGCGGCTCGATCCGTGTACCTGGGGCGACGTAGAGCAATCCCACACCTGTGGGACCACCGAATTTGTGTCCGGATAGGCTCGCGAGGTCGACTCCGAGAGACACGACATCAAGCTCATTGCTGACAAAGGACTGCGCACCATCGGTGTGGAGCGCAACGTTGGAATCGACGGACCGAACTCGCTCCACGATCTCTGCAACGGGCTGGATCACGCCCACCTCGTTGTTCGCTGTCTGCACCGACACGAGTGACGTTGGTATATCAACGAGAGCTTCCCAGTCCCTCACCGAGACGACACCGTTGTCATCCACAGGTGCCAAGACGACATCTCGATCCCGGGACGAAAGAGAGGAGGCAGCTGCGAGCACGGCCTTGTGCTCCACGGCCGATACGACCACACGTGGTCGCTCAGACGCCATGGCAGTGCCGATCACAGCAAGGTTGTCGGACTCTGTGCCGCCGGATGTGAATATCACGTCATGGGGCCGCCCCGCACCGATCATGTGCGAGGCGCGTTCGCGCGCTTCCTCGAGAGCGTTCTTCGCACGACGGGCCGCTAGGTGTTGACCTGAGGCGTTTCCATGCTGTGTCTCAGTGAACGACCGGATAGCCTCGATAGCCGACGGCCTCATCGACGTCGTCGACGCATGATCGAGGTAGTACTCAGTCGCCGGCATTGCTATTCGGGTCCTATGATCTTGAACAGGAAATCAGCGACGACCCGCTCGTATCTTTCCACGTCGATGTTCCACAGGTCGGCATTCCCACCTTGTTCAAAGCGCTCGACATCAGCGAGATCGCCGAGGTCTTCACCAAAAGCGACGAGCTCCTCGATGGGAGTGACAGGGTCCTCGCCCCCCACGAGAAGAAGCATTGGCACATCAAAGTCCTCGGTACGGCTGGTTTGGTCGAGCACGTCCCATTCCATGCCGAACCGGATCGTGGTCAGTCTGCGACCCAGCCACGAAATGAGCCGGGGCGTCGACCTGTCCGAGGCCCACCGGCTGACAACACCTTCGAGGTCGATCATCGGAGAGTCGTAGATAACACCGCGCACTCCCGCGATCGCCTCGGACTCGTGGAGGAATGTGGACACGATGCTGGCGCCGAACCCTGACCCGACGAGCACCACATCCTTTGCGCCCTTTCGATTCGCGAGCTCCACCGCCGCTTCGACGTCCTTCCACTCGTCGAGTCCCCACAGCCTCATCCCGGACGGGTTGGGCGTTGCAGCGAGATCTCCGCGATATGTCATCGACACGATGGGAAATCCCTGTTCGACGAGACCCGGGATGATGCGAAGCGATTCACCGAGGCGGTCAACACCACGCCCGTGGACGAAAATGACCCACGTCGAGCGGCGACCATCGATGAACCACGCATCATGAGGCCCGATGTCTGAAGGAATCGGGAAATTCTCTTCGAAACCGAGACCGTGCGCGACAAGCGGGTCTCCGGTGTACGCGTCGGCGTTCATCCGTGCAGAGGCACCGACGGGGATCTCACCTTCGAGTGTTCGCACTCCACGCTCGACCGTTTCGTCATCGATCCGGACGATCGTGGTCACCTGTGCGTAGGAATCCTCAGTCTCGAGGCCCCAGAAGCCCTCACGCTCGCTGTCGGGCGTTCTTGTGATGACGATCCGGCCGGCCTCGTTCGACAGGACCTCGAGCGGGAAGCCGTCCTGGGCCGGACGAGGCAACAAGAACTCCTCCCTGATGGCGTTGGCATGCATCCACGACAGGGCAACCCAGATCAGTACCACGAACCCGCCGAAGAACCCGAGTGCTCTCGCGCTCCACGGAGGTATATGAACTGCCATATCCGAGAGGTTATCCGAGCCCGGCGGGTCGGCTCAGGTCACGACCCCGTGAATTCGGGTTTCTCCTTTGCAAGGAATGCCGCAACTCCTATTCGTGCGTCCGCCGAAACAAAGACCTTCGCGAACTCCTCGGCTTCGACCACCAGGCCCTGCTCGAGAGTCACATCGAATCCCTGGCCCACAGCACGTTTGATCGCTGCGTAGGCCTGTGTCGGCCCCGCGGCGAAGAACGCAGCGGCTTCCATCGACCTGGCGAGAAGCTCATCGTCCGGGAACACTTTGTCCGCGATTCCGAGCGCCAAAGCCTCATCGGCCTTCACATGCCGGCCGGTGATGCATATTTCCTTGCACTTTTGGGGTCCGACCAACCTCGCAAGTCGTTGAGTGCCACCGGCCCCAGGGATGATCCCGAGCAGCACCTCTGGCTGTCCGACTTTCGCACCTTCGGCGAGGTATCGAAAGTCGGCGCCCATCGCAAGTTCCAGCCCGCCGCCAAGAGCGAAGCCTGAGACTGCGGCGATCGTAGGTTTTTCCAGGTTCGCGAGCCGCAGCACTGCCTCGGACAGCCCCGACGCCTGCCTGTCCTTCGTCTCTGAATCGAACGACTCCTGGAATCCTTTGATGTCGGCACCCGCGGCAAAATGTGGACTTCCCGTGATCACCACAGCGCGGACCGCGGGATCTTCCGCACGTCCCACTGCGGTGTCGATCCGGGAGATCAGCTCAGGGTTGAGTGCGTTCATCGGTGGACGGTTGAGCGTGATGACGGCAACCGCTCCGTCAACCGAGTATTCGACGAGTTCCATTGTGTGTCCTTCCTCAGGGAAGTTTCACAATAGTGCTTGTCAATTCCGCGTAAGCGCCTGGTCGGCCGCGGTCCACGGGTCGATGGAACGATCGGCGATCGCGCCGATCAGATCCAAGGAATCGTCCTCAGGTGCCACCGTTTCCCCAACCGCCTGACGAACAGCGGCAGAGAACTGTGCCGCAGCACGAAGACGTCGGCGCTGCGCCATGGCGCCGGTCGAGTCAAGGTGGGCACGATGCGCGAGCACTGCTGCCCATAACTCGTCAACACCTGCGCCCGTCGTGGCCACAGTCTCGAGAACGGGGGGTGTCCACGACGTCGTGGGACCGAGTTCGATCATCGCCCGAAGATCGGCCACGGCGCGGCTGGCGCCATCTCGGTCTGACTTGTTGACAACGAATATGTCCGCGATCTCGAGAAACCCGGCCTTGGACACTTGCACGGCGTCTCCCCATCCGGGGCTGACCACCACGACCGTTGTGTCTGCCGTCGTTGCGATCTCGACCTCTGATTGACCGATCCCCACGGTCTCGATGACGACCTCGGGAAACCCCAGTCCGTCGAGTGCGGCGACGATCGCGGGTGTTGTCTCGGAGATGCCACCGAGAGAACCGCGGTTGGCAACCGACCGGATGAACACTCGATCCTCACTTGCGTGCTCGGTCATGCGAACACGGTCACCGAGGATCGCCCCACCGGTAAAGGGGCTCGATGGGTCGACCGCCACCACAGCGATCTTGCCACCCTGATCGAGCATGCGAGTGAGCAGAGAGGACGTGAGCGTCGATTTGCCTGCGCCCGCGGTGCCCGTCACACCCACCGATCTACTCGTTCCGCCACCGGCGTACAACCTTGCGAGCGCTTCCCTGCCGAGCGGCGTCCGATTCTCGATGCTCGTCAGGAGCCGACCGATGGAGCGGGTATCAGACCCCAGTGCTTTGTCGAGCAGTTCGTTGAGTTCCACCCCGCGACCTTAGATGTGAACGCGCCCGTGGCGGGCTCACCCTCCCGCGGCGACGACCTCGGTCACACCGGTAACGCGATCCTTGAGAATCCGCTCGATACCCGCCGTAACGGTGGTCTCTGAAATGGGACAACCTCCGCATGCGCCGACGAGCAGCAGGTTCACGGTTCCACCGAACACACCTTCGAGCACCACATCTCCGCCGTCCGCCTGCAGGGCGGGGCGGATGTAGTCGAGCGCCGATTCGAGTTCATCCCTGTCGATCTCCGACGGACCGTCTTTCGGGCGCGCGGTTGCAGACCCGATCTCGATGATGCTCCCTACGATCGTTCTATCCACTGACTCTCCCATAGGACCTCTGAGCGTACTCCCGGTCGCCCGACACTTTAACAACACCACCGTAGTGTGAACTGTTCCTCGAATCCACGTCCCGAATCCACGCGGCGGCCGAGCAGACTGCCTATCTCGGCCAGACTCTCTGTGAGATCGGAGAAGCCGCTCCAGGATTGTCGATCGGGACCAGATCGAGACCGATCGCCGAATCGCGGATCATCCAACCTCCCGAGATGAAGGACCGGGACGGTACCCCGTTGACCAGGATCTCTGCCCGACCTTCGATGGTGACGTCGACATGTGCGCGATCGGTCGCGAGACCAACAACCACCTCATCGGGGACCATGTCGGGCACCCGTTCCGGTTCAAGACCCGAGTAGTAGTGCGACAGGATCTCGTCGTACGATGCACCTTCGTCAGCGAAAATGCGGGCACCCCATTGACTCATGCCGACACCGTGGCCCCAGCCCTCTCCGGTAATCACAATCACATCCGCGCCGATGCGGTCAGATGCAGGGAGCAGCAACTCGACGGAACTTGGTTCCGACACGACGTGCTCGAGGTCGAACGTGTACGACAGCAGTGGCTCTGGCAGCTTCTTGCCGTCGTCGAGTCGGATGGGCAACAGACCGGGAAACAGTTCGTCACCATATCGGTTGAAAGCACCCTTGAGATTTGGTGCGAGTATCTCGTCCGTTCCGCGCTCGGTCGTTACGGAGATCGTCGTTCGACCATCGCCTTCTGGCGGATCTTCGATCGAAACCGACTCGAGCGAACCGCCGACGTCCAATCCCTGAGCCTCGAGGATCGCCACGAACTGTGCAGCGCTCACCTCGACGGTCCACTCCGCATACGGGGCAATGCCAACCTCAGGGGAATCGACGGCCTGGAGGTACGGGACAGGAGCGCTCGACCAGACATCCTGATTCGCTCGAGACCTGCTTCCCACCATCGATGTGAACACAGCCTCGATGGGTCTGCCTTCGTAGAGAATGAGCTCATCTGCAGTGTTGCGCACCGCAGCCTTCCATCTCTCACCGTACTCACCTTCAACGAGCGACACGCCGCGGTACACCTGGCACCGGTTCGTTGCGCAGATGTCGTAGTCGTGTTCGGCCGCATCGCCTTTGCGTTCGGGCAACAACCTGCGCGCAAGGTACGTCCTGGCCGCGACAGCCTGTGCCTGCAAAGCCTGAGTCGGCCAACTGAACGGCATCTCAGAGATCCCTTCGAGATACTGCTCGATGGATGCGAGCTCGCTGAGCGCTATGCCATCGTTGTACAGCTTGAAGCTGATCGGGCCTACGTACGTCCTCCCATCGATAACGAAACGCGTGTCATCTGCGCCAACCAACTCGATCAACTGGATCTGCTTTTCTCCAGAGTCGAACGCTGCGGCGCCAGGGACAACGGCCGTCACGGCGACGATCAGAGAAGCCAGTACCACAGCAACTCGGACGGGATTCGACACCTTCACACCCGCGCGATGTTCGCACCAAGACTGGAAAGTTTTGCGACGAAGTCGTCGTATCCACGATCCACGTGCTGTGCATCGCGGATCACGGTGTCGCCATCCGCCCGCAACGCCGCGATCGACAACGCCGCAGCCGCCCTGATGTCACATCCATCGATTTCGCACCCGGAAAGGCCATCCACCCCGCGGATCACCACATGCTGACCATCAGCGTGTATGTCCGCACCCATTCGATTCAATTCGCCCAGGTACCGGAAACGGCCCGCATAGATATTCTCAGTGACGAGTGACGTGCCCTCGGCAACAGACAGATAGGCCACCATCTGTGGGTGCATGTCGGTGTGGAAACCAGGGTACGGCAGCGTGGCGATGTCGGTCGCCATCGGCGTATCCGGTCCTCTGACGGTCGCCGAATTCTCGGTCGTCGACACGATGCAGCCCGACTCCTCGAGTTTCTTCAGTTCCATTCGCAGGTGCTCAGGCCGACAGTCCGTAACAGTCACCTCTCCCCTGCTCATCGCACCCGCGACGAGATAGGTTCCTGCTTCAAGCCGATCCGGCACGGTCCTGTGGACCGCAGGCTCCAGGCGGTCAACACCGTGAACCTCGATGTTCGATGTGCCTGCGCCGTCGATCTTGGCACCCATCTTCATCAGGTACTCGGCGAGATCGGTCAGTTCTGGCTCCCGGGCAGCGTTCCCGATCGTCGTCGTGCCTTTCGCGAGCACTGCGGCGAGCAGAATGTTCTCTGTGGCGCCCACTGACGGAAACTCGAAGAAGATGTCGGTACCGGTCAGCCCGTTCGGCGCAGAGGCGTGAAGGACGCCGTGTGTGAGGTCGAACTCCACACCCATCTGCTCAAGGCCTTTCACATGGAAATCGATCGGGCGTGAACCAAAGTCGTCGCCACCCGGTAGCGCCACCCTGGCTTCGCCCGTGCGCGCAAGAAGTGCACCAAGGACCAGGATCGACGCCCTCATCTGTCTGACCAGTTCCAGCGGGGCCTCCGGGTTGGGTGATTCGGGCACGTCGATGTGGAGGTTGGTTCCTTCGGCGACACATGTTGCCCCAACATGCCTGAGCACGCGACCCATGATCTCGACATCGAGAATCCCTGGAACGTTCTCGATCGTGTGGGCACCGGGTGCAAGCAACGACGCAACCATGTGTTTGAGAACTGCGTTCTTGGCACCGAGTACGCCGATGGACCCGTGGAGCGGGGTACCGCCGGTGATGAGAATCGAATCGGACATGGCACGGAGGTTACGACGGATCATCGCTACCCAAGGACCCATTTGATGGTCGTTGGGTAGCATGAGACCGTCACCGGACCGAAACGCCTCTGAAAACGACGTCGGCATGCGCTTCCCACGAACCATTCGGGGCTCGCATCTCGATCGCGATCGCTGAGGACCCTTCCAATGGGTAGAGCAGGTGCCACATTGTTCCGGTCTCGTGTTCGCCCCACGAGCGGACCGCTCCCCCGACCATGCGTTGTGAACGCGTAAATGATCCGACACCGGCGTCCTCGATCAGGGACCAAAAGGCCATCACCACTTCCTGGGTCGGTACCGGCCACGATCCGCCAGACGCAGTCACGATCGCCTCCATGTCGACAAGACCTGCAGTGAGGAAGGTGTTTTCAGGATCCGAGATGTGCGAAAGCGACACGTACGTGTCGCCTACCTCGGCCTGCCAGCCGACAGGCACATCGATACAGAACACATCCGAACAGACAGTTTCGGTTTCGGTCACGATCGGTGCGGCCACGCCCTGGGAGCACGCAGTGACAAAGAGCAAGGCGACGGCCAGAATCCTCATGACGGCAGAGTAGGTTGCTCGGGCGGATGTTCCCTGCCCCGACACTCGATACTGCCGTTAACCTGCGCGTGCTGACCACAGGAAAGAAGTATGCGCGTTGTCATTGGAGCCGATCATGCGGGGTATCCGCTCAAAAGGGAACTCGCAGAACACCTCACCGCGAAGGGCCACGTCGTAGTCGATGTTGGAACAGACAGCACGGACCCGGTCGACTATCCGGACTTTGCCGCCGCTGTCGGCCGCGCCGTCGTAGCCGGTGAGGCAGAGCGAGGCATCATCGTGTGCGGCTCCGGTGCGGGGGCGTCGATCGCGGCGAACAAGATCACGGGTATTCGCAGTGCCGTCGTTCACGACCACTACACAGCGCACCAGGCAGTCGAACACGATGACATGAACGTGCTCGCTCTGGGGGCGCGGGTCATCGGCAGTACGACTGCTACTGAGATCGTCGATTCGTACCTCGGCGCACAGTTCAGCGGGGAGGAGCGCCACGTCCGGCGCCTTCGTAAGGTCATCGAGCTCGACCGAAATCGGGGCTGAGGTACCAGGACTTGACTCTCGTGACTGATCAGGAGATCCCGCCGTCAGAGTCGATCTGGGCCGCCGGTTGTGTTGTCGCTCGGCGGAACAAAAAGGGCAAGGCAAGATATCTCATCGTGCATCGGCCCCACTACGACGATTGGACACTTCCGAAGGGCAAACTCGATAAAGGTGAGAGCTTCCTTGAGGCTGCACTGAGAGAAGTCCGAGAAGAAACCGGCATCGTTGGGAAGAAAGCCAGATTCATCGGTTCCATCGGATACATGACCCAGGCGGGAAACGCAAAAGTTGTCCGCTGGTGGCTCACGACCGTCAAACGAGGATCGTTCACACCGAACAGTGAAGTGGACGAAGTCATGTGGGTCTCCCATCGAAAGGGCCTCGACCGGTTGACGTTCAGGAACGATCGCAGAGTCCTCGACAGGGCCCATGACATGTACAACGACAGATCGGCGGGAACGATCTATCTCGTGCGCCACGCATCCGCCGGCAAACGTTCAGAGGTCGACGTGGACGACTGGAAACGTTCCCTCGATCGCAAGGGCAAGAGACAGACAAAGGCGATCCGGGACATGCTCACGGCACATCCGATATCGCGGATCGGCTCATCGAACTACACGCGGTGTATTGCCACGATGAGCCCTCTGGCGAAACGGTTGGGGGTTCCCGTCGAGACCGAAGCTGCGCTCGTGGAAGGAACACACCCACACCGGGTGGTGAGCCTGATCGCAGATCTCCAGTCCGAAGCCGCGGTCCTGTGTTCCCATGGCGACGTCATTGCAGACCTCGTTGGACACCTGTTCGCTGAAGGCGTTCCGATGGACGGACCACGGGAGTGGGGAAAGGGATCGATCTGGGAACTGAGAACGGTCAACGGTCGAGTGACGTCCGGTCGATACATCGCACAACCGGGTACCGATTCATAACTCGCGAGCGGCCCAATCCTGGATCGATAGCACGGCGCTATCGAGGCTGTCCTCGATGCTACGCCCGCTCCGTTTGAGCGGTGTCAAGGAATGGTCGCCGTCCTTGATGAACACGACCGAACCGTTAGGGACGGCAGAAGCCACGGACTCGATCGCCAGTCGCGGTCCCATCCGATCCCGCGTACCTGATACGAAGAGCTGGGGCACCCCGATGCGCATGAGATGCTCGGTGTCCCTTGGCTCGGTCTTGCCCATCGCCACCAGCGGATACCCCAGGTACACAAGGCCCACAGCATCGCAGCGGCCATCAGCGACGAGATGCGATCCAACCCTGCCACCCATCGACTTGCCCCCAAGCAGAATCTCACCAGCCCTGTCTGAAAGGCTGCGCGCCACTGCTTCGTGGACATCGAGCAGCTTGGGCAATCGATCTGGAGCCTTCCTGCCGGCCTCCATGTAGGCATAGTCGAACGTCATCACGAGGTGGCCCGCCGCCACGAGCCGCGTCCGCATCATGAGCATCCACGGATGATGCTGACCCAGCCCGGCACCGTGGGCGAGCAGGATCGGCGTGCCGGTCACACTGCTCGGACTCTCGAGCACAGCCGTTACCTGGCCGTGCGGTGTCTCGATCGGTTCCGATGTTGCCATGTTTTCGGGTTCTCAACGCGGTTCAGCGTCGGAACCCTGGTGAGTCCCGACGCTGAACCGACTATGCATGTTGTGGTATCAGAACTGCGTTAGCCACCGTAGGACGACGGGGGCTGACCTCCGCCATCTTTGGGGCTGCCGTACTTCTTCCACCACAACTTTCCGGCGTCTATGCCTCCGACGCCAAACGCAATGGCGAAGGCTGCACCGATAGCGAAGGTGGCGATCTTCGTGAGGTCTGCCGCAAACGTGATGTTCAGAAGATCGAGAGCGAACAGCACGCCAAAGACGATGACGGAGACACGGACGAGAATTCCGAGCCATCCAACACCTTTCGACTCGGCAAACGGCGCTACGAGGTCGGCCGTCCACGAGGCGACCGCAGCAGCCACGACGATGACGACGGCGGCCAGCAGGACGATCGGAATCCACGCAAGGAACCGCTCGAGCAGATCGACTATGGACCCGATCTCGAGTATCCGGAAGATAGTTAGCCACAGCACAACGTAGAGGTATGCGTACACGACCGTTCCGGTAATGCCAGCAGCGTCCTGATCAGACGGTTCTAAGGCCTTGTTGATACCGGCTCTGTCAAATACTCCGTCGATGAACCCAACCTGCAACAGTTTGACGGTGAGCTTCCTCACCCACTTGATTATCCAGATACCCACGACGAGAACCAGCAACGCCACTAGGAGGCGCGGCAACCACTCAGCAAGGGTTGTCCCGAGGCTCTCGAACTCCGCGACCAGTTGATCCCAAAATGACATTCGGTCTTCCTTCCGTTTGGACCGCCACACACATTACAACTCACATGCACCTCGCTGCAACGATCCCAATAGGCTGAACCCATGGAATACAGAGTTCTCGACACCGTGGAGACACTTGCCCGCGAAGCTGCGGA
>BTQP01000048.1:0-11340 GCA_036985935.1 Acidimicrobiia bacterium | reverse complement strand
TGACGTACGTTGTGAAGATGGCATCATCGATCACCAAGCCCGGTTATCGCAGAGGTCGATCACCCGCCAACAAGGGCAGGACCTATCCCGCCGAGGTGCTGACCCCCGAAGAGCTCAGAGCCCTGCTGGCGCAGTGTTCGGCGACGTCGAGTTACGGGCTTCGCCATCGGGCATTGATCACGCTGCTCTACCGAACCGGGCTGCGCCTCGGCGAGGCGTTGGCACTGCTGGTGAAGGATCTCGATCTGTTATCGGGGTCGGTGACCGTGCTTCACGGCAAGGGCGACCGGCGACGCACGGTCGGCATCGATCCGGGGGCGGCTCGAGTCGTCGAGACCTGGATCGATCGCCGTCGCCTGCTCGGCATCTCTGCGGAGAACCCGCTGTTCTGCACGCTGCGGGGGGCACCGATGACACCGTCGCTGGTGCGCACCATGCTGCCCCGCCTCGCCAAGCGTGCCGGCATCGTCAAACGGGTGCATCCCCACGGGCTTCGACATACCCATGCCTATGAGCTGATGATGGAAGGGGTGCCGATGGCGATCATCCAACGCCAGCTCGGCCACGTCTCACTGGCGACGACCAACACCTACCTGGCCCACATCGCTCCGAAAGAGGTCATCGAGGCCATCGGGAAGCGAGAGTGGTCGCCGTGAGCGAAGAGGTGTCGATGTCGTGCCCAGTAGGACCTTGCTCATGACCGCCGCATTGCGGGCGGAACCAGAGACGCTTCCTGGCGTCACCCTTGATGCGCTGCGCTCGACCGGGCTCCACGGCGAGGAAAGTGCGGCGATTCTTGGCGAGGCCGTGGAGGCGTGCGATCCAAAGCTACGCCGAACTTCAGGCTGGCGCCGGGCGGTAGGTAGCGTCTGGAACAGGGCGTCCGTCGGCTCGTGCTGCTTCGAGCCAGACTTCGATTGCCTTTCTGACCTCGATCACCGCCTCTTCCGGTGTCTCGGCGAATGCCGAGCAGTATTGGAGGTCGGGCACGTCGGCGATCCAGCCAGCGTCGTCGTCGCTGAAGAACAGGTTGATGTGGTAGGCAGGCATGGTCACCTCAGTTCCAGATCATATTGTCGAATGAGATCAAGGAGCTGACGGATCTGGTAGGGCTTTGCTTCTCCGCCAGCATCCTGGAGGTTGAGCTGCTCGTGGATGCGTTCATGGGTGAGGATGTGATGACTCCCACGAACGCGGCTCACGCGAAAACCAAGGGCTTCCGCAAACTTGAGGACATCTCGGAACGTGGCGTCGCGGAGATGGCCGTCGTTGAGGCGCTCGAGGAGACGACGTGGACGCATGGATGGACCGTATTGGTCGGGTGTGACGAGAATTCGGGGTCGGCTATCGACTCGCCTTGCGGCATGCGGCTGTTTTCGGCGTCCGGCGAATCGTCCTGGGTGTGTCCGAGTCCTTGGAAATTGGCAGGCGAAGGTGCCACCCAGGGCGCGTTCCTACCTGGCCCGCTACTGCGGCGGCTCATGCGATTCCCTCATCTCTACAAGCCCGCTGCTATGAGCCCTCCGACGAGGGCACCCCCAAACGCCGACACCAGCGAGACCAACGGTGCAACCCACCATCGTCGTGCTCGCTCTTGCGCCACTGCACGCGCGTGGAGTTCGATCGCGGCATTGATGAGTGTCGCCACTTCCGGCGGCTCAAGAGGTGTGCGGGAAACGCGTTGCTTTTGCGCGCGTCAGGTGGTTATAGGCGGCTCGTGACATCTCGGCGCCGGTGTCAACGTCAAAGAGCTTCTGATGTTGTCGCCGCCACACCAACGACCCATGACCCTGCCCGTCGATCCGGAAGAACTCCGGGTGCTCTGCGAAGACCGTTTGATATTTGTTTGCTTTCGTCGGATCCCCAGCGATGCGCCACGCCCAACCGCGATCACCCTCGAATCGGAGTTGATAGAACTTGTCCGTGGCCGTTGCCTGCAGAGCCGCAATGACGTCTGCCAACCTGTCACTCGACGACAGGTATGGCGACTTGGCGGTGACGGGGCCCCGATGATCGGTCCAGCTGTTATGGGTGTGTCGGCTGGTGTTGGTGTTCGCATTGGGCAGCGAACTCGGCGGGAGCCTCTTCGGGCGTCTTCGCGAAGGCAGAGCAGGCCGTGGAGTTGTGAGGATCAGAAGCGACGCGGGATTTCAGGCTGACGCTGAGCGGTAGGTAGCGCCTGGGATCGGGCGTCCGTCGGCTCGTGCTGATCTGACAGACGACTCAGTCTGTGTCAGATCTGATACATTGTGTCAATGACTATCGCACGAGCCCGAATGAACGACCAGGGGAGGATTGTCATCCCGGCTCCGATCCGTCGCGCCCTTGGATACGAGCCAGGCGACGAGCTGTTGCTGCGAGTCGAGAACGGCTCGCTGCAGATCCAGCGGCTCGCGGACGTTGTTGCCGACATCCAGGCCGTCGTTGGCTCGTATGCGGGGGATCGCTCGCTGGTCGATGAACTGATCGCCGAACGCCGGGACGAGGCCGCCGGAGAATGAGCGGCGTCCTTGACGCCTCGGCGCTGCTTGCGCTGATCAACAAGGAGGAGGGTGCGGGTGCGGTTCTCTCCGTGCTCGAGGCCGCGAGGATGAGCACGGTCAACATCGCCGAGGTGCTGGCGAAGCTGAGCGACATTGGGATGCCCCCCGCCATCGCCGAGGATCTGATCGGCCGGCTCGGACTCACGGTCGAGCCGTTTGAGCTGATCCACGCCGAGCGCGCGGCGCGGTTCCGACCAGCGACGCGTCGGTTGGGCCTCTCTCTCGGTGATCGAGCGTGCCTGGCGCTTGCGCAAGAGCGAGGGCTGCCCGCGTATACCGCCGATCAGTCGTGGAGCGACCTTCAGGATGTGACGGTTCACATCATCCACTGAACGCGGAGTCACGACCGTCAGCCCCAGGGCGTGCGGTTGCCTTTTCTCAGGCGGGCGCCGGGCGGTAGGTTGCGTCTGGCATAGGGCGTCCGTCGGCTCGTGTCGTTTCCAGCCAGGTTTCGATTGCCTTTCTGACTTCGATCACTGCCTCCTCCGGTGTCTCAGCGAAGCTGACCGATCTGGTAGGGCTTCGCGTCGCCTCCGGGATCCTGGAGGTTGAGCTGCTCGTCGATGCGCTCATGGGTGAGGATGTGGTGACTCTCACGAACGCGGCTCATGTCTTCGTCGCCGGGCGAGTCGACCGGTGGTGTCCGGGTCGGGCGGAGCTGGCTCCTCCTCGGAAGGGACGACCATTACGACGACGTCCATGCCGACCGCTTCTGCCATGCGGCCGAGGGTTCTCACCGTCGGACTTCCACGGCCCGATTCGTACTCGGAGATTGTGCGCGTGGAGACGCCGGACAGCTTGGCGAGAAGAGACTGGGCGCGGCCGGCACGCTCGCGCAGTTCGCGGACGAAGTTCACGGCATAGATCTACAACGCTGATCGCACTCTTTCAAGACCTCCGCATCCAGAGAGGTATTACCGGCCTGTCGGATGACTTTCTGAGAAAGCGTCTTGGATGGGCGCTGTCGTGAGATTGCCGCTGGGTTGGTGAATTCGGCGCCTTGATCTGCCTGCCATGGAGTTGGCCGTCGGCGGATGTTCAGATAGCTTCGGGCCTGCGAAGCCCACGACGAGGCCGTAGTGATACCCGAGGTTGATCTTGCCCGCGTCCAGCGATGGATGAAGGCGCGTAATGACGCTGTACCAGAACGCGTCCGGGATCAGATCCGTTTCGAAATGGACGTTGGCGCAAGAGCCATCACGATCTACGAATGCCATCCACCGTGGCGGGAGGACATGGGACCAGACTGGACTCGCCTTCCCTCTGCGCGGCTGCGCTACACGAAGACTCGCAGCGAGTGGTCTCTCTACTGGCGGGACCGCAACTCGATGTTCCATGAATACGACTTTGTCCCAGCGACACCCTATGTCTCCCATCTCCTCGCCGAGATCGACCGCGACCCCACGCACATCTTCTGGGGCTGAGAGGACCCGTCGCTAACGAGAGGTCGTCTCCGCTGTGATACCGGACAGATCTGCGAGGAGCTTCTGTGTCAGGCCGGCGCGAAGGCGAAGTTCCCGAACGACACTCATGCCTCACATCCACCTCGCAGAGCCTGCAGACACAAGACCCCCGTCGGAACGCAGCCGTCGACACGCCGCGGCGTACGATCGTCCGCGATGCGAGGACCAGTCCTTGAGAATGCCTCTCTGGGAATGGCAGGGGTCGGCGGTACTCCTTCTAGATAATGCGAATATTTCGACTATTGCGAATAGGCCCATCCTGGGTTATGGTGTGACAAGCTGCTGAGAAGAGGCGGTCGATCATGACAGGCTACGAGGCGACGGTGCCGACCGACGAAGAAGTGAAGCTGGCGATTGCCGCTCGCGATGAGCTTGGGGCGGTTGCTGGGCAGCTCGATGAGGACTCGGCGGCTTCGGTTGTTGTCCCATCGGGTGTTGAGGTCCCAAGGAAGGCTTTTCTGGTGCTCCTCGATGCGCTGGGCGAGCTCGCCAAGGGCCGGGTGCTTCAGCTGGTTACCGGGGACGCCGAGCTGAGCACGCAGCAGGCGGCAGATCTGCTCAACGTGTCCCGCCCCTACCTCATCCGGCTCCTCGAGGATGATCAGATCCCGTATCGCCGCGTCGGTAATCGGCGCCGGATCCGAGCCGAAGACGTGCTCGCCTACAAGCGGCGTGACGACGTTCATCGCCGTGAGGTCCTCGATGCGCTCTCCGCCGAGGGCCAGGCGCTGGGCATCGACTACTAAACGCGTCACAGCCGGCGTCTACGGTCGCTGGTATGGCGTTCTTGGTTATCTATGACGCCAGCGTGCTGTTTCCGCAGTCAGTTCGCGACCTGCTGATACGTCTGGCCACAACGGACCTGTTCCAAGCACGCTGGACCGAACAGATCCTCGACGAGATGGTCGCTGCCGTTGTCGAGCGATACCCCGACATCACACTCGCGCGCATGGGCCGGACTCGGGCGCTCATGTGCGAGGCGGTTCGTGACTGCCTCGTGACCGGCTACGAGCCGCTCATCGAGACGGTCGACCTTCCAGATCGGGATGATCGACACGTTGTTGCCGCTGCCCTGCGCTGTCGTGCGAAGGTCATCGTCACCCAGAACATCCGTGACTTCCCGGCCGAGACCCTCGAGCCACTCGGAATTGAAGCCCAGACGGTCGACACCTTTGTATCGCACCTCATCGACCGCGCCCCGAACGACATCTTGGAGACCGTCCGGCGCCAGGCCGCTGCGTTGGCGAATCCGCCGATGAGCACTACCGACGTCATCGAACGTCTTGAGATTGCGGGGCTTTCTGATGGTGCCAGACAACTGCGCCGTCTCGACGCACTGCACGAATAGCGGCCGCAGCTGCATCCGAACTCATCCGAGGTCGGGGCTTATCAGGGTGTCGCGAGTCGTACGAAGTTGGATGCGGGACTCGGAGAACCGCATGGACACCGCCCCCCGACACATGCGGTATCTCCGATGCAGGTCTCTTGCCTACTTCGGCCATACGACAAGTGGGGTCAGAACGTCCAGATTCCGTCGGAACCCTGCGGCCTCGGACGCCCAGTCCGCACCCGGCTTTCGCACCATCGGTGATGTCGTCCTCCAAGCCAGGGTCAGTCCGATCCTGGCGTAGCCGGAGGGTTCGGTCCTCTACACCAGGAAATATTGGGGTCTTGACAAAGCTCCCCCATTTGACAAGATCTAGCTATGATACCTTGCTAAAAGGACCCGCGATGCCAAGCTACGTCTGGACCGACGAGCTGGGACGTACCTACGAGTACGAGCCATATCCGGCCGAGCCGATCGCCGAGCTTCAGATCGCCATCTCGGAGGCGGCAACGCTCGCCGTTGCCGAGGCCTCCCGTGCGCTGGGTACCGTCCCATCGATGCCGAGTGCCGGAATCGCCTCCGTGTTGTACCGGTCCGAGTCGAGCGCATCCTCGATCATTGAGGACATCGCCGTCGGGCCCCGCCGCATTCTGGAGGCAGAGGTGGCCCACGATGGCGAGCTTCGCGATCCCATCGCCGAGCGCGTCATCGGGAACCTCGAGGGTCTCCACGACGCCATGGAGACGCCGCATCCCGCCGGGCCGCAGGACTACCTCGGGTGGCACCGTCTCTTGATGGAGGGACACCCTCGACTCCATCCCGACAACATCGGTGCCTTCAGGACTGAGCAGAACTGGATCGGTGGGGATGCCTATGGGCCGCGTCGCGCGGCCTTCATCCCCCCGCCCCCCGACGCCGTTCCCGCCCTGATCGACGACCTCGCGCAGTACATCGCCCGCAGCGACGTCGCACCGGTCGTGCAGGCTGCGATCGCCCACGCTCGGTTCGAGGTGATCCACCCCTTCGTCGACGGGAATGGCCGCGTTGGGAGGATGCTGCTCCAGCATGTGCTCGCCGGACGACTCGAGATTCCCGCACCCGTGCCCGTATCGGTCCCCTGGGCCAGGGACACCGATCGGTACATCGATGGCCTGCGGTCCTATCAGGAAGGCGATCTGGATCGATGGATCGAGTTCACGGCATTGTCCGTCGTCGACGCGGTCGACTGGATGCACACCGTCGAGCAGCGTGTTTCCTCGCTGATCGATTCGCTGTCCGAGCGGTCGCGAGCTCGCGGCGAGTCGGTCGGGGCTCGCGTCATCCGGGAACTTCCGGCCCACCCGCTTGTCGACGCCGATACGGTTGCGGCACGCTACGGAGTAAGTCGGCAAGGAGCCTATGAGGCACTCAGCCGACTCGCCGAGGATGGGGTGCTCGCCAAGCGGTCATTCTCCCGCCGAACGAGAGCTGGACGTCCTCGCCAGATGTTCTCGAGCACCGAACTCATCGACCTGCTGAATGGGATCGTCACCGAATAGGCTCAGCCGGGCTGTTGAGGCGGACGCGCGCCGGGTACCGACCTGGAACTTGTCACGGCCAACTCAGCCTTGGACGACCTAAGCCGTTTAGGTAGGGGACCCTCAGATGACGTTCCGACCCTTTCACGCTGGTAGCACGCGTGCTACACTCACCAGTATGTCCGAGGAGATCACCCAACGCGAGCTGCGCAACAACAGCGGGCGGATCATGCGGTCGCTTGACCGGGGCGAGTCGTTCGTCGTGACTCGCAACGGCGTGCCCGTTGGCGAGCTCCGCCCAGTGCGTCGGCGGCAGTGGGTCCATATCAACTCAGCAGTCGCTGCTTTCGACGGTGCCGCCCCCATCGACGTCGAGCGCTTCAGAGCCGATGTCGATGCGTGGGTTGACCAGGGCGTCGCGGAGCGTGGCTGAGCGCCGTCACGACCAGGGGCTGCTCGACACTTCGGTGGTCATAGAGCTGGAGAACCTCGACCCCGAAAGTCTTCCCACCGAGCTGGCCATCTCCGCTGTGACGCTCGCCGAGCTCGCCGCCGGCCCACACGCGACCGATGACGTCGAGGAACGCGCCCGCCGCCAGGATCGACTGCAGCGAACCGAAGCTACGTTCAATCCGTTGCCGTTCGACGACGCGGCGGCGCGGGCCTACGGTCGCACCTACGCAGCGGTCGTTGCCGCGGGGCGAAAGGCGCGCGGCGCAAGGGTCGTCGACCTGTTCATCGCCGCGATCGCCCTCGCCAACGGTCTCCCGTTGTACACCCACAACACCGACGACTTCGCGCATCTTGGTGACCTGATCGAAGTGGTGGCGCCACGACGGCTCGCTGGGGCGTAGGGCTGTCGTATCGATCGGCAGGTCGCTTCGGCATCGGATCTCAGATGGTCCAGAAATCGTGTCTCTGCTTCGGAGTGGCAGGCACTTGGACCGGTGTGTACTCGGACTTGAGTGGAGACGCGACTTCGACGCGTCGACTGGCGCTGCCGGCCCGAGTGATGGAGACCTCGATGGTGAGATCAACCGAAGTGGCGAGTCGTTCCAATACGTCGAGCGTTGGGCTCACTCGGCCGGTCTCGTAGCGTCCGATTGAGGTTGCGGATACACCAGAGACTCTGGCGAGAAGTGCCTGCGTGAGTCCGGCCTCTTGGCGGATTTCCCGAACAGTATTCACGAGGTGCAGTAGACAACGGGTGCACCAGACCGTCAAGACCCCCGTCGTGAGCATTTTCGCTCTCCGCATCAGGCGAGATGATGAGCCGCGTCCTTGACAAAGCGTCTTGGGATTGGCGGCGTGCCTGGGTAGTTCTTTATCTCCCCATTTCTTCTTCTTCTTCTTCATCATCATCATCATTCAACTGCCGCCCATGTCTGACGCGGCGGCGGGACAACCGCGGCGCGATCGGCGATCCGACACCTAGGGCCGACCCGAGGCGACCGACCTGCCGTGCGTGGCCGCCTCCTTCGGGTCCGATGACTGTCGTTCTTGTACTGTATCTTCCGACTGGCTATGATTTTGCAGTACCAAAATGACAGGAAACGTTGACCGCAGGATCCCTGAGAAGCTCGCTCCGCTCATTGCGCGGTTTGAGCTTGAGCAACCCACGCTCGTGAGTCGGGAGGACGTAGAACGCATCGCACGAGAGACAGGGGTCAACTCCCGAATCTCCTACCTGATCGAGCACCTCGTACGCCACGGATGGCTGATACCGCTCGGCACAAGGGGCCTATGGGAGTTTGCACCAGCCGCTCGAGCCGGTCCCTTCTCGTCCGGCGACAACCACATCGAGCTCCACGCCACCCTGCGAAAACGGCCGGATCTCGCGGTAGCGATCGCCGCGGAGTCGGCGTCTTGGCTTCATGGCCTGTCGGGACGAAAGCCGGCCAAGGAGGTCATCGCCGCGCCCCCTGGCCTCGTACTTCCCCCGGCCTTGAAGGACTACAGGGTCGTACGGCATGCGGCAGCGACCGAGCTGGACCGATTGAGGGACCTGCCCGTGTGGAGCGTTGACACTCTGTTAGCTGCAATGGCCATTCGGCCGAACTGGTATCGCGACTGGCGGAATGTGTCGGACTGGCTAGCCGAGGCTACCAATCGGGTCAGTGAAAGTCGGTTGCGTGATGAACTCGAATCCGCGCCGAGATCGGCGTGGGCCCGGCTCGGCTACCTTCTCGCTCGTGGCGACAACGAGCATCTGGCAGCTGTGGTATTCGAGGATGCGCCTCCCGGGAGGGGGCCCTTCTACCTCGGGCGGAGGGATCGCTCCGGCACTTACGACGCTGAATACGACGTGATCGACAGTGCTCTCATCCAGTCAGCTCCATGATCACCGAGGGCCACCTGACGCGCCACTTTCAGGGCCAGAGGGGCGGTCGCAGCCCGGCCCTGATCGACATCGCGCAAGACCACGCACTAATGATTCTGTCGGCCGAAGGCATCTTCGATTTGGGTGTGGTCCTCAAGGGAGGAACGGCGCTCCGAAAGTACCGAGCAGGCAACGCGGGGCGTTTCTCAACGGACCTTGACTTTGGCGGCGCTGATGATGGGAATGCCGAGCTCATCCTGGCGACTCTCGACGGCGCATCACTGGATGGCTTCTCATTTCGAGTCGAGTCCGTCCACGAGTACCGGCGCTCAAGACTTCATATCGATTCGCCTTTCGGGTCGCCAGAGATCCCAGCACGCATCGACTGTTCTCCAAGATCCCCGTGGCTACGTCCCGAGGTATTGCCTCCGGTTCCCATGGCGATCCATCGGACATACGAGACCCAGATACCGGAGATTCCCGTGATACGAAAGGAGGAGTTACTGAGTGAGAAGCTCGCCCGCTACAGAAGGGCGAGCCTCGCTCGTGATCTCTACGATCTAGCGTGGTTCGCTCGCGGAGGGGCTTTCAACGAGACCTTGGTACGGCGCCTTACGGTCCTGAAGGTATGGCAGGACGTTATATCGGACGGTCTTGGTGGAGGACCCTTCCATCCTGACGACATCCTCGGCACGCGTGACGCCGACGACTTCGCAGAGGAGGACATCGGCAACCTCACCACGCCCCTCGACTTTTCGAACTGGATCGAGGCTGTGCAGGATCGGTACGCGTTTCTCGCTGACCTCGACGAGGACGAGATCGCCATCGCACGCTGTAGCCCCGGCGATGCCCATGAGGTCCGCACAATGATCGATGCCATCGGCGGCGCTTAGGCAGCGACCCGAGCCGCACCCTCGGCGACAGGCCTTCTTGAGATGGCGTCCTCGGGATGGTGAACCCAAACCGGAGAGCATGCATAGACGTGGACCGGAGAGCAAGCCTGGCTGGACAGAGAACGGTTTAGTTCCGGTCCGTTTCGTATGAGAACCGTGAGTAAAGCTTCCACGCCTCTCCTTTATGACCTTCCCCGGATCGTGTTCGAAGCGTGACGCTACCGATACCCACACGTTCGGCTGATCAGTCAGAGTGAGCCGAGGTCTTGCTGGGCCGCCCTCATTGGTCCCCCCGGCCGGCTGGGTGGTGTGATCTCCGCTGGTGTCTCAACGGCGTCGTGATCCACTCGATCCACGAGGGGCACGAACGACACCACCATCTCGAACCCGGCCGCGTCCGCCAGACGCAACAGCGTCCGCAACGTAGGGCTCTTGCGGCCGACCTCGTAGGTCGAGATGGTCTGGGAGGTGGTACCGGCCGCTCTGGCCAGGAGCTCCTGGGTGAGGCCGGCTTGCAGGCGGAGGTCGCGGACGAGGTTCATACCCGATCAATACCGATGATCTTGCCCCAGTTCAATACCCTCGTTTCGCCAGGCGACCCGCCCGTCCCATGGCGTGGGCTCTCAAGACGTCACCTTGAGAAAGCGTCTTGGGATTGGCTGAGGGACGGGTCGCGGCCGCGCCCATAAGCCAGGTTTGGTGCCCACTCAGGATTCGCAATAACGACGGAGGATGACAGGTCCGCGGGAGCGGGTTGGTGAGCGGGGAGGATCTGGGGTCAGCCATGCAAGGGGCTTAGGTAGCCGCGACGTGCTTTGTGACAGGCCAGTAAACCTCACACTCCTTGCCGACCGCCACGGAATCACTCTTCTTCTCCCCGCGCAGCGAGAAGCGAGAGTACGGTTGTTTCGCCTTCTGGAGTGACGCGCCAGTACTTGGCAGTATCAGCCAAGCTTCTCTTCTTGGTGCCACGCTCGATAATGTCGAGCGCTCGCAGCTGGATTAGCACCTTGTTCTTGGAGTCCGCATCGACTGCGAAGTCGGATATATACGTGAGTGGGAGGCCTGTCTCGTCGGTGTGATCGCTGGCTCCTATGCCGTCCACGTCGCCAGACCTGATCCATTTGTCCCTCGCCAATACAGTCACCGCTGACATGACGTGCGCCTCTGTGTCTTCGTCTAAGAGGATCGGCCCGACGGAAGCGAGTACCTCATTCCATGTGACAGCGACCTTGCCTGCCACTCGGAGGCTGTCGTCATCTGGAGAGAACACTGAC
>BTQP01000047.1:0-11454 GCA_036985935.1 Acidimicrobiia bacterium | reverse complement strand
CGTCCTCGTTGGCGTCCTCGTTGACAATTTCAACGTCGAGTTCTTCGACAACTACATCGTCGATGTTGCCGTCACCAGTGGTGTCGAGACCGAACAGCCGAACCCCACTCGCCTCGACGTCTGATAGCTTCCCATCCTCATCGGGATCGATTCCCGATGCGGTGATGACCTCGGTACGTGTCACGTCTGGCAACCCGTCGCCGTCGATGTCGTACGCAACGGTTCGAACCTCGGTGATCTCTACGCTGTCGACGTTTCCGTCCCCCGTGAGATCCATCTCGGTTTCGGATGTTTCTACGGTCGTGATGACATCGATCAGACCGTCACCGTCAACATCAATTGCTGTCTCCTCGATCCGGGTGGTCTCGATGATGTCGGGAACCCCGTCACCGTCGATGTCGAGCTTCCGAACCTCTGTGTAGACCGTGCGGGCGCCGTCGGGTTCCCCGTCGCCCGAGATGTCGATCTCGGTGTAGGTCGTTTCTATGACCGGATCTTGAGCTATGTCGGCTGATGTCGCGTCATCTTTTGCATCGTTGCCTGGGTCATCATGGTTCACGAGATTGCCTCCGTCGATAGAGAAGAGATATGACAATCGTAGCGAACCACAGGGCCTGGATGTGGAGACCCAAACCCGCGCTGCGGAGGCTGTAGCGACCTATCCGTTACGATATTTCGTTTATGAGCCAACTTCTTGCGATCATTTCCTCCGCGTTCTACGGCATCGCGGACTTCTCTGGTGGCCTCGCATCGCGTTCACTTGCCGCATGGAGGGTCACGGCGTGGTCCCAGCTCATCGGCGTCGTACTGCTGCTCGCTGGTCTGTTCGTAATCGAGGCACCAGCGGTGGAGGGTCAGGACCTTTTGTACGGCGCGATCGGAGGTTTGTTCGGACTGCTCGGTGTCGCCATGTTGTATACGGCCCTCGCTGCCGGCACGATGTCAGTTGTTTCGCCGATAACCGGCGTTCTCGCCGCGATCTTCCCGATCGCGTGGGGTCTGTTCTCTGGTGAAACGATCAGCAGTGCTCAATGGTTCGGCATCGCACTGGCCGTCGTAGCAGTGGTATTGATCACGCGAACCCACTCGGAGACCAGAATCACGCGCACGGTTCTGCTCCAGGCGGTTGTAGCTGCCGTCGGATTCGGGTTCTTCTTTATCGCTCTTGGTCAAACGTCCGAGTCGTCGGGCCTATGGCCTCTCGTCGCGGCACGGAGCGCAAGTATCCCTGTCGCTTTCGCCGTCGCAGCTTTCTACCGGTCAGCATCGGTTCCGCCACGCGCGCTGCTGCCGATCGTGGCTTTCACCGGACTCACCGACATAGCGGCGAACCTTGTTGGGCTGCTCGCCCTGCAAAAGGGACCGCTCAGTATCAACGCGGTCCTGATGTCCCTCTACCCCGCTTTTACTGTTCTCGCCGCGATCGTGGTCCTGCGCGAAAGTCCATCCAACGTCCAACGGCTAGGGATCGTCGCCGCACTCGTCGCGGCTGTCGTACTGGCGATCTAGCGAGGGTGCTCGGCCGTTGCGGGAAGCCGGAAGGCGACCTTTCCACCTGGGCCGGCTTCGGCCCATATGTCTCCGTCGAGGGCCGTCACGAACCCGTGTGCGATAGCGAGCCCCAGGCCTGCACCGCCGGTCTCTCTGTTTCTTGCCGTATCCGATCGCGAGAAAGAATCAAAAGCCTCGTCGAGAAAGTCGCGGTCGAACCCAAGCCCTTCATCCTTGACGACGACTGTCGCGCCTTCGCCGCCGTCCACCTCGACACGCACCGTGCTACCGGGAGGTGCGTGGCGAACTGCGTTGTCGAGCAGGTTGCGCAGAACGCGCGATACGGCCGCATGACCCGTGTTCACAACGACCCGCGCTGGAGCGACGAGCACGATATCCACATCGTTCTTCGTCGCTACCGGCAACACAGCTTCGATCGCCTCGTCCGCGACGTCGGTTATGTCTGTCGGCGCCGACTCGAATGCCACGTCTCCAGACTGAATCCGCGCTAGCAGGAATAGGTCATCGACGAGTGAGTGCAGGGCCTCGAGATCTCGCTGGAGAGACAGATAGTACCGCTCGGGGTCTGCGGCAACCCCATCACGCAGTGCTTCAACCGCAACCTGCGCCGACGCAAGGGGTGTCCTCAGATCATGGCCAACAGCAGCGAAAAACTGACGGCGCCTGCCATCTTCGAGGGCACGCGCCTCGGACGCCTTCTCAAGCCTGTCGGCCATGTCATCGATGCCCAGGGCGAGTTGCCCGATCTCGTCGACCCGATCCACGTTCGTTCTCGCTGTGAGATCTCCACCGGCAACGTCCCGGGTTGTATCGGTCATTCGTTGGAGGTCCGACGTGAGGGCCTTGCTCGCCGTGAGAGCGAATCCCAAGGATGCGAGCAGCCCGAAACCGAGCACTACGACAACGAGAGTGAGATCGTGATCCGAAAGGAACATGCGACTGGCTGCAACGGTAAGACCGAGCGCCGCTATCACCAATGAGATCAAAGCCAACGCAAACAGCGTGTTGATAAGCCGTCGAGACCGGCGCGCAAGCACCGGGAGGAACACCGCCGAGATCGCGCTTGCCGCAGCCATGAAAATGAAGATGACACCGAGCTCGATGCGTTCTGAGCCCGATGGTTGCATCGTGATCTGGAACAACGCAAGACCGACGAGAACGGCAGCTACTGAGCCGAGTACGGCTCTCATGGTTCGAACCGATAGCCGCGACCCCAGACGGTCAGGATGCGTTGCGGGTCGTCAGCATTGATTTCGATCTTCTGGCGCAACCGCCTGATATGGACCGTCACAGTCGAGGGGTCCTGCCACTCTGCACTCGATCCCCACACCTCAGCGAGAATCTGAGCGCGCGAGAAGACCTGCCTCGGCGATGTTGCGAGAAACATCAAGAGGTCGAACTCCATCGGAGGCATTTCGGCCAACTCACCATCCACGAACACCTCACGCGTTCCGCCGTCGACCACAAGGCCGTCAAAGTCGAGTTTTGCAACGACATGATCGGGCGTCGCTGATCGACGCAGGACGGACCGCACTCTCGCAGCAAGCTCCCTTGGCGAAAACGGCTTTACGACGTAGTCATCCGCACCAAGTTCGAGGCCGAGGACCCGGTCGACCTCATCGGCTCTTGCGGTGAGGAGAATCACGGGTACCTGAGTTCGTTTCCTCAGTTCGGCGAGCACCGAGTACCCGTCGAGTTTTGGCAGCATGACATCAAGGATGATCAAGTGTGGCTCAGACTCTGCGACGAGTTTGATCGCGGTTTTCCCGTCGATCGCCTCGCTCGTGGTGAACCCTTCGCGTTCGAGATAGGCGCACACGACCTCGCGCACCATCGCCTCGTCGTCGACGACAAGGACAGACTTGCGCAGGGATGTGTCGTTGGTCATCGCGCAATCGTACGACACACGACACAGACAATCGCTGTGTTCAGTGTTTGTTCACCTCCCATTCGTCTTGGCGAAAGAGTCGTGCGGGACGCTGGTCGCCTACACACAGGAGGTGTGAGCATGTACACACAGATAAAGACGTCCCGATGGCGTCGAAGCTGGTCCATGGTCCTGGCTGCTGCTTTGGCAGCATCGATCGTGGCCTTCGCAGTCCCGGCATCCGCGAGCGGAAGCGACGACGAGACAACCGAGACGTATCTCGTCACGGTTGAGAATCTGACAGAGAACCAAACCTTGACGCCTGCAGTCGTGGCGACTCACGAGAAGTCGTTTCGACTCTTCAGGCGGAATCGACCGGCATCGAACGGTTTGCAGCAGCTCGCTGAGAACGGTGGCGTACCCGCACTCGTTGATGAGCTGGTCAACAACGATGGCATCGAGGATGTCGCAGTTACCGAGGGCGGAGCCATTGCCCCTGGGGCATCGGCAAGCACCCTCATAACAACCTCTGAAGAGGCGAACCGATTCTCTGTGGCCGCCATGTTGATCTGTACAAATGATGGTTTCGCTTCGGTGAACGGTGCTCGCGTACCGGCAAGCGGCGTGAGCACACGCTTGGGACAGGCTTTCGACGCCGGAACGGAAATCAACACTCAGGACTTCAACGACCTCGTTCCACCTTGTGCAGGCATCGACGGCGTGGGGACCGGAATGTCGAATCCTGACCTTGCGGAGGACGGGAAGGTGCGCAGGCACAGAGGCATCACCGAGACCGGCGATCTGACACCTGCCACACATGGTTGGCATGGACCGGTGATCAAGGTCACAATCGAGCGTGTCGCGACGTACGAGATCACGATCACGAATCTGACGTCAGGTCAGCCGATCACGCCGGCGGTATTCGCTGCGCACGCCGGGCGTCACGACCTGTTCCAACGCGGAGCAGAAGCGTCTGACGGAATCCAGCAGCTGGCTGAGAACGGCGGAGTGCCGGTACTCGCTGCTGAAGCGGCTGCCAACCCGGGGATCTCGGCCTCCACCGTTGTTGGCGATGCGCCTCTTGCACCTGGAACGTCTGCTTCGACCACGATTGAGGTCGTTGGACGAGCCAACAGGTTCTCCCTCGCGGCGATGTTGGTGTGCACAAACGACGGTTTCGGTGGTCTTGACGGGAAGAGACTCCCATCCGAGGTCGGCGACGAGGAGCACTATTCAGCGCGAGCGTACGATGCAGGTACGGAGTTGAACACCGAAAGCTTCGACGATCTCGTACCGCCGTGTGATGGCGATCTCACGACAGGCACCGGCATGTCGGACCCGGATCTCGCAGAGAACGGGCGTATACACCGTCATGGTGGCATCAAGGGCGTTGGCGATCTCACAGAAGCACACGCTTGGTACGGCCCCGTACTCAAGGTAACGATTGAACGCATCGGCTAGCCAGGGCACCGCCAGACAAGGCGAGCCGCACCAACCATCGGTGTGGCTCGCCTTGTAGTGTTCCGTTGTGTTTCCAGTCGTCGCTCGCACAAGTATCCCCACGTTGACCAGAGATCAAATGATCGAGGTCGATCGGATCATGATGGAGGAACTCGGCATCGACCTCGTCCGAATGATGGAGAATGCGGGGCGTGCTCTCGCACGGCTAACCCTGACTCGTATCGGAGAAGAACCAGGCCCGCGCGTTACATTCCTCGTGGGGACCGGTGGCAACGGAGGCGGTGCGCTCGTCGCAGCCCGCCGTCTCGCAGGGTGGAACCACGATGTGGATGTGTACACGAGCCGCTCCGTCGGGGACTACTCCGGCGTCGCTGGGGAACAACTGGCAATACTCGAGCGACTCGGCGTCCCGCTGTACTCCCGCGAGTTGCCAGATCCAGCTGAATCCCGGTCGGCGGTCGTCGATGGGCTCGTGGGATACAGCCTGGCTGGAAAACCTCACGGCAGGGTCGCCGATCTGATCAATTGGGCCAATGAACAGTCGGCACCTACGATCTCGCTCGATGTCCCGTCAGGTTTCAGCGCTGCATCCGCGAGTGTTCTCGACCCAGCGATTCTCGCCAATGCAACGCTGACCCTCGCCCTTCCGAAGATCGGTCTTGAACTTGCATCGACAAACGTCGGAGATCTCTACTGCGCCGATATCGGTGTGCCGGCATCGGTATACCGCGATGCGTTCGACATAGACATCGGTGATCTCTTCCGAGATTCGGACATCGTACGGATAACAGACGACGGATATCCGTAAGCGCGATCTTGCTTGTTAATCCCCGTTCCTTGAAGGGTGCCCGGGTATGATGCGCGCCAATTCGGAGGGAAGCAATGGACACATCCGGTCAGGTTGAGAAGGACGCTCGGGACAACGCCGAGCAAGCCAAGACCGTCCGCGTCACCATCGAAGGCAAGTTCGTCTGGAAGACCATATCGGCGATCCTCATCACGTTGGCTATCCTATGGGCGGTCGGTGAGGCCAGGAGCCTTGTTGCGCTTGTTGGCATGTCGTTCTTTTTCAGCCTTGCGCTCCAACCTGCAGTCCTGTGGTTGACGAATCGTTACGGCTGGAGAAGAGGATCGGCCGTTGGAGTCATCTACCTCGTGGGTTTCGTTGGATCCATCGCCCTCGTCCTGATTCTCATACCGGCAGTAGCAACGCTGGCTGAAACCGTGGGGGCAAGTGCCGGAGAGTGGCTCAACGACGGACGCGACTGGCTTCAGGAGACGTTCAACGTCACGATCGGCAACGGCGAATTCAGCGACGAGTGGGCAGCGACGCTCGACGAGAACCTCGATGACTGGATCGCTGCCATCTTCGGCTCCGCATTCGGAATCGTCACCACAGGGATAGGGCTCGTCTTCAACCTTGCAACGATGGCGATGTTCACCTTCTACTTCACTGCGGACGCTCCAAGGTTCCAGAGGACGGTTCTCGGGCTGTTTCCCGAGCATCGCCAGGCACAAATCGGTTGGACCTGGGATGAAGCGATCATCCAGACCGGTGGCTACTTCTACTCGAGGATCATCTTGATGGTCATCAACGGTTTGGGGTTCTTCTTCACGATGGTCGCAGTTGGTATGCCCGTCGCACTCGCCCTGCCCCTATCTGTCTTCGGGGGTTTCGTCTCCGTGTTCATCCCCGCCATCGGCACGTACATCGGTGGCGCGATCCCGATTCTTCTGACGCTCGCAATCCAGGGTCTGCTGGCGGGCCTGATCGTCCTTGCGTATGTATTGATATATCAGCAGATCGAGAACTACTGGCTGAGCCCCAAGATATCGGCGAAGACGATGTCACTGAACGGTGCCGTCGCTTTCGGGGGGGCGTTGTTCGGTGGCGCCGTCGCAGGACCCATGGGAGCGTTCATATCCCTCCCGGTCGCAGCACTCATCACTGCACTCGTATCGAACTTCGTCCCGCATCATCCGGTGGGCTACACGTTCTCCTACGACGACCACCAGTTGGGTGGGGACGCGACTGTCGCTGAAGACACGGAGACGATGTCCAGCTGACCTCGCAGCAAATCCGGGAACACACTTCGTGTTCCATACGTAGTTCTGTTGTATGAACATGTCGCGTCTTTTCGTCCTCATCGCTGCTGTCGCCTTGGTCGCAGCTGCATGTACTACAGCATCCCCTCAGACGACCAGCACGGAAGCATCGGCAAGCACGAGCACAACCGAGGAGCCCTCCGTCTCGAACCCCCGACTTCTCATCCTCGACGAGGAAGGGACAATCCTCGTACTCGACGGCGAAGGCGAGGAGATCGAGTCGATTGCCCCGGCTCCCGGATTTCGATTTGCCCAACCGATTTGGACCACAACCGAAAGCATCCTCGCCACCGAACTCGCCCCTACCGAGAGCTATGTCACGGCAACTGCGCTCGGTGGTGAGCAGCTGTGGAGAACAGCCTTCGCCAGCCCTCCCTTCTACTACGTCGCCTCGCCGGGCGACGGTGCCCCGACAGTCCTGGCGTTGCGCAACAACGACGTAGCAGCCGGGCTGATTACTGAGGCCATCGACGCCAAGGGGGAGGTGACACCGATAGGCGACGAAGCTCCGTTCTACATGTCGTGGGACCCAGGCGGTGAACGGTTTGCAACACATGTCGCCGGAACGCGCGTGGATGTCGGCTCTGATCCACCACAGACAATTCTCGAGACGACGGCAATGTTCCAGGCACCGATTTGGCTCGATGACGGCCTAGCCGTATTGCGCACGAGTGGGAGCTCGACCTTCTTGTCGCTGTGGGACGGTGACTCGTTCACGGACCTTGGGATGGTGCGTGGCGCCGCCCGATTCGTGGGGCAGGGAAGCCGGATCGCGATACAAACGGGAGCGGGAATAGATACGGGAGGAGTGCAGGCGCTGGCTCAGGCCCTTCCAACCATTCCCGCCGGCACGCTCACCGTCGTCGACACCGACACCGGCAAGTTCACGTCCGTGACATCTGAGTCGAGCGCGATCTTCCAATGGGATCCAAGTGGCACCCGTCTTCTGTATGCCACCCTGATGGTCGAACCGGAGCCAGCCCTCATCTGGCACGTGTGGGAGAGTGGGGACACGGTCGACTTCGGGCCATTCTCACCGGATCCAAGCTGGTTCCAAACCATCGTTCCCTTTTTCGATCAGTACGCACAGTCTGTGTCGATGTGGTCCGCCGATGGCTCGTCGTTCGCATACCCGGCAATCGTCGATGGTGTGCCGAGCATTCTCGTTCAGGAGATCACTGGTTCCGAAGCCAGGGTTGTCGGCCAGGGATCGTGGGTCGCGTGGGCTCCGGGTGGATCGACCTAGGAAGGCCGCCTTCAGTGCGGCATCACCGCTAGTTCTGTAGCGATCTTTCGCCACGTCTCGTCATCGATGTATTCGATCGGATGGTGCTCATGAACATGGTCCTTGGCCCACTCAACAGCCTGCTCCCTCGTTTCGGCTGAGATCTTCGTCGTACAGCCTGGAACGACGTGTTGACACAAATACTCGTACACGATTTGATCCTTTCGGTGGTGAATCTCTGTGAACTATGGCACACCACTGGCATGGGATACTGCTGAACGATGCAAACACCAACCAGGATCGCGTACGGCGGACGGTCTGGCGCGCCCGTCGGACTGATCGCTGCGACCGCCGCGGTCACGACGATGTTCGTCGCTACACCTTTCCTAGTTTCGGCCATCGCCGAGCGCTACGACGTCACCGAGGGGACCGTTGGTGCTATTTCCGTCGCACAGGTCGGAGCATTCGCGGCAGCCAACTTCATTCTTCCACGACTCTTCCGCCCATCGGGCCGCTCTCTGCGTCTCGCCGCAGTGGCCATGCTCGTTCTGAACGTCCTGAGCATGATGCCAAGCTGGTTCCCGGTCCTCATCGGACTGCGGGTAGTCGCCGGTGGCGCTGCTGGTGCAATGACGTGGCTCACATGGACGAATGCTATGAAACGAAGCAGCTCCATGGCCGCGATCGCGTCGACTGGACCCGTGGTCGCGCTCATCGCCGCACCGCTCCTGGCTCTCGCAGCTTCCCAGGGTGACCGGGTCGTGTACGGGATTCTCGCGATCGTCACGATCCCGGCCGTGTTTCTCTTCGTACCGCTGACCGGTAACCGACGAGCGCGAGGGGTTATCAGTGGTTCGAAATCGAACCGGCTGCTTCTCGCAACGTTGGGGGCGCTCACATTCTTCGGATCTGCCCTGTTTATCAACCTCGCGGTCGTCGCACGAGATGTGCACAACCTTTCGCCGCTCACAACGTCCATCGCATTCTCGTTGAACGCGGCCGGTGGTCTGCTCGGTGCGCGCCTCTCCATAAGACATGTCTACCCGGGATGGTTCATGCTGACCATCGGACCCGCCGTTCTCCTCACGGTGATGGGGCCGACGTTCGGATTCTTCCTTGGCATGGCGTGGTGGGGATTTGCGTTCTGGATGGCGGTTCCTGGAATCCTGCAAATGCTGGTGGATCGTTCTCTTGAACCCAGTGAACGTGCAGGCGACGGCCAGGGCCTCATGGCGCTCGGCCGGGCACTTGGCCCCGCCATGGGCGGGTATTTCGTCGATGCCGGTGGACTCACGACGCTGGCAGTTATCAGCGGTCTCGGAATCACCGCCTCAGGCGGCGTCGTGATCGGTGTCAAACAGGGCCGCGAGACACTGCCCCCGACGGATCCGAGAACAATCGATCAACGAGAGTAGACCGTAGCCGGTAGACGGTAATCAGTACCGTGACCAAATACGGTCTACTGCCAGCGAAGCGCAGCGAGCGTACCGTAGGCGAGCGCCAGCGAGCGATACTGTCTACGCCGTGAGGCCTGCCGCCTTCTTCGTCTCCCCCTTGCGCCATACAAGGAATGTGATCACACCGATGATCACCTGTGGGAAATATGTGGCTGCTCGCCAGATCATGGTGGCTGCGAGCGCATCGTTGTTTGGTAGGCCGAACGAGGTCAGCATCCCCGCGATGATCGCATCGGTGGTACCGAGACCGCCCGGTGGGATCGGTATGAACGTCGCCAACCGGCCGAACGCAAAAGCTGCGAACGCCTCGAAGAATGAAACTGGTCCGTTGAACCCGCCCTGCAAAGCAACAACGGCGAGGTAGAGAATTGAGAACTGGGCAAGTTGCTGTCCAACGTTGGCCACAGTGATGAGTAACCAGCGCGCGATGACAACGTCGACGATCGACGAACGAAAGTGGAGGACCGCAGCCTCGGCATCGATCTCGATATCTCGCTTGATCAATGCAGCGAGTCGCTGGATCACCCGACCGGCCCATCGTCCGATCTTCCCTGCGAGATCTTCGTTTCGCAGGATCAGGGTAAATACGACTACCGCGCCGATGACTGCGACAGCGGCAATCAACGTTGCTGCAACCGCTCCACCGCTGCTCTGCCCTGTGGCCATCAGTGCGACGAGGCCGATGACGGGAAAGCTCAGCGTCACGAAGGTGTTCCACACACTGGTGATGCCGATCGTCGCCGTCGTAGGAGCAGGTCCGATTCCGTAACTGGAGAGCATCGCGTACTGGATAGCTAAACCGAAGGCACCGCCTGCCGGAACGACGTTCGAGATCATGAACGAGGTCTGACGGGTGACAAATGCGGGTTTGTACCTGAGGCCGGGCAGGGCCGCGGGATACGGGTACACGTAGATGATCACGACACCTACGGTGGCGAGGGCGATGAGTCCCAGCTGCCAGGTCTCCATGCCCTGGATCGCGTCCCATGCTGCGCCGTAGTCGCCGAACTGCGGCAACACCACGACGAATACGAGTACAAGAACAAGGAGCGTCAGGATCGCCGCGATGATCTGCTGCTTGCCGAATTTCGGCTTGGCGGGCGCTGATTCGGGCTGGTTCTGTGTCATTGGCGTGGCTCACCCTAAGTGATTGATCGTGGACGTTCCGACGACGAGGTCGCTGCTCCGAGCAACCCTACTACAGGGTCGTCTGACCATCGCTCCGAGGAGTTACCCGAAAAGCCCACAGGAGCCTGCACCCGAAAGTGAGCACGACCCGTCCCGATCTTGCGATCAATAGACTGGTGTCGCATGAACACGAAGTTTCTCGAGCACCTAGCGAACCAGACAAACGAACTCCACGCGGGAGGGCTCTACAAGTCCGAGAGAGTCATCGTTTCCCCGCAAGACGCCGTGATCACCCTGGAAGATGGTTCCCAGGTCATCAACTTCTGTGCGAACAACTACCTGGGTCTCGCCGACGACCCAACCCTCGTTGAGGCAGCCAGATCCGCTGCGGAGAACTACGGATATGGCATGGCCTCTGTCCGTTTCATCTGCGGTACACAATCAGTCCACAAGGAACTCGAGTCCGGGATCAGCGACTTTCTCGGCACCCAGGACACCATCCTCTATTCCTCATGTTGGGATGCAAACGGTGGCCTCTTCGAAACGATTCTCGGCGAGGAAGACGCGATCGTCTCCGATGCGCTCAACCATGCGTCGATCATCGATGGTATTCGTCTCTGCAAAGCGAAACGATTCCGCTACGCAAACAACGACATGGACGACCTCCGAGCACAGCTCGACGCAGCACGCGACGCACG
>BTQP01000046.1:0-11485 GCA_036985935.1 Acidimicrobiia bacterium | reverse complement strand
GCTTTCACCAAAGTAGGTGCACAGTTGGGGGTCATCGCCGGATGAGAGCACTCGTCAAGGCCACACCGGAACCCGGCATCTGGCTTCAAGACATTGAACAGCCTTCAGTTGGTCCCAACGACGTCTTGATCAAGATCGCCAAGACTTCGATATGTGGAACTGACCTCCACATCGTTGCATGGGATGACTGGGCTGCGTCGACAATCCCTGTGCCGATGGCGATCGGGCACGAATACGTCGGAGTCGTCGCCGAGATCGGTTCTGAGGTAGGGGGGTTGGCAATCGGCCAACGCGTCTCCGGGGAAGGACACATCGTCTGTGGCCGATGTCGTAACTGTCAGGCGGGCCGCCGCCATCTTTGCATCAATACCGTCGGGGTCGGTGTGGACCGGCCCGGAGCGTTTGCAGAATACCTGGTCATTCCCGGGTCGAACGTTCAACCGATTCCCGATGACATATCCGACGACATCGCCGCGATACTCGATCCATTGGGAAACGCCGTGCACACAGCCCTGCACTTCGACCTCGTCGGGGAGGACGTGCTCATTACCGGGGCAGGCCCCATCGGCATCATGGCTGTCGCAATCGCCAGACATGTGGGTGCGAGATACGTCGTGGTCACCGACGTCAACGACTACCGGCTCAACCTCGCCAGAGATATGGGTGCCGACCGAGAACTCAACGTCACCACCGATTCCATCGACGAAACCATGAGCGAACTTGGCATGATCGAAGGATTCGACGTCGGTCTCGAGATGTCGGGCCAGCAAGCCGCCCTGCACGACATGATCACGCACATGGACAATGGCGGCGACATCGCACTGCTCGGAATTCCTCCAAAGCAGGCACCCATCGATTGGAACGACATCGTTTTCAAGGGCTTGACCCTCCAGGGCATCTACGGGAGACGCATGTTCGAGACGTGGTACAAGATGCTCGCAATGCTCCAGACCGGCCTCAACGTATCGCCGGTGATCACCCACCACTTCCCCGTCGAGGATTTCCAGGACGCCTTCGACATCATGGCTTCAGGCGAGTGCGGAAAGGTCATTCTTGATTGGGCCTGAGCAGGATTCTTGTCCTCCCTTCAGGGGGACCGGGCACGAAGAACGCGGCTGCTAGCGGTGGGATCGTGAGTTCGAGGGAATGGTCGTAGCCGTGGGTTGAGATCTCATCGGCGACTACATCGTTGTTGCGGATGCCGCTTCCGCTGTATTTCAGATCATCGCTGTTGAGGGCTTCAGTCCACAGGCCACCCACCGGCACGCCGATTCGGTAGTTATTGCGCACGACGGGTGTGAAGTTGGCGACGAACAACATCGGAGCCATGTCATTCGAGAAGCGGAGAAAGGCATACACGCTGTTCGTCGCATCGTCTCCAACCACCCAACGAAATCCAGAAGGGTCGTTGTCGAGATCCGAGAGGCTGCCAGAAGACCGCAGCAGGCCGTTGAGATCCGCAACCCACCGTTGGACTCCAACGTGTCCGTCGTCTTCGAGCAGAGCCCAATCGAGTTCCTGCTCGTGGTCCCACTCATTGGGGACACCGAACTCTCCACCCATGAACAGCAGCTTCTTTCCTGGCTGAGCCCACTGGTATCCGTACAACAGCCGCAGACCAGCGAGCTGTTGCCACCGATCCCCCGGCTGTTTGGCCAGCAGCGATCCCTTGCCGTGCACAACCTCATCGTGGGACAGCGGGAGCGTGAAATTCTCGTTGAACGCATAGTCCATACGAAAGCTGAGTTCATCGTGATGATGCGTTCGGTGGATCGGATCCCGTTGAATGTAATTGAGTGTGTCGTTCATCCAACCCATATCCCACTTCTCGCCAAAACCGAGACCGCCACTTTCCACGGGGGCAGTGACCTGCGGAAAGGCAGTTGACTCTTCAGCGAACATCTGGATCCCGGGAAACGACCCGTAGGCCGTATGGTTGAGCAACTGGAGAAACGAGATCGCCTCGAGGTTCTCTCGACCGCCGAATTCGTTCGGGATCCACTCTCCTGCCTTGCGGGAGTAGTCGCGGTACAGCATCGACGCAACGGCATCGACCCGTATTCCATCGGCGTGATACGTATCGAGCCAATGTATGGCGCTGCTCAGGAGAAAACTTCGAACCTCGTGGCGACCGTAGTTGAAGATGAGGCTGTCCCAGTCGGGGTGGTAACCCTCCTTCGGGTCTTCATGCTCGTACAGGTGCGTTCCGTCGAAGAGAGCTAAACCGTGTGCGTCCGAAGGGAAATGCGACGGTACCCAGTCGAGCAGCACCCCAATGCCACACCTATGGAGATGATCAACGAGGAACATGAAGTCCTGTGGGTCGCCGAACCGTGCTGTGGGCGCGAAGTAGCCGGTGCTCTGGTATCCCCACGAGCCGTAGAAGGGGTGCTCCATGACCGGGAGGATCTCGACATGAGTGAAACCGAGGTCCCGGATGTAGTCGGCGAGTTGCCTGGCAATCGCGCGGTAACCACCGGGTTCGTAGCGCCAGGAACCGAGATGGACTTCATAGATCGAGATCGGTGCCGACAGGCCGTTGCGAGAACCCCTCTGAGCCATCCAGTCATCGTCGCCCCAATCGAAATCGAGATCCCAGACAACGGAGGCAGTGCGTGGCGGCTCCTCCGCTTTCGATGCAAACGGATCCGCCTTTTCGAACACCTCCCCCGCAGGGCTGGTGATCCGGTACTTATACGCGTCACCGCTGCGGAATCCGTCAATGTGGCCACCCCACACTCCTGACTCGTCCGGAATCAGCTCGATTCCTGTCGTCCAGCTCAGGCGATCTCCAATGACCTCGACCCTGGCGGCTGAAGGGGCCCATACCCGAAAGGTCGTGCCAGAGGCGTCCGGGTGGGCGCCAAGGACGCGATACAAAGTGGAATGTGTTCCCTCGTTGAAGGACCAACGATCGTCGTCTCTAAATGGGGCTGGTAGGGCTGTCACCCGCACAACTTAACGCGACGCTGCGATGGGTCCGTCTCGCGGTGCGTACAATGCCGGAAACCTTCGCGATCCGAGTGTGTGAGGATGTTGGTATGAACCGTCTGGGCATCGATCCAAGCGTCTTGTCGATTGTGTTGGCAGGAGGCATGGGCAAGAGACTCATGCCGTTAACAGCGGTTCGTGCGAAACCTGCCGTTCCGCACGGTGGCCAATACCGTCTGATCGATTTCGCCCTATCGAACCTCGCAAATGGTGGGTTCCGGCGCATCGTTGTTCTCACGCAATACAAGAGCCACAGCCTCGACGTGCACATCTCGGTGACGTGGCGCATGTCGACCTTCCTCGGCAACTTCGTCACGTCCGTGCCCGCCCAGATGCGCAGAGGCCCTCAATGGTTCGCAGGCTCGGCCGATGCTCTTTTCCAGAACATGAATCTGATCGAGGATGAGAAGCCAAAGTACATATTCGTGTTCGGTGCAGATCACATCTACCGGATGGATCCCAACCAGATGCTGCGGCACCACATCGAGAGCGGTGCGGGCGTGACCGTCGCAGGGATCCGCGTCCCGATCGAACAGGCATCACAGTTTGGAATCATCGAAAAGGCGGTTCAGTCGACAGAAATCACCGCTTTCTTGGAGAAACCCGAAAGCGCAGTGGGACTCCCCGATGCGCCACACCAGGTGTTCGCGTCGATGGGGAACTACATATTCACCACGGATGTTCTCGTGGACATACTCAACGCCGACGCCGCATCCAACCGTTCGGGCCGCGACATTGGTGGAGACCTGATCCCAGCACTTGTCTCATCGGGCGATGCCCATGTGTACGACTTCACGAACAATGTGATCCCCGGCGAGACTCCGCGTGACCGGCACTACTGGCGCGATGTCGGGAGTCTGGACTCGTATTACGAGGCCAACATGGATCTTGTGGATCCACACCCGATATTCAACCTGTACAACCACGAGTGGCCCGTATTCACATCGAACCGCACCCTTCCTCCGGCCAAGATCGTCGCCCATGGCGAGTTCGGGGCGGGCAGGGTCGCGAACTCGGTCATTTCGAAGGGTGCGATCATCACCGGTGCTTCTGTCGAGCACTCGGTGATCTCACCGAACGTTCGCATCGAACCAGGTGCTGTTGTAGAGAATGCGATCCTCTTCGACGACGTCACGATCTGTGCAGGCGCCGTCGTCAAGAACGCGATCCTCGACAAGAACATCGTCGTGCCGAGAAACCGGGAGATCGGCGTCGACAAAGAGCGCGACCGCGAGGAATTCACCATCTCTGACGCCGGCATCGTTGCGATCGGAAAAGGCGAGAAGATCGCGTACGCGTGACGCAGCACGCCATACGCAACACGACTAGTCCACGAGTTCCTGGTAGAGATCGATGTGTTGCCGGGCGGGTGGGGTCCATGACCAATCGGATGACATGCCTCTGAGTTGGATGGCTGCTCGTCTGTCCAGGTCGTTCCACGCCCGTACGGCGCGATGGAGGGCGTCGACCACACCCGCACCATCGACAGTTTCGCTGACAAAACCGGTCCCGTTCGTCTCGTCACTATCAGCGTCTATCACCGTGTCTTTGAGTCCACCGACGGAGGTCACGACGGGGATGGTGCCATACGCCATCGCCTGCATCTGTGCCAGACCGCAAGGTTCGAATCGACTCGGCATGAAGAGGAGATCGGAGCCTGCGAAGATCTTGTGTGCGAAGTTCCCGTCATATCCGTTGCGGAACACGAACGAGTCGGGGCGTTCGCTTGTTACGCGAGACGCCTCGGTTGTGATCCACCGTTCGCCAGAACCAAGCATGATGAGTCGAAATGGCATCGTACGGGCGAACCGGGTTGCCTCGAGAACGAATTCGATGCCTTTCTGCTCGACGAGCCGCGATACGACGCCGACAACGGGTATGTCTGCGTCAGCCCAGCCGACTTCGTCCAGCAGATCAAGGCGTGAGGTGGTTTTGCCTGCCAGGTGATCGACCGAGTACTGCTCGGCGATCTCGGTATCGGCCGCGGGATTCCATATCGAGACATCGATTCCGTTGCGAATACCTACGAGGTCTGAGCCACGCGACGTCAGCAGCTCGTGGAGACCGGCGCCGGTCTCGGGACGGCGGATCTCGTCCGCGTAGTTCGGACTCACGGCGATGACGCGGTCGGCCAGCGCGATCGCACCAGCCATCGGGTTCGTCCCTCCGCCTACCTCGAATAGGTCGCTTCGGTTGCGAATACGGTCAAGCCACCCTCCAGATGTCCAGCCCTGATACCCGAGAGTGTGAATCGTAAGCACGGAAGGCACGTCGACCGCCATGAACGCGAGGGTCATGGCCGTGTGCCAATCGTTGAGATGAACGACGTCGGGTCGTCGCTGTTCAGCGAGGGCCGCAACCGCGGCCGAGAAGGCAAAGAAGCGATCAGGGTTGTCCGGCCAGCCCTCCCCACCCGTATCTACATAGGGATGAGGCTTCCGAATTCCCGGTACCTGCACGAGCGTCACCTGCCCGACAAGGTCGGCGATCCCGGTTCTCGCGACTGCATCTCCGACCCACCGCGGTACGGTCAGCGGGGTCACGGTCTCGTGCTCGAGAGAGGTGCCAAAGTAGTCGGGCAACACCACGTCGACAGAGATTCCCTGGTTTCGTAGCTCCCTTACGAGTCCAGACGCCGCTTCGCCAAGCCCGCCGACACGTATGAGGGGAGCGAACTCGGCCGATGCGAAAAGAACGTTCATTGGTTCTTGCCGTTGTGTTTCTTGAGCAGAACCACGGACCACCCCTCGACATCTCCAGCAAGGGGTGCATCGACGGGCAGGGGGCCGTTCAGCCCGATCGCTGAGTGAAGCACTATCTCCCACTCCAGGTCGGCGAGGTCATCGGGCATGGCGAACCGGACAGGCTGGTCATGTGCATTGAATAGTACGAGGAAGCTGTCGTCGATGACCCGCTCCCCTCTGGCATCGAGGGTGGGGATCGCTTCTCCGTTGAGATACACCGCAAACGATTTAGCGAATCCGCGATTCCAGTCGTCATCCGACATCGGACTTCCATCCGTGTTGTACCAGTCGATATCACTCATCCCGGTGCCTCTGGCGCTTCGACCCTCGAACCAACGCCTCCTGTGAAACACAGGGTGATCTCGTCTGATACGTATCAGTTCGGTGGTGTATGCCAACATGGCGCTGTCAGCGCCAGCCCAGTCGTACCAGGACACGGCGTTGTCCTGGGCGTAGCCATTGTTGTTGCCACCCTGGGTGCGCCCGATCTCGTCGCCCCCGAGCAACATCGGAACGCCCTGGGAGAGCATGAGCGTGGTGAGGATCGCTCGGGCTCTGCGACGGCGGGTGCGCAGCACTTCCGGGTCAGCCGACTCGCCCTCGACGCCGGAGTTCCACGATCGGTTGTGTCCTTCGCCATCACGATTGTCCTCTCCGTTGGCCTCGTTGTGGCGCTCGTTGAACGACACGAGGTCTACAAGCGTGAAGCCATCGTGGGCTGTAACAAAGTTGATCGAAGCGTGGGGGTGTCTGCCTGCGAATCCGTACAGGTCGGAACTGCCCGTGAATCGCGATGCGAAGTCGGAGAGCATCCACTCCTCACCCCGCCAGTAGTCTCGGACGCCGTCCCGGAACTTTGCGTTCCATTCGCTCCACAGGATCGGAAAGTTCCCAACCTGGTACCCACCGTGACCGACATCCCAGGGTTCAGCGATCAGCTTGACCTGGCTCACAACCGGGTCCTGGTGTATGAGATCGAAGAAGGTCGAAAGCTTGTCGACCTCGTGAAGATCTCGGGCGAGAGCGGCCGCGAGATCGAATCGGAACCCGTCGACGTGCATTTCTTGAACCCAGTACCTGAGGCTGTCCATGATCAACGTCAACACCTGGGCGTGGCGAACGTTCAGGCTGTTTCCTGTGCCGGTGTAGTCGACGTACTTGCTCGCGTCCTGGGGGTCGAGGCGGTAGTACGACGAATTATCGAGGCCGCGGAACACGAGGGTGGGTCCGAGCGGGCCACTCTCGCCAGTGTGGTTGTACACCACATCGAGGATCACCTCGATGTCTGCCGCGTGTAGCGTCTTGACGAGGTTCTTGAACTCGTCGACCTGCTGCCCACGCTCCCCCGAGGATGAATACGGACCGTGAGGTGCGAAGAATCCGATCGTGCTGTATCCCCAATAGTTGCTGAGACCCCGTTCGACGAGGGAGTGCTCGGTAACGAAGTGGTGAACAGGCTGGAGTTCCACGGCTGTGATACCGAGCGACACGAGGTGGGCAACCACCGGATCACTCGCCATACCCGCATAGGTGCCCCGCAACTGCTCGGGCACCGCAGGATGCACCGCGGAGATGCCACGCACATGGGTTTCGTAGATGATCGACTCGAACAGGGGGTGGTGCGGCGGTGCGTCGTCATCCCAATCGAAGGAGCCATCGACGACGATCGACCGCGGCATGTCGGGCGCGCTGTCCCTGTCATCGATCCGTCCCGGATGATCGGGGTCGTATGCGAACACCGTGCCGGACCACGCAACGGATCCCTCGATGGCCTTGCTGTAGGGATCCAACAGCAGCTTTTGAGGGTTTGACAACCGACCGTGTGCGGGGTTCCACTCTCCGTGGACACGATACCCGTATCGCTGGCCGGGTCCGATGCCAGGAACGTAACCGTGATGTATGAAGCCAGTTGACTCGGGAAGGACGAGACGCGTCTCACGGCCGGCTTCGTCGAAAAGACATAGGTCAACACGATGGGCGCTCTCGGAGAAGACGGCGAAGTTCGTACCGGTCGCATCAGGAGTCGCTCCCTGGGGAAAGGCCTCGCCCGGCCAGATCCGGGTCGTCACGGACGATCGAGCGGTCGGTAGACCTGCTGGTCGTAGTCACGCACCATCCTCGCGGCGGTGACGAACGGCCCGAGCGTCTTCCAGTTGTGTCGCATCCGTTCGAGCCATGCATCGCTCATTGCGGATCCATCCTCGTAGAACATCGGCACGACCTCGTCGGACAAAACGCTGTAGAGGGAGCCAGCCTCGTCCCTATCTCGTTGCGAGCGGTCCGTAGATCGAGACGACTCGATCTTCCACCCGTTCTCTCCATCGAAACACTCGTCCCACCAGCCGTCGAGGATCGAAACATTGAGACATCCGTTCAGTGCGGCCTTTTCACCGCTGGTGCCGGAGGCTTCCTGAGGACGCACCGGATTGTTGAGCCACACATCGCAGCCCGCTGTCATCCGTCGAGCGACCTGCATCTGATAGTCAGGAACGAACACAAAACGTCCCAGGGACACCTCCGATGCGGCGAAGGAGGCAACACGGTGCAAGATCTCTTTGCCAGGCCCGTCGGCGGGGTGCGACTTGCCGGCAAAAACGAACTGGACGGGGCGTTCGTTATCCGTCAGAAGCGCCTCGAGTCTCTCCATGTCGCTGAGAAGGAGATCCGCCCGTTTGTACGTGGCAAAACGTCGTGCGAACCCGATCGTCAAGATGTCCGGGTCCAGGGAGTGTCGCTGACCGATGCGTTTCGTGATCAGGTCGATCAGTCGTTCGCGATTCGCTCGTCTCACGCGTCGAATGTCGTCATCTTTGATCTTTTCGACGCCAACCCACGAATCGGCAGACGTCGATACCCAGTCGTCGCCAATCGATTCCTCGAAGAGTTCCTGTAGACCGCTCGACACCCAGGTCCTGGCATGAACGCCGTTTGTCACCGAAGAGATCTGCGAACCGCCGGGAACACCGGAGAACATGGCCCGGCTGGTCTCGCCGTGCAGTTTCGACACGCCGTTCGTCTTCCTCGCGACCCGCAAAGCAAAGGCGGCCATGTTGAACGTCTCGGCTTCGCCAGGCATGTGCGCAAGGTCCAGCAGATCGGAGATCGACACACCGTACCGATCCGACCACACACCGAGGTATCGCTCCATCAGCTCGTGGGGGAATCGATCGATGCCCGCCGGGACGGGCGTGTGAGTCGTGAAGACGATCTTGTCTCGTACAACGTCCAGAGCCCGGTCCAGGGTCAATCCCCTACTGACTTCTTCGCCTATGAGCTCGAGGGCGAGAAATCCGGCATGACCCTCATTGAGATGAAAAACCTTTGGGTCAAATCCAAGCTGGCGGAGTGCTCTGACGCCACCAACACCCATGAGAAGCTCCTGTCGAATACGGTGCTCCTTGTCGCCGCTGTACAGGCGATCCGAAACCTTCCGTCCGCGTTCATCGTTCAGTTCCAGGTCGGTGTCGAGGAGAAACAACCTGGTCCGGCCGATGTCTGCTCTCCAGACCCGCGCCTTGACGATCCGATCGTCCATCGTGATATCGACGATCACCGGCATCTGTTCGAAACCCAGCGATCGCGGGTCGGAGCGCTCGAACATCTCGCGCTGACGCCCGTCGCGTATCGCCTGATGAAAGAAGCCGTCGCGGTAGAACAGCCCAACAGCGACAAGCGGAAGATCGAGATCGCTCGCTGCCTTGAGATGGTCTCCTGCGAGAACGCCGAGCCCACCAGAGTATTGCGGAAGTTTCTCGGACACACCGAATTCCGGCGAGAAATAGGCTATCTCGGCGTTCGGGACCCGTTGTTGGGCCGGTATGCGGCCGGCGGCTTCCTGAGACGCAGCGATAAACGCGCGGTCAGCGAGGTACCCGTCGTAGTCGGCGTCCGTGAACGCTCGCACGCGTTGCAATGGATGGAGGTGGCTGGTTGCTCCAGGAAACAGTGAAATCAGATCTTGCGTGTGACGATCCCACGTCCACGAGTAGTTACTCGTCACAGCAACGAGTTCGGCTTCGAGCTGGGAACGCGTTGTCATCTCCGTCACGATGTCAGTCCTTGGGAACGAGAAGAGGGCCGATTCTACCGCAGCGGGACTCAGTGACTCGCTCGACCGGTTTCAGGTCGCGGCCGGATCCGTCTCAGCTTGTTGAGTAGCGTCACAAGCCCCTCGTCTTCGGCCAGGTCCCCGATGGTCGATTCGTGCCGCAGCCGCCAGTTCGGACGTTCGGTGTCTGTACCCGGAACGTTCTGACGGCGCTCCTCCATGACAAGATCGTCGAAATTCAGAAGCGCAATCGCGGCCGGTGTACTCGCCAGCCACACAAGCAAGGCGTCACGGGTCTCCTGCGCGGTCACCGTACCGAATCGAGCACGTAGCCCGGCAACGGTCGCCTCCCGCAATGCCGACTCAGCAGCGGCTCTGGCCTCATCGAATACGCCAAGTTGGAGATGATCCTCGATGTCGAGGCCATCCCACCAGGCAGCGAACGCAGGTGTGTCGTGGCTCGAGAGAGCTACGAGATCCTCGCCCCCGGGTTCCTCAGATCCATCCTGAACGACCGCCATCCCCAGCAGGCCATGGTCCCTGAGGCCGGTACGGATCTCGGGTGGAACTGTTCCGAGGTTCTCGCCAACCACACCTGCTTTCGCGCGAACCGACTCGATGCAGATGATCGCGAACAGCTCGTCGGCTGCTTGCATCACATACGCCCCATCCCTGGCTCCGGCTCCGTGGGGGACCCACCATGAGCGTTGGATTCCCATCACATGGTCAATGCGAAGGAGACCTGCTACCGACATCTGTTTGGCCACTGCTTTTCTGAAGTTTGCGTGACCGGTCTTTCTGGACTCCCTCGGAATGGGCGCCGGCAGACCCCAATTCTGTCCCCCGGCGAACAGGGTGTCGGGGGGTGCGCCGATGCCGGCTGGAGCGAACAACGCAGGGTGGTCCCACACGTCGTACCCGTCGGGATGACACCCGACAGGAAGATCCAGGTAGAGATACTGCCCGCGATGGCGCATTGAAGATCCCAGCTTTGACAGCTGCTCATGCATGAGCCACTGGACAACGCGGTGATAGCGGCTGCGCTGTGGAGCCGGATCTGTCCTGTCGGGCCACGATCTCCAGTTCCGGCCGTGAATGTCGGCGAGCGCCATGAAGTCTGCGTAACGGGCGATTTCTGGATTTGAGCGAAGGAAGGTATCGACACGGTCGAGCAACCGCGGTGTGTCCGAGACGTATTGCGCATACAACGCAAGTTCCGATCTGATTCTGTCCCCACTGATGGTGTAGTCCACCCACTGTGATCGAGGTAGCGATGGCAGTGAAGACGGATGCTCTCCAGGTAGAGAGCTGAAATCGACGAAGATCTCGTTCCAGGCTCTGCGTGAAGCCGGTGAGTACGGCGATGGCTGGCCCGGAAACGCTGCAAGAAGCGGCAACGTTCCTACGACGTCTATGTCCGTTGAAGCACACAGATCTGCCAGTTCGGAAAACTCGGCGAGGCCTCCGAGCCCCGCATCATGCGAGCGTATCCGAAGCGAGTACATGGGGCTGATGACACCTGACGCTCCGTGTGGCGACCGGTGTGCCAGCATGGGTGCCGACAGGAGGTGCGACGTGAGTTCGCCTCCGTTGACCTGAATTTCGTGATATCCAATAGGTATCGACGCGTCGAGGACCAGGGAACCATCCTGAATCTTGACGGCGATTTCTCCCCCGGAGCCGATTTCTCCCCCGGAGCCGA
>BTQP01000045.1:0-11673 GCA_036985935.1 Acidimicrobiia bacterium | reverse complement strand
GCAGCACCAGAGCTGACGATCGACCTCTCCAAGGCGCACACGGCGACCATTCATACGTCCGAGGGCGACATCAGCGTTGACTTCTACGCCGCTGACGCTCCGCAAACGGTGAACAACTTTGTATTCCTCGCTGGCGAAGGTTTCTACGACGGTGTGATATTCCACCGGGTTATCAGCGGGTTCATGATCCAGGGTGGAGATCCGACAGGCACCGGCACCGGTGGGCCCGGGTACCGGTTCCGGGACGAAACGCATTCCAAGACGAGCTACAAACGCGGCACGCTCGCCATGGCGAACTCAGGTCCGAACACCAACGGCTCACAGTTCTTCATCTGCCACGCCGATGCCGGCCTGCCGAACGCCTACACGATCTTCGGAGAGGTCACCTCGGGAATGGATATCGTCGATGCGATTGCCGACAAACCGACCGGCCCGCAGGATCGACCACACAATCCGGTCACAATCGATTCGATCGATATCGATATCAACTGAGAGTTCTCAGGGCCTGCTGATCCATTGATCGACCGGTGCATAGTCATCGGTCAATACGGTCGAACCCGCGAACCAGTTGCTGGCGAGGTCGCCGGTCAACACGCGCTCTCCGTTTGTAACGAGTGCCCCAACCGCCAGCGGCGGAATCGGCTGATTTGAACCCACGAGCACGATGTTCCCACCGCCGATCATGTCGATGTACGACTGCGGAGCGACGACAGCGACATAGGGGAACACGTCTGCGATCGTCGCCGCCTCGGCACGTGCAAAACGCGTCGGCGGATGGTCGATCGTATTCATGACGTACAGACCTTCGGGTCTCAACTTCTTACGAACGTCGGTGAGGAACTCCCTCGTCGTCAGATGCCACGGGACAGATCGGCCGCTGAACGCGTCGCCGACGATCACGTCAAAGGCGCCATCCTCCTGGGCTGACAACGTGAGGCGGGCGTCGCCAACGACAGTCGTGAGCCACGGGGCCTCGACGAGTCCGAGCTCTGCAACGGCTATATCGAGCAACGACGGATCGAGCTCGAGAACGGTAGACGTCCCTCCCCGTGTCTCCTGATAGAACCGAGGCAACGTGTAGCCGCCACCGCCGACATATGCAATGTCCAGCGGCCCCTCCGGCATGACCCCCTCGACCACGGCGTCCGTGACCCTTGCGTACCGCGACGAGAGGTACGTCGGATCTTCGATGTCCACATAGCTGTTGACGAACGTGTCGAGGATGAGGACTCGGCCCGACGGCCGGACGGGGTCGGTGACAACCCTGACACACGAATACGCCGTTTCATGGTCACATGGCTGTGCCAGCGCCGTCGAAACACCGAACGCCAGAATCCCGAGCACGACCGCCGGAACGATCACTCCGCGCGACCGTTTCATCGAAGCCGCGATGCCGAGACCCAGCAGAACCGCTCCTACGACCCACGTGATCGGTTTTGAAGGAATGGCTGCGATCAGGACGAAACCTGTGATGAAGGTGCCAAAAAGGGCCCCGGCTGTTCCTATCGCGGAAAGATTCCCGACAACGGAACCGGCTGTATCGAGAGACGCGATCAGCAGCTTGGCCGCAATGGGCGTCACCATCGAAAGAACCGCTGCGGGAGCGAAGAAACCTACGAACGCAAGGATCACGATCGTGGCGGGATCCTCAGCCTGGACTCCAGAACCAACAACCGTGACGAAGGCCGGCGAGACGATCGCCAGAATCCCTCCGAAGACCAGCACAGGCCCTAGGAGTTTTTCGGGGTCGCGAGAGTCTGCAAGGCGTCCTCCCAGCCATGCACCGAGGGCAATCGCGGCGAGCACCGTGCCGATGATCCCGGTAAACGTCTGCAAACTCACGCCGACGTAGGGTGCCAGTATCCGACCAGCCACAATCTCGAGCACGAGCACAGATCCGGACGCAACGAAGACGATGACACCGATCAACCAAGAACGCATCCGGCAAGTATGCCGGGCTCGACGAAGTAGTGACTTGTGTTGGAGCCATCGAACTGCGACATGCCGGTAATCTCTTGAGCGATGGACTGGCTACTTGATCCCTTTGTCGAAGGCGACCTTCAACAGGCGCTGTATGCGGGCATCCTCGCAGCGACGTCGCTTGCCGTGATTGGTACCTGGATCGTGATCCGCGGGATGACGTTCCTCGGAGATGCGCTTGCCCACACCATCATCCCTGGAATTGCGCTCGCGCTCCTCTTCGGATTCAACCCCGTCATCGGCGCAGCGATCGCCGCCTTCGTAACAGTCGGTGGCATCAACCTCATCCACCGACAAACGGCGTTCTCGGAGGACGTCGGGATCGGTTTGCTCTTCGTCGGCATGCTCGCTCTCGGCGTCATTCTGGCAACTACAGCGAATGCCGACCCTGGCACCCTGCAGGCCATTCTGTTCGGAGATGTCGACGCCGTTTCTTACGGCGACGTTGCGCTCCTGGCGATCGCCGCCGTGCTCTCGATTGCGACGACCATACTCTTCTACCGCCACTTTTTGGTACTCAGTTTCAACGAGCAGAAAGCCGGGCTGTTTGGCCTGCGTCCGCACGCGACCCACGCAGTGCTTCTCGCACTCCTCACTCTGGCGATCATCGGCTCGTTTCAGACGGTCGGCACACTCTTAGTGTTCGGTCTACTCGTTGGGCCGCCGGCAACCGCCGCCCTCGTCGTGAGACGGGTACCAACGATGATGGCCACAGCCACCGGGATCGGAATCATCTCTGTGGTCGCCGGTCTGATCATCAGCTACCACGCGGGAACCTCCGGACCGGCAACGATGGCGGTCCTTCCGATCGTGTTGTTCTTTGTTGTCCTCGCGGCGAGGTCGATCTTCTCCAAAGCAGTTACCGACACCGGACTCACCTAGCCGAGACCACGCGGTCCGACTCATAAGATCGAGAAGGCGATCGGACTGTCAGCACCCGCAAGCTCCGGACGGAACATGGTCTGGTGTCAGGAAGCTTTACGACGATCGCGGTCGCGGATTCGACGACGCATGCGGCGACGTTCGCCCTCGTCGAGGCCACCCCAGACACCTGCGCCCTGGTTGGTGGAGAGTGCGTACTGAAGGCAGGTCTGGGCGACGGGGCACTCGGCGCAGATCGCCTTTGCGGCCTCAGATGCAGACTCGGACTCTGACTCGGGGAAAAAGACGTCGCTGTCGATGCCGTTGCAAGCAGCTTGGTCTCTCCAGTTGACGTCCGGCTCCCACATGAGGTCAGTCAATGTCAGCACATTCAATCCTTCTCTCGAATCCGTATAACGACAACGGACCCCCTGTCTGTTCCGCCTTTTCTTCGATTCTTGGCGGAACGAACTTCTTGATTCTAAGGATAGCCGTCCATCGGTTCGTGATTGAGGCAGAAATTGGTTAAGAATCGAGGAACTCGCCCTTGGCTACGTGCAGCGCTCAGTCGACGCTACGCTTGCCGTAACAACGACAATTCAACAGACCATCTATGGGGGATGCCGTGCCATTGAAGGCCAGCTACCAGGGCAACGACGAAGTCATACCGGACGACGCAACCGCGTTGGTCGGGTCTGATGCGGCCTCGACGATTCGGATTGTCCGTCCCGGGATCTCACGCAAACACGCCGTCCTGTCATTCGACGGATCAGTATGGAAGATCGAAGACGCGGGCAGCCGAAACGGTACTTTCAAGGACGGCCAACGTATCCAGATTCTTGCACTTGAGGAGTCCACGACCGTCTACCTCGGGCATCCCACAGATGGTGAAAGCCTCGTCCTGACGCCGATCAACGATACCTCCACGAGCGATGAGTCCGAGACCGACGACGCACAAGGCGACATCGATGCGTTCGTTCTGCCGATCGCGCCACCAGCGAAGACGGACAGTCCCGGGCCGGCGACCGAGTACCAAATACCGGTTACTGAGTACAGCGAAGCACCGTCCGTAGCCGTCCCGGTTGAAAGTAACGCCGGCAACGCCGAGCTCGTTGCGCTCACCGCGGCGCTGCGCGATCAGATCAACGCGGTCAAGGGCCTCACGTGGTCTGTGTGGGCGATGATCGCAGTAACCGCTGCCCTCGCGGTGATGACGCTATTCGTCGGCATTCTCGGGAACTAGTACAGCAGGCCCTATCCGAGTTCGTCGTCGGTTTCCCTGAGGAACGTTGCGACCTCCTCAGCGATCTCGTCGGCCGTCGGAAGATCGTCCGGCACCTTCGAGGTTCTGCCAACGCTGGTCTCAAGCCCCTCGACGAATTCTCTCGCGTCGGATCGACGTTCGAGGATGTCGTCGAGGCGGGCAACCTGATCCGCAGCGTCAGATTCAAGGTCCCCAAGGTCGATCTGGATACCGAGTTGGCCCGCCGTTCGCCCGAGCAGGGAAACGATGGCGGGTTGATATGGTCGGCCTACGTATTGCGGCACCTGCGCCCAGTAGCCGATCGTCGGAATCTCGAGCGCGTCGATTGCAGCGCGAAAGACCGTGCCGGCGGAGGCAGGGACGACGATGTCATCCATCAACATCTCATCACCGGCAAGCAGAAGTCGCGGATCCGAAGTTGTACAAAAGACGGCGCTCGCGGGTGCGTGGCGGACCGGCGTAGGGACCGCACCAAGGGTGACAACGTGTGACACGCCAAACACACCAACAAGATCGGTGAGGGCATCGGACAACCTCGACCACAGAAAGTCGGGTTCGTTGCCGACCAGCACGAGCACATCCCGCCCCGAAGGTCGGACATGGACGATGTCCATGCGAGGCCACGTCAGCGACGCTAGCTCTCCGGCAGAGAAGCGCAGGACCGGGCGATTCGATCGGTAGTCGAACACCATGTCCGGATCGAACGAGACGATCGTATCTCCGGCTTCGGCAAGCCAGTCTGCTGCGTCGCTTGCGGCGGATGCGGCGTCCCCCCAACCCGCAAGGCCCGTCACGAGGATGGGGTCCGTCATCGGGGGTGGTGTCGAGAGGGAGTACAGCGTCATACCTACAAGGTTAGACGCACCGAAACGTGCGATTCACAGGTAGAGGCCAGCACCGCTCTCTTTGCCGCCCTCGATCGCCGGCCTCTGACGCATGTGTTCGAGTTGGGCCGAAGCAGCCATCTGCTGACTTATCAGCGACGCCTGAATTCCGTGGAACAGACCTTCCAACCAACCGACCAACTGGGCCTGGGCGACCCGTAGCTCCGCTTCGGATGGGGACTCGCCGTTCATCGGGACGAATACAGCGTCAAGTTCCTCGACAAGGTCATCAGAGAGCACGTCCTTCAACTCGTCAAGCGATCGTTCGTAGATCGACAGCAAGCGAACACGCCCCGCATCATCAAGTTGTGCCTCGCGCACCTCCTCGAGCATGGCCCTCGTCATCGAGGCGATACGGATCAGCTTTGATGGCTCCGAAACGGACGGCTTGCGCTGCGCTTGTTCGTCGCCGGCACCATCTTCAACGATGATCTCCGGAGTCACAGGATCGGATTCTTTTGATGAGTGAGATTCCATAGATCAAGCATACGGCGAGCAATCCGGTCGTACTACGTAGCCTCTGCCAAAACTCGAATCGTGTGCCAGCCCTCGGCGCCGTCTGGTCGTGGCGGAACCTCGGTAGAACCCTGAGTGAAACCAGTGCCGTCGGTTGCTCGAACCGAGATGATGTGCTCACCTGGCGACACCTCGGCATCGAGTTTCCACTGGATCCAGGAATTCTCCGAGAGCGGATCGCTGAGATCAGCGAACTGCCATGGTCCGCCATCGATCTGGACTTCGACGAAATCTACGCCCTTGGTTGGTGCCCACGCGACGCCCCCGAAGGTGAAGGGGCCCGCTTCGATTCGCGCGCGGTGCCGCGGTCGGTCGATTCGCGACTGTGTCTTGATCGGGCCCTTTTTCGCCCAGCCACGGGGAATCCAGAAGCCATCGAATGCATCCCAGGTCGTCACTTCGATCTCCGTCAGCCACTTCGTTGCCGATACGTAGCCGTAGAGACCGGGGACAACCAGGCGTGCGGGAAATCCGTGGTTCGCCGGCAGCACTTCGCGGTTCATGCCGATGACCAACATGGCATCCCTGTCGTCGAAGGCGAATTCCGCGGGGAACCCGGCGGTGAAACCGTCGATCGACCGACCAACGATCTGTTCTGCAGTGGACTGCACGCCGGCCATATCGAGTATGTCTCGCAACATGACTCCCGTCCACAGGGCGTTTCCAACGAGATTGTCACCGACCCCGTTCGAGACGCAGGACAAGGTTGCGTATCGTTCCACGAGAGGCATCGAGGCGATGACGTCGTATGTCAAGACGACCTCCTGGTCGACCAAACCGTGGATCCTGAGGCTCCACTCCTCAGGGTCGATCGTCGGAACAACGAGTGCCGTATCGATCCTGTAAAAGGTCGCGTTACCGACGACGATGGGGGCAACCCCTTGAAGTCCGAATTCCTGGGAGGCGGTCGGGTTGGCCTGGGTCTCGACGGGCTCGGGGAGGCTCAATGCGGCGATTTGGGCTTCGGCACGACCGCGGATGCGCCCGCGTCCGATGCCGATCGATATGACCGTGACCGTCGCGGCACCAGCGAGACCGAGCATGAGGCGCCGCCTCACAATGTCAGACACGTCGGTGTCTGTCACGTCTCTCAAGGGAGCGTCCGACCATTGTTTGATCCCGTACCACGTTGCCAGGCCCAGTCCCATGGATACAAGCGTGGAGGCGAACGCGAGTGGGCCGGACACACCTGGCTGTGTTAGCTGGGCCGCGAATCCGACGATGCCCGCAACAGTGAAACCAATGAAAACTGGCATCGGGCTCGTGACAGATGCCTTGCCGAGGAACCATCCGATGATCAATGCAACTGTGAAGATCGATATCGCTAGAACGGCTTTGTCCGAGGTTCCGAACGCTGATATCGCAAACGTCTTCAGCCATGACGGGGACGCCTCGATGACGTACGTGCCGATCGCCGAGATCGCGGAGGGAACACTGTTCGACATACCAGCGAACAACTCGGTTGCGCCAAGTGCAACGCCAACTCCCGCGACACCTGCCCAGCCGGATCGCCGCCTGGCCCGAATAGTTTGCTCGACTGTCATGCAGCTATTGAACCGCGAGACGGGGCGATTCGTGCCCGATTCACCGTATCGCGGACAGGAATTCACCTTTTGGCAATGAGTTGAGAACCCTTTCGCGCGGTACCCAACCCTTCCGGGCTTGCGATACCCCCCATGAGATGTTGTCGAGGTCCCTGACGTGGTGAGAATCCGTCGATACTGCGAACATCACGCCCGGTACATCCATCGCCTTCCGGAGCATCGCGGCCGGTAGGTCGAGTCTGGCCAGGCTGCAATTGATCTCGAGCGCGGTTCCCGTTTCGGCAGCAGCCGCGAAAATCGCATCCACGTTGAACGATATGCCTGGGCGTCGACCGATCCTCCTGCCTGTCGGATGCCCGATCACCGTCACCGCCGGGTTCTCTATCGCGACGAGTAGTCGCTCCGTTTGGGCAGACTCATCGAGATCGAAATGCGAGTGGACGGATGCGACTCCAACATCGAAGAGTTCGAGGAATTCGGGGTCGTAGTCGATCGAGCCGTCGCCGTCGATGTTGAGCTCAACGCCGTGCAGGATCTCGAGTCCGGGGAGCCGTTCCCGATGCATTTCGATCTCCTCACGTTGGTCCCTCATGCGCTGCCGACTCAGACCGTTGATCGCGAGGTTCTCAGCGTGGTCCGTAATAGCGACATAGTCGAGCCCACGGGATGCAACTGCATCGAGCATGTCCTCAAGAGTGCTGCGCCCGTCACCCGACCATGACGAATGAACATGCAAATCTCCTCGAATATCGGCCACAGACAACGGCGCTGGCAGCCTTTGAGCATCGGCGGCAGCTATCTCCGTCGTCCCCTCCCTGACCTCGGCAGTGATCCACTGCAGTCCAAGAGCTTCGTAGATCTCGCTCTCCGTCGAAGCCGCGACTGCCTCTCCATCATCGACATGGGACAGGGAGTACTCATTGAGCGTGAGGCCGAGTGCAAGGCTGCGCTTTCTGAGTTCGATGTTGTGACCTTTGGACCCGGTGAAGTACATGAGCGCGGCGCCGAACGCTTGCTCGGCCACCACTCGCAGGTCGACCTGCATGGAATCGTCGATCACGATCGAGGCTTTCGTAGTGCCCGAACCGAGAACGGCCGTCACCCCGGGGAGGCCGAGAAAGTCTGAGATGACACGTTCGGGTTCGTCTGATGTCACGAGGATATCGATGTCACCAATGGTCTCTGACAACCTGCGAAGACTTCCCGCATACTCGATTCGCGCGACATCCCCGGATGCACCGAGCTCCGATATCACGCGTTGCGCTATCTGCATCGCATCGAATATCGGCTTCCGCGTCGAGTCCGAGTGGATGCCGAGAAGCTGAATCGACTCTGAGATCTTCAGCTCGCTCTTCACGCCGAGACCCGGCAGTGTTCGCAGTTGCTGGTTGTCCAACGCCGCACGGAGTCCCTCAACGTCCACGACATCGAGGTGCTCCTGGAGCGCGAGCACCGTCTTGGGTCCCAGTCCCGGTATCCGCATGAGGTCGAGCATCGTCGGCGGATACTGGTTCTTCAGCCGCTCGACCTTTCCGATACGGCCGCTTGCTGAATACTCGAGGATCTTGCGCGCGGTGGAATCACCAACACCATCGATCGCCTTGAGCTCAGCCAGCGAATATCCCCCGATCTCGTCGGGTGCCGCGACGATCGCATCGATCGCCTTTTCATACGCTCGCGTGCGAAACGACTGGCTCTGGCCATCCTCGAGTTTTGTGTACGCAACGAGCTGGCGCAGCGCTGCCACGATCGACACATTGGATGCCGTCACAGCGATATCACTGAGTACACAACAAAGATGCCGACGAGGAAGAGTCCCTCCCACCGAGTGATGTGCTGGCCCGTGAACGCAAAAACGCCAGCGAAAACGGCAGACCCGACCATCAGCACGATCAACCACGGATTGACAAAAAGCAGCTCGCCAGGTCCGACCACAATCGCCAGTCCTGCAACACCGAGAGAGTTGAAGACGTTCGAGCCCAGAACGTTGCCGAGCACGAGGTCTGACTGTCGCCTCCGCGCCGCCGCGATTGCGGCGGACAACTCAGGAAGGCTTGTACCCACCCCCGTTATCAAACCCATGAATACCACGGACAGGCCCAGCTCGTCGCCGATTCCTTCAACTCCGAGCAAGAGTTGGTATCCCGAAACCACCGTCGCGACCATGGCGATCAAGCCATAGAAGACCTCGAGCCAGACGCGGTCAGGATCAGCCTCGATTTCGTACGTTTCCTCTGGCAGCTCTGGATCATCGGACCTCGCCCAACGAATAAGGAGCACGATCGCCCCAAGCATGGCGATCAACAACACGATGCCTTCGATCCGCGTAACAGACAGCGGGATCAACACGACAGCAAACGCTGTAACGGCTGCCATCATGAGGAGGCCTTCACGTTTGATCACGTCGTGCCTCGTCGCGACCACGGCCATGATTGCGGCGATTCCAAGAACCAGCGTCAGATTCGCCGTGTTGGAAGCGATGACGTTGCTGAGTGCAAGATCGAGCTCACCTCTGGCGCTCGCCACTGCAGATACGACGAACTCGGGAACCGACGTACCGAAGCCAACCACGACGGCGCCAATGATCACCGGTGAGACCTTGAACACCTTTGAGACGCGGACGGCTGAAACAACAAGTCGGTCTGCGGCAACTATGAGGACAATGAGCCCCGCGACGACTCTGATGATGTCGATTCCCAACCGGTACCTCTCATCTTCCCAACCCCGACGATGGTAACGGACGACCGTCTACCTCTCGCATCGTGTCCTCACTAGGCTTGCGCCGCATGGCCGACGACTCCCTCCACATACACGACACCTGGCTCGAATCCGATGCCCTGGTGCCAAAGAGGTTCCTGCGCCCCGTGCTTCAGTTCACTCGTGTCGAGGCCGCCGGAGGGATCCTGCTCCTCATCGCCGCTGTCATCGCGGTTGTGTGGGCGAACTCGCCCTGGTACGAGAGCTATTTCACGCTCTTTCAGACAGAATTTGAGATCAGTTTCGCAGTGGTTCATCTCACGGAGACACTGAAAGACCTGATCAACGATGGATTGATGGCCGTCTTCTTCTTCGTCGTCGGGTTGGAGATCAAACGCGAGCTCGTCGTTGGCGAACTCAATTCGATCAAGAAGGCGTCCCTCCCGGCAATGGCAGCGCTCGGCGGCATGGTCATCCCCGCCCTCATCTACCTCGCATTCGTGGTCCCGACGGGCGACGCCGAAGCGATTCGGGGTTGGGGAATACCGATGGCGACAGACATCGCCTTCTCGGTCGGCGTCGTCGCGCTTCTCGGTTCGAGAGTGGCGGTAGGAGCGAAGCTGTTCCTGCTTGCCCTCGCCATCGTGGACGACATCGGGGCAATCGCAGTGATAGCCATCTTCTATACCGACGAGTTGAGCGTGGGGTATCTGTCGCTCGCCATAGCGGGGCTCGTCGCGGTCCTGATCGCGCGGCGTGCCGGCATTTCAAGCATGCTCTTCTATGTGCCTATCGGAATCTTCGTATGGTTTACGTTGCTCGAATCGGGTGTTCACGCAACGATCGCCGGCGTTGCCCTCGGACTCATGACACCCGTGACGGCTCGCTACTCCAACGAACGCTTCCGGCAAAAAGCGGTCGCTGTACTCGAACGTTGGGACATCAACAGGGCATCCCCACAGGCCGAAGCTCGTCTCGACTACGACGCTCTCGAACTCGCCGCCGTCGCAAAGGCCTCCGTGTCGCCGCTGAACCGTCTCGAGCACGCCCTGCACCCCTGGTCGTCGTTCGTGATCGTTCCTCTCTTCGCTCTCGCAAACGCCGGTGTCCGTTTCATCGGCCAGGAGGCCTCGTTCTCGGAGCAATTGAGCAGTCCGATCCTGCTCGGAGTCGCGGTCGGCCTCCTTGTCGGTAAACCTCTTGGCATCACCGTCGCGACGTGGATCGGGCTCAAACTCAATCTCGGCGTGTTGCCACGGCGCACGTCGATGAAGACGATCATCGGCCTGGGTTCCCTCGCAGGCATCGGTTTCACCGTGTCGTTGTTCGTTTCTGAGCTTGCGTTCCGCCATGAATTGTTCGCCAATGAGGCGAAACTCGGCATTTTCATCGGCTCCGGAGTGGCAGGCGCTATAGGGTTCCTCATCCTTCGGTCCCTGCGAACGCCGGAAGAGGAATACGAAGACGCCGTGGAGAACCTCACCCCATCGACTTGATTCTGGGAACACCACGCTGCGGCGCACCGTTGTTTCGACATGAGTTCAGGTCCAAACCCAGCAATCGCCGCGTGGGCAATGGTGCGAGCGCGTCGCGTGACGGTCCCAGCCCCTGAGACCACCTCAACACAGGTGATCGACCACAGCGGCCTCGCACCCATCCTCGACCAGCTGCGCGAAGGCGGGGTGCGGACTCTTTCAAGCAATTCGGCGGCATTGCGTCAATACAGAGACCAGATGCAGGGTGTGAGTCCTGACAGCCTCACACCACAGGAGGCGCTTGCGTTCTGGATGAACGTGTACAACGCCGGCGCACTCCGCGCTGCCGGGGACGCATACGATTCCAAAGCCGACTCCGTACTGCGGGTGCCAGGCGCCTTCTCCGACCGGTGGGCGGTGGTGGATCACGAGGAACTCTCGCTCGACGACAT
>BTQP01000044.1:0-11755 GCA_036985935.1 Acidimicrobiia bacterium | reverse complement strand
TACGAAACGTAGCTTCGGCTACGAAACGTAGCTTCGGCTACGAGGTGTAGCGATGGCTATGAGACATAGGAGACCGAAGTCATGACAGACACGACCTTCATCCCACTCTCGGAGATCCGAAAACCGCCAGTCCCGGATCCGGCGAACGCACCAACCGAGGACATCAGAGAGAAGCTGTTCGAGCTCGAAGAAGCCGGAGAGTTGATCGTCCAGCGTGTCCCTGAGCCATATATCGAGGTTATGACCAAGTACGGCAGGACAAAGAAGATCCCGGAGCAGATGACCTGGCATCACAAGTCGTGTGGCCAGTGCGGGCACATACCGGGCTATTCGACATCGATCTTCTGGCTCAATCGGCAGTTCGGTATGAGCTATATGGATCCGACCGACCAAACGTCCTGTACGGCATGGAACTACTACGCCTCTGCGACGTCGAATGCCGTTGCCCAAGCGGCAGTGGCTTCCCGAAATTTCGCCGCTGCGTACGAGACGGGGTACTTCCCGATGATCCACTGCGGCACGTCGTATGGCCACTACAAAGAGACCCGCAACGAGATCGTGTATCACGAAGAACTCCGGCACAAGGTCAGAGACATCATGGGCAAACTCAACAAACCGCTTGTGATGCCAGAAGAGATCGTCCACTACTCGGAGTGGATCCACGCGATGCGCGATCGGATCGCCAAACGCCAGGTGCGCGACTTCTCGTCCATCACGGCGTCGATCCATCCGGCGTGTCACTATTACAAACTCGTTACCGAAGATGCCATCTACGACCCCGACATCTACGGCGGTCAAAGAACAGCGACCGTCACAGGGATCGTTGAGTCGCTTGGATCAACGGTAGGTGACTACAGCACATTCTTCGATTGCTGCGGCTTCGGGTTCCGACACATTCTCGTCCAGCGAGACTTCAGCCGTTCTTTTGCAACTCAACGCAAGATCGAGGTGATGAAGGAGGAGGCGAATCCCGATGTCGTTATCACGCACGACACCGGATGTGTCACGACGCTCGACAAGAGCCAGTTTGCGGCAAGAGCTCATCAACGCAACGTCGGAGTCCCTGTTCTCTCGGACGCCCAGTTCGCGGCGCTTGCCATGGGCGCACACCCCTACCGGATCGCACAGTTGCATTGGCATGCAACCGACTACACATTGTTGCTCGAAAAGATGGGTATCGACTGGGAGCAGGCCTGGGCCGAATTCGAGCAAGACCTCAAACGGCTCGAGAGCGGCGAGATCGAATACCTGAGTTGGGAGGATGCAGATGCTTAGTGATCGCGTGGTGGTGATCGGAGCGGGCCCGGCGGGTCTGGAAGCAGCGAGGCTTGCTGCCGAGTTGGGAAGTCCTGTGACGCTCGTCGAGAAGAAGGACGTTGCGGGTGGCATGCCAATTCACGCTGACTACGCAGCCCTGACACATCACTTTCGGCCCGCATCCGAGGCGATGGGCGAGATGGTCGATGCTGTCGTGGGCAACGATCGCATCGATCTTCGTGTTGGCACCGAGGTTGCCTCCGTTCAGGGTGAGCTAGGCAATTTTGCCGTGACACTCACATCGAACGGCACGACCGAGGCGATCGACGCTGGAGCGATCATCCTCGCAACAGGCTTCAAGCACTTCGATCCGGGCAGAGAGACCCAGCAGTATCAGTACTACGAGTTGCCGGACGTCATAACTATCGCCGAAGCGGAGAAGATGCTGAAGTCTGGAACCTTCAATACCCCGACAACCGGCGAGCCACCAAAGCGTGTGGCATTCATCCAGTGTGTTGGGTCGCGCGATCGGCAGATCGGCAATGAATATTGCTCGAAGGTGTGCTGCGGGATCTCCTCGAAACAGGCGATTGAGATCCGCGAGATGGTTCCCGATGCGCGCGTCTTCATCTTCTATATCGATATGCGGATGTACGGGTACTGGGAGAACGAGATCTACTGGCCGGCACAGGAACAGCACAAGGTCAACTACATCAAGGGAATCATCACCGAGATCCTGCCGAAGAATGGACGTCTCATCGTCCGTGGTGAAGACACGACCATGGGCCGTCCCATGGAGGTCGAGATGGACGTCGTCATTCTGGCGGTCGGCATGGAACCGAGCGAGGGGACGACAGCGATGTCAGGCGTTCTCAATCTGCCGACCAACAAGTACGGTTTTATCGAAACGTCCCACGACGTTCTCGACACCGTCACGACAGATGTGCCTGGGATCTTCGCAACGGGTGCCTCCGTTGGCCCTGCCGATCTCGACGATTCGATCTCTTCAGCGGGAGCCGCGGCCGCCAAGGCTGTCGCTCTTCTTCGCAGAGCGGCGGTTTCGGTGTGACGTCGGACCCGATTCTCACAGGACAGGTGATCGATACACCGACCGCTCAGGAGTTCACGCGGCTTGCGCTCGAGAAGGTATCGGAACACGATCTTGGAGACATTGCCAGCAGGCTCGAGGCGAAATCGGCGTTTTTCCGTGAGGTCTTTGGCAGTGAAAGCATTGAGTCTCTTGACGAGGAAGCGGCTCTTGCTGTGCTCAAGATGGTCTTTTCGGCACGCCGAAAGGCCAAGATCATTCTGGCGAACATGACCATTGACGGCTTCAAACGGTCAGTCCGCGGTCTTCTGTACGCCGATATGTCACCCGGCGATCGCCTCTCAGCGTTCTCAGACCTGATCGACGGGATCGGGCGCGGGGTGCCCGAGGGAACGGGGCACGATCTTGGTTCAGAGATCCTGCACTTCACCGACCCAAATCGGTACTGGCTCTGGACCAGGTGGATGTGGAATCCGGAGACGAAAACTGGCGCTTTGCCGCTCGTTGTGATGGAGGAGGTTGACCTCGATGGTGGGAACGTCTCTGAGACGTACCGTCGGATCGGCATCGCATATGCCTTCCTCAACGATGTCGGTGAGGCAGCAGGTTTCAGGACACAGGGCCACGGTGTTTTCGGGACCGATGTCTTCCTCGCATCTGTCTACTCGGTGTATATGTACACGACGCTGCGCATGCGCATGACCCAGGAATTCAACAGGATCGTCCCGGAGCTTGGGGATCTTGTTCAGCGCCTGCTAGGTGTCAACAAGTTCCCAGCGGTCGCGGAGGTGGCGTGATGGGTAGAGACGTAAGCCCGAAAATCGATCCATCAGCGGTCCTCGAGCACGAGACCTACGAGCTCGATGGCGTGGACATTTCGGGGCATTGGAACCGGATGTTCGAGCAGCGTGTCATCTTCGACTACGACATCGCACAACTTGACCGGGTCACGGATCTCGACGGCGGAGAGTCGATGGGATGGTGTTACCAGTGCTCGCAGTGCATTGGTGTGTGCCCTGTCGACATGGTCGGTGACTACGGCCCACGCAAGATCTTCCGCAAGCTCCAGGTTGGCATGGACTTCTTCCAGAGCGACGATCTGTGGCTGTGCACGACGTGTGGGAACTGTCTTCGGGTGTGTCCCAAAGAAGTCGACATGCTCAAGATCATGCCCGCGGTGCGCAAAGAGGCGGTGCTCGAAGGCCAGGTTCCCGCCGAACTCCAGGATGTCTTCGAGAAGACGGCCCGGTACGGCAACCCGCTCGGAAAGAACGCAAAACGCAGAACCGCATGGACGAAGGGCCTCGATATCGAGGTGCCGATCATCTCAGAGCTCGACCGCAAGGTCGATGTGCTGTGGTGGGTCAGCGACTACCCGTCGTATCACCCGAGAGGCATGGAAGCGTCCCGCAGCCTGGCGAGGGTCCTCACCAAACTCGGAATCGACTTTGCGATCCTCGGTGCCGAAGAGAGACACGACGGCGATTCGATGCTCCGAGCTGGCGAAGAAGGCCTGTTCGAGATGCTCGCCGAGCAGAACATCGAGACGCTCAACAAGTACGAATTCGATGTCCTGCTGACAACCGACCCGCACGCCTTCAACGCGTTCCTCCACGAGTACCCCCAGCGCGGCGGCACGTACAACGTGATGCACTACTCGCGGTTCCTTGCAGACCGCATAGACGACCTCGGCCTCTCCGAGGAGGTCCTCGGGACCGTGACCTTCCACGACCCGTGTTACCTGGGCCGCCAGAACGGCGAGTACGACGCCCCACGCGACCTCATTCAGGCACTGCCGGGGGCGAACTTCGTCGAGATGTGGCGCAACAAACAGAACGGCTACTGCTGTGGTGGTGGGGGTGGCGGAATGTGGCTCGATGGCAAGGCCGCAGACCATCAGAGCATGCGGCTGTCCGAGAAACGTGTGCTCGAAGCCGTCGAAACCGGCGCAGACACGCTGTGCGTCGTGTGCCCCTACGAAGTGTCGAGGTTCGAGGATGCGGTGAAATCCACGAACAACGACGGTGCCCTCGAGGTGAGGGACATATCAGAGCTTTTGGCTGCGGCCATGGGACTGTCAACTGACTGATTGAACAGGAGAAGGAATGAACATTGCCGTGTTGCTGCGGGCTGTGCCCGACCCGGTAGAGGAGCTCGAAATAGATGGCGTGGATCTCGATCGGGATTTTCTGGGATACGTGCTCAACGAGTTCGATGACCATGCGCTCGAAGAAGGCCTCCTCATCAAAGAAGAAACCGGTGGCACGGTGACGGTGTACGCCCTCGGCACAGCTGACGAGGTCGAACAGATGTTGCACACGGCGCTTGCAAAGGGTGCGGATACGGCGAAGATGCTCGGCAGCGACCTCGATGTCGTCGACGCACATGGCCAGGCTGAGACTTTCGTCGAAGCCCTCACAGGAGGCGGGTTCGATCTCGTGCTCTCGGGTGTCCAAGCCTCAGATGAGATCGACGGCCAGGTGGCAATGTTGGTAGCTGCCGGCCTCGGTTTCCCACACGTATCGGTCGTCGTGGGAACGAAACCCGCGGACGGCTCGATACGGGTTACGAAGGAATATTGGGCGGGAATCACCGCCGATTACGACGTTGCCCTGCCGGCTGTCCTTGGTATCCAGACGGCAAGGGAAGCCCCCCGATACGTGGCCGTTGCGAGGATCAGGCAAGCACAGGAATCAGGCAACCTTGAAGAGCTGGATATCGATCAGCCCGAGAATGGTTCGCGGATGACGATCACGGAGATGCGACTCCCCGAAGAGGGCGAGGGCGCGGAGATGATCGAAGGCGACGAGGAAGCTGCAGTCGATCGGGTACTCGAGTTGTTACAAGCAGCAGGTGTGAGGTAGGAGGCGCTATGGCAAACGACATTCTCGTATTCGTTGAACATCTCAACGGCGATATCACAGACGCAACCTACGAATTGCTCGCCACCGCGAGATCCCTCGCCGCGCAGACCGGCGGCAGCGTCGATGCTGCCGTCATCGGAACAGGAGCCTCAGCGCTGGCGGACGACCTCGGGGGGGCCGACCGGATCCTGGTTGCCGACACCGACGCACTCGGTGCGTTCAATCCCCAGGGTCATGCCGAGATGTTCGCATCCCTCGTCGAAACCCGACAGCCCGCGATCACACTCGTCCCGTACACGTCGGTTGGCATGGACATTGGGAACCATGTGGCAGCGACGAGCGGGCAGCCGCTCGTGTCCTACTGCCTGAGTGTGGACGCCGGCGACGGCCTATCTGGTACCTGTCAACTGTATTCCGGCAAGGTGCAAGCCGATGTGCAGGTGGAAGCAGACCGAGCGGTTTTCGCAATGCTCGCGGGTGCCGCATCAGCCGATGATGGACGATCAGGCGGTGCTGCGGTCATCGAGAACGTCGACACCGCCGTTCCCGATCTGGCAATCACCTTCATCGGTACCGCCGAACCAGAAGCAGGTGACGTTGACATCACAACAGAAGACATCCTTGTAGCCATCGGCAGAGGCATCGAGTCCGAGGACAACATCGAAGAGGCCCAGGCTCTCGCAGATGCCCTCGGCGCAGCCCTTGCTGCATCGCGGCCCATCATCGATCAAGGGTGGCTGCCAAAGACGCGCCAGGTCGGCAAGTCCGGGCTGTCGGTGAAACCGAAGGTGTATCTCGCGCTCGGGATCTCAGGTGCTCCTGAACATCTCGAAGGCATGCGCGATTCATCGACGATCATCGCGGTGAATTCGGATCCACAAGCGCCGATATTCGGAGTGGCTCACTACGGATGGGCTGGTGATCTCTTCGACTTCATCCCCGAGTTGACGGATCGTCTGGAAGGTTGATGACCGGAGTCGTGCTGGCCACTGAGACCGCGGGACGCGAGGTATTTCTCGGATTCAACACCGCGGCCACGATTCTGTTCTATGTGCTCGCCACGGTCTCGATCGGCATCTTCCTGTGGGGTTTCTACGCAAGATTGCGAAAGTACCGAAGAGGGAGACCCTCCGCAAGGCTCGACTTCGGACGGTTCGTGAGGGCTCTCGGAGATATCAGCTCCAACCGGACGATCGCGAAACGCAACAGGGTCGTCGGCGTTGCCCACTTCTTCGTCTTTTGGGGTTTCATCGTCTTGCTGATCGGTACAACGATCATCGCGATCGATGAAGACATCATCGGATTCATCCTCGACAAACCGCAATGGCAGTTCTGGCACGGGGCCTTCTACGTGGGGTATGCCTTCGTCCTCGACATCTTCGGGATCGGCTTCATCGTCGGACTCATCGTCCTCGCGAGGGTGAGGCGAAGCAAACCGCCCAGACTCGACTACGCACGAGTGGATGATGTCGAGGCCGATCGTCGCGGGTACTCGCTCGACGACAGGACATTCATGGCGATCCTGCTGTTCCTCGGGCTGACGGGTTTCCTGCTCGAGGGCTTTCGCATCGCCGCAACCGACTATCCAGACTTCGAGGTTGTGTCTATCGGTGGATACGTGGTCGCGCTCCTCACGAGCCCGCTCGGCGAAACAGGCAACGATGTCGCCAGACTCATCACGTGGTGGGTCCACGGACTCGTCGCGCTCACGTTTGTGGCCTACCTCCCGTATTCAAAGGGCATGCACATCCTGAACGATGCGGCCGACCTCGCTTTCACCGAGCCCCGCTCAGCGGCGGTCCTTGCGGGTGTCGAAGACCCAACCTCACCCGGATACCGGACGCTCGAGGACTTCACATGGAAGGACCTGCTCGACTTCGATGCGTGCACAAAGTGCGGCCGGTGTCACGATGTATGCCCTGCGAGGGCGTCTGGATCACCGCTGTCTCCGCGCGATCTGATCCTCGACCTCCGCGAGTACGCCGATGCGAGTTCTGGCATCAAGATGTGGTACGGCGCGGGTGCCGAACCCACGAACGCCGGGTCCAGCGGAATTGCCGGTTCAGTGATTGCTATCGACACACTGTGGGCGTGTACAACGTGCATGGCGTGCATGGAGGCCTGCCCCGTCGGGATCGAACACGTGCCGACGATCGTGCAGTTGCGTCGCACGCTTGTCGACGAGGGCGAGGTCGAACCAGGACTCCAGAACGCCTTCCAGGCCCTGGCCCGCAGCGGCAACAGCTTCGGAAAGTCTGCGAAGCAGCGGGCGCGTTGGACCAAGGGCCTCGACTTCAAGATCAAAGATGCCAGATCCGAGCCTGTCGACTACCTGTGGTTCGTGGGTGATCATGGATCGTTTGACCCTCGTGCCACGGAAGTTTCGCGCACCGTTGCGAAGTTGATGGAGGCTGGCGGTGTCGATTTCGGGATCCTCTACGACGGAGAAAGAAGTGCAGGCAACGATGTGCGTCGAGCAGGCGAGGAGGGCCTTTTCGAGATGCTTCGCGATTCGAACGTCGAAACGCTCGAGTCCGCTTCGTACAAACGGATGTTCACGACCGATCCCCACTCCCTGAACACACTGAGGGGCGAGTATCCCACCGACGACGATGTGTTGCACTACACCGCGATACTGGACGAACTCGTTTCGTCTGGCCGGTTCGCTCTCAGCCCACTCGCCGGCAAGGCGACCTACCATGACCCGTGTTACCTCGGTCGATATCAAGATGAATACGAGGCTCCCAGGCGGCTCATACGCGCGGTTGGGCTCGAGGTTGTTGAAATGGGCCGATGCCGTGAGAACAGCTATTGCTGTGGGGCTGGAGGAGGCCGAATCTGGATGGACGACTCGGATCTTGATGAGCGGCCCGCCGAGAACCGCATCAGGGAAGCGGTCGCGCTCGGTGACGACCTTCGCTACTTCGTTGTGTCGTGTCCCAAAGACATGATCATGTATTCCGACGCAGTGAAGACAACGGGGAACGAAGAGCACCTTGAAGTGGTCGACATTGCCCAGCTCCTCGAACGGGCGCTAGAGGCGGTTCCCGTTGGGTGAGTCCTCGCTTCCCACGCCCGTTCGCATGCAAGGCACTTCTGACGTGGATGTGACGGCGCGGGCCCTCGGTATCGGTGTCGCGGGTGTTCTGAAATACCACATTTCCGTGCTCGATAGGGAGAATCGGCTCGAGTCCGGGACGGGAAGCTGGAAAGATTCGTTCTTTTCGGATCGCTCGGATCGCGAACGGGCGGTTCACGAATCGGTGTTGCGAACCATCCGGATGGCGGTCAGCTCCGAGTACTACAGCGTCCTGGAACTGCTTGCCGGTCCAGGACATATGAAAACTGCGGATCTCGCGAACTCCTTGCAGATCAGCAAGTTGACGCTTGCCGAACGCGTTTCCGACCTCGTATCTGCTGGTCTCGTTTCGAAGGTTCCTGAGGCGGACCAGGTGTCCATCGCAACCGGCGGTGCAACCATCGTAGAGTGGGTGCGAGGAGCCGTCGCTGTCGCTGTTCAGGATCTCGGGGAGGTCGAATGAGATGCCCGTTTTGCGAACGCTCAGGTACGAGACGCGAACTGCACGCACACCTCACCGACGATCATCCCGAGAAGGTGGTAACGGAAACGACCTGGGGTCGCCGGTTCATGGAGCTGCAGTGTCCGGAGTGCGACGAGAGTCACCGCACCGAGGTCAAGCCGCGGTACAACGATCCGACTTTCCTCGAGGAGCACTACCGGGAGATCAGGCTGGTGGCGTTCGACATGTTCTTGTATCACTGGCAAGACCAGCACAACCCGGAGACGACGGATCAGGAGACGAACGATGAGTGAGATACGAGGATGCAATTTTCCAGATGATCTGTACTACTGGCCGGAGAAACACGTGTGGGTCTTGTTGCAAGATGACGGATCGGTCATTGTTGGAGTGACAGACATCGCCCAGAGTCTCGCACACGCGATCATCTCAGCTCTTCCGAAGAAGGTCGGACGTCCCGCCAAGAAGGGTCGTTCACTTGGCACGATCGAGAGCGGAAAATGGGTAGGACCCGTCACGTCTCCAGTCACAGGCGAGATCCTCGAGACGAATCCTCTGCTCAGCACCAACCCCGGGATCATCAACACGGACCCGTATGGCGAAGGTTGGTACATGAAGATCAAGCCGGACGACTGGGAGTCAGATGTCGCCGACCTCGTCACCGGTCAAGAGGGCATCGCAGCGTACGAGGCGTTCCTCGAGGCTGAAGGGATCGAATGCGAGTGATTCCGTGATCGTCTATCGGGGTTGCGCGATCCCTGAGGGATACTCGTACGACGTCGAAGGTGACCTCTGGGTGCGATTCGAGGGTGACCTGGCTCGTATGGGACTGACAGACGTTGCCCAAACCAGGATGGGAAAAATGGTCTCGATCCGTTTCAAGCGAATCGGTAGGCGGATTACAGCGGGTAAGTCGATCGCGACCGTGGAGTCCGCGAAATGGGTCGGACCGATTCACAGCCCCTTCGATGCGGAGATCATCGATACGAACGATGCAGCCTTCTCGGAGGACATTCTCGTAGCCAACAAAGATCCTTACGAGCGCGGGTGGATCTCACTCGTGCGACCTGATGACCCTGCCACTGCCCCCGATGGTCTCCTCACTGATGACGCCGCCGTGTCGGCATATCGCGAACGTATCGAACATCTCGAGATGAGCTGCATCCGCTGTGCCGATTGACAAGGAGAGAGTTTTGTGACTATTCGTCTGTTGGATTTCGGCCAGGTGGAATCACTTCGGTCCCTTGCCATTTTTCACGGTGTTGGATACGCCATGAGTGAAGACACCCTCGACACGATCACGATCACGCGGCCGCTCGACCCGTTCGTGAGCATCGGTCACCATCAGGACGCCCGAACGGAGGTCGATCTCGACTTCTGCGACCAGGCCGGTGTCCCGGTGTATCGCAGGGAGATCGGTGGTGGTGCCGTCTATCTCGACGAGGGACAAACCTTCTGGCACACGATCTTCCACGTGTCGCGGGTCCCGAGCACCCTTTCGGAGGTGTATGCGAAGTTCCTGGCCGGCCCCGTGCTTGCTCTGAATCGGATGGGGATCCCCGCCGTACATCGACCGGTCAATGACATCCAGGTCGAAGGCCGCAAGATCGGCGGCACCGGCGCAGCCACAGTTGGTGAGTCGATGATCGTCGCAGGCTCATTGATGTTCGACTTCAACTACGAGCTGATGGTTCGTGTTCTCCGGGTACCGTCGGAGAAGTTCAGGGACAAGATGTATTCAACGATGATGGAGTATCTGTCCACCATCAATCGTGAGCTCGGTGAGAATGCACCGACCCGTGAGCAGGGCGTATCGTTACTCATTGAGGCTTTCGCAGAGACTCTGGAAGACGAACTCGTCCTCGATGAACCAACCCGCGAGGAGCTCGCCGCTATCGAACAGCAAGAGGAACGGATCGCCTCGGAAGAATGGCTGCTTCTCGATGGCCTTCGCCCGTCTGGCGACATTGTGAAGATCGCCGAAGGTGTCAGAATCGTTGAAGGAGTCCACAAGGCCCCGGGCGGTCTCGTGAGGGCGACCGTTGCCGTAAGGGATGATCACATCGATGGCATCGTGCTCTCCGGCGACTTTTTCATGGAGCCTGCTTCGGCCCTCAGTTCGCTTCAAGATGCATTGGTCGGAGTGTCCTATGAGGACGACGAAATTCTGAGTACGGTGAAAAGCGAGCTGTCCACCGTCGATGCGCCGGGTCTTGATGCCTCTGATGTCGTGGCGGCGGTCATGGCGGTACCACAGGGCTGACAAAGGTCAATCACCGAGGGAGGCAACCTCTGCGATACGGATTCGTGATCGATCAGACGACGTGCATCGGATGCCACGCGTGCACTGTTGCGTGCAAGACGGAGCATCAGGTCCCACTCGGAGTAAACCGGACGTGGGTCAAGTACGTGGAGAGTGGAACCTGGCCAGACACGACGCGGTCCTTCTCAGTGATGCGATGCAACCACTGCACCGATGCTCCCTGTGTCACGATCTGTCCGACGTCCGCTTTGTTCAAACGTTCAGATGGCATCGTCGACTTCGATACGAGCATCTGTATCGGTTGCAAGTCGTGTATGCAGGCCTGCCCCTATGACGCTCTCTACATCGACCCTGACGAGCACACAGCTCAGAAATGCAACTACTGCGTACATCGGGTGGAAGTTGGACTGGAGCCAGCCTGCGTCGTGGTGTGTCCTGAGCAGGCAATCATTGCGGGTGACCTCGACAACCCGGAGACGAAGATCGCAGCGATGGTCGCAGCGATGGTCGCATCGGGCACGGCATCACAGCGCGCTGTTGAACGTGGAACGAGGCCGAACCTCTGGTACAAGGGAGCTGAGGACGCCAACCTCGAGCCCCTCGCGGCGACCCCTTCAACTGACGGTGGTATCTGGAGAGATCCGCCGGGTATCGACAAGTCATGGCTCGATGTCGATCTCTCTGGTGGCTCATCTGGTCGTGGGACGCAGGAAACGACAGCTCCGTCTCGCAGGGTGACGGATGATGCCGGACATCCGCGCGTGGTGTACGCAAACGACTTCCC
>BTQP01000043.1:0-12124 GCA_036985935.1 Acidimicrobiia bacterium | reverse complement strand
CGACGATCTTGCCCGGTTCCCGTTTCGACATCACAACCATCGCATACGCCCCCTGGCACAGAGCGACCGTGCGGCGCACGGCATCAACCAGATCGCCCTCGTACTCGCGGGCGATGATGTGGGCAAGCACCTCAGTATCAGTCTCAGATGTGAACGACGCGCCGTCCCGTGACAACTCGTCTTTCAAGGTCTGGTAGTTCTCGATGATGCCGTTGTGAACAACGACGAATTCGCCCGACGGATCCGTATGCGGGTGAGCGTTCGCATCGGAGGGGGCACCATGGGTCGCCCAGCGTGTGTGCCCGATTCCGATCGTTCCCGACAGGGGTTCATTGTTGAGCAGAGCTTCGAGATTGACGATCTTGCCCTGCGCTTTTCGAACGTGGATCGATTCGTTCGTGACGGCAATACCTGCCGAGTCATACCCACGGTACTCCAGACGTCTGAGTCCATCCACCAAGATCGGGCCCGCGTCTTGAGGCCCTACATATCCCATGATTCCACACATCGCGCGCGGTCTCCTTTCGTACGGAGACGGGTGATGCGGCGAAATCTGGGTTTCCCCACTCACATCGGGTTGGCCTCTGTTCCAGGAATCACTTCCCGGTTTTGATCCAACCCGTCACGACTGTGAGTAGCCGAGAGGGTATCCGCCGAACGTTTCGATACTCCCTCTTCCTCGTCGCCTCGCACACACGAGGGCTGGCGCTGTAGATGGTGCATCACACGTCTATTTGGTTGTAGCAGAAGCATACACCAGCAAAGAGGTAGACGGTCAACAGTCGACGGTAGACAGTTCGGAATACCGTCTACTGAAAGTGAGGCGCAGCCGAACGTACGCTCTTTGATCTACGCTAGTTCAGCCGACACGACGTCTGCGATCGATTCGGCGACCGAAGCGGCTTCTGATTCAGTGGGTGCCTCGACCATCACCCTGATGAGAGGCTCTGTGCCGGAAGGCCGAACGAGCACACGGCCCCTGTTACCGAGCGCCGCCTCGGCCTGGGCCGTCGCTTTGCTGATGAGCGTATTCTCCTGCCAGCCGTTCTTCGAGACCACCTTGACGTTGGTTAGCACCTGGGGAAGTTCAGACATGACACCCCGAAGTTCTCGCAGCTCCTTGCCTGTCGCCGCCATGACCTCCATGAGTCGCAAGGCAGTTCGTAGACCGTCTCCCGTCGAGCGATCCTCCAACAAAATGTGCCCTGACTGCTCACCACCAACCACCGCCCGAGTTCGGCGCATCGCCTCCACAACGTGCCTGTCGCCCACCGGCGTCAGCACAACATCGATCCCGAGGCGTTCCATCGCTTGAAGAAACCCGAGGTTGGACATCACGGTTGCGACGACCGTGTTCTTCTCGAGCTTCCCTCGCTCATGTTGCCACCGTGCGAAGATCGCCATGATCACATCTCCGTTGACGATCTCGCCGTCCTCGTCAACGGCAATGAGGCGGTCGGCGTCACCATCGAAAGCAAGTCCGACCTTTCCGTTCGACCTCGCAGCGACGGCCTCTGGATGGGTCGCACCAACACCGTCGTTGATGTTCATGCCGTCAGGTGTGTCCGCCATGATCTCGACGGTGGAGCCGACCGCTTCGAAAAGCTGGGGCGCCGCCAGGAATGCAGCGCCATTGGCGCAGTCCACGACGAACTCGAGACCCCGCATCGAATAGCTGACCGTCTGACTGACCTTGTCGACATAACGATCCACCGCATTGTGCATTGTGGTCTGAATACCTACGTTGCGGGCAACGGGTCGGCGGAACGGTTCCTCGGAGAAGTACCGCATCTCAATCGACCGTTCGACACCATCGGGTATCTTCGCACCGTCTTTGCCAAACAACTTGATTCCGTTGTCTTCAGCAGGGTTGTGGGATGCCGAGATCATGATGCCGTAGACCGCACCGGTATCGCGAGTCAGCCGTGATACAGCTCCGACAGGCAGAATGCCCAGGTCCACGGTGTCAATGCCAACAGCGTTGAATCCGGCGGCAGTTGCCGAAGCGAGCATCGGACTGGATCTCCGTGGGTCGCGCCCGATTACCACGTGACCCTGTATGGAATCGCCAGCTGCGCGAGCGAGATTGAAAGCGAGCTCGGGCGTCAGCTCAGAGTTCGCGACACCACGCACTCCGTCGGTGCCGAACAGTCGTTGTGTCTCATCTTCCATACGTGGCTGACCCCCGGGCTCGCGCACAGCGTCGGTCCCAGGCTAACGCTTGGTGAACTGCGGAGCCCTACGTGCTTTGCGGAGACCGTACTTCTTGCGTTCGACTTTACGGTCGTCCCGTCGCAGCATGCCCTCTTTCTTGAGAGCAGGCCGAAGTTCCGGATCGATCACGATAAGACCTCTCGCGATTCCGAGTCGAAGGGCATCGCTTTGACCCGTTGTACCTCCGCCTTCGAGAGTGGCATGAACGTCGTATCGGCCTTCAAGATCTGTCACCTTGAATGCCTCGTGAACGCGTCGCCTCAGTTCCGGATCGGTGAAATAGTTGTCGAGCGCGCGGCCGTTGAGCTTGTATTCACCGGTTCCGTCATAGAGACGGACCCTGGCCACAGAACTCTTGCGCCGACCGGTGGACTGAACGAGTGGTTTCGGTTTTGCCATCAGGCCTCAACCTTTCGATACTTGAGAGTGAGCGGTTGAGGCATCTGAGCCTCGTGTGGATGATCTGGCCCGGCGTACACCTTCATTTTCCTGATTATCTGGCGGCCGAGTCGGTTCTTGGGAAGCATGCCACGGACAGCGGACTCGATGAGACGCTCCGGATGTTTCTCGCGAACGGAGGACAATGTCTCGGCTCGAAGCCCTCCAGGGTATCCCGAGTGGCGGTAGTAGATCTTCTGATCCTCCTTGGCGCCAGAAACGTGCACCTTGTCAGCGTTCAAGACGATCACGAAGTCGCCTCCGTCGAAATGCGGTGCGAACGTCGGTTTGTTCTTGCCACGAAGCGTCTGTGCGATCTCGGACGCGAGACGGCCGAGAGGTACGTTGGTGGCATCGATGACGAACCATGAACGCGTGATGTCGCCTGCTTTGGGCGAATACGTTTTCTGCAGCTTTGGCTTCATGAGGTGACAGTCCCTAAAGGATCGCGTGCGGAATCGACTCCCGCTACGGGGGCGAACCCGTATGGTATCCAACTCGGAGCCTTACGGCCAACGGCACCAGGTTTCGCACCGGCACGACGACGCCTTCACACCCAGCCCGGCTTTGGCAACGGGTCGTAGTCATATGCAACGGCCACAAGAGTCAGCCCGTGTGGTGGAGCGACCCCGTACCCCTGTCGGCGGTCCAGGGATCTGAACGCTTCCGTCGACCTCGCCACGCTGACTCTTCCCTGACCAACCTCGACGCACATTGCAACGATCGAGCGAACCATCTGATGACAGAAAGACGCGGCACCGATCGACAGATCGACTTCGTCGTCCCTGCGGCGCCACCGAGCCCACAACAGCTCTTTGACCGTTGGTCTGCCCGCATGCTGGCGGCAGAAGGCGGCGAAGTCATGAATACCGACGAGCGGGTCGATCGATTCGTTCATCGTTCGTACATCGAGGGACCCGGTCACGGTCCACACAGTCGAAGCCGTGAGCGGGTCGTGGACATCGGCGTTGTGTATCTGATACCGATACGCACGACCCGTGGCGGAGAACCTGGCATGAAACTCGTCATCCACGATGCTGAGTCGCCTCGCAGCGATCTCCGGGCGCAATTGACTATTGAGCGACCGCAACACGCGGGCCGTGTCGAGCTCGTCACACGTGAAGGAAACGACCTGTTCCGTGGCGTGAACGCCCTTGTCCGTGCGACCAGCAGCATACGTGGTTGCACCCCCGGTATGAGGTTCGAGCGCTTTCTCCAGGTCGCCTTGAACGGTTCTGACATTCGGCTGGACTGCGTATCCAAAGAACCCTGAACCGTCGTACGCAAGATCCAGCCTGTATGTCGGCATCCTCTAGAACGAAAAGAGGTTGGCGAAGATCGTGCGCACGATCACGACTACCACGAAACCACCGATCGCTGCCGTAAACGCCTTTTCCCGTGACAGATCTGCGAGATACATCACGCCGTTTGCCACAACGACGATGAACCAGATGCCACTGATCGCAAACGCAAGAAAGCCGTTGCTCACGACGATGCTGACGAAGACGATCACGATCAGTGTGGGGTACGCAAAACCGGTGATTCTGAGGTACGCCGCATAGGTTCCATGACCGTCGAGGAGGTACTTCGCAACCGCGTAGGTCGCCCCGGAATACACCACCCACAGAAAGATTGCGTTGATCAACAAACCGATGAGGAACAAGGGGTTCAGCAGCCCGACGATCGATTGGCCGAGACCCACAACGATCAGAAGCTGCGTCACGCCGACCAGAATGGCCGCATCTCCGGTGGCGCGATCGTTGAAGTCCATCCACACGAACGCATCGCGCTCAAGTCGTATGGTCTGCATCAATCGATTGAGCACCACTCCCAAACACGCCTCCCGGGGTTTGCTGCACGAGAGATTACCCCTCGCTATCGAGATTGCCCCCCAACGCTGCGTTTCGATGCGGTCCAGCAAGCGCAGATGTGAGCGGGTATGCTGGGCGCCTGTTCGATCCCGGTCGTTCAGATGGTCAAGAAATTGATGAGGAGGATACCGTGGCAACGAAAGTCGATCCAGATCAAGTAGCTTTCAATCGAAGACGATTCCTGAAGACGGCGGGTTTAGCGACACTGGGCGGCGCAACACTTGCAATCGCCGGCTGCACATCCAATAGCGCGAGCGATGCGGCTGCGTCCAACGACCTCCCCGAGATCACGTGGGACATGGCGACGAGCTGGCCACGCGGCCTCGACACGATCTTTGGCGGCGCGGAGGTGTTCGCTGAGGCGGTCGGCGTAATGACCGGCGGTAAGTTCACGATCAACGCCCGCGAGGCCGGGGAACTCGTCGGCGGACTCGAGGTCCTGCCTTCAGTGCAGGAGGGTGGTGTCAAGGCCGGGCACACGGCGTCGTATTACTACATCGGCAAGACCCCGGTGACGGCTTTTGGAACCGCCCTTCCATTCGGTCTCACATACCGCCAGCAGAACGCATGGCTGTACGAGGGCGGTGGTCTCGAGACCATGCAGGGCCTCTACGCGGACAAATTCAACATCATCCAGTTCCCTGCGGGCAATACGGGAACTCAGATGGGTGGCTGGTTCAACAAGGAGATCAACGGTGTCGCTGATCTCCAGGGGTTGAAGATGCGTATCCCTGGTCTCGGCGGAAAGGTCATGGAGAAACTCGGTGTTCTCGTCCAGGTCCTGCCTGGTGGTGAGATCTTCCAGGCTCTCCAGACCGGTGCGATCGATGCCACAGAATGGGTCGGTCCCTACGACGACACGAAACTCGGGTTCAACGACGTTGCGAAGTTCTACTACTTCCCTGGCTGGTGGGAGCCTGGGCCGTCGCTGGAAGTTCAGATCGGGCTCGATGAATGGAAGAACCTGCCAGAGGAATATCAGGCGATAATCGAGTCGGCAGCGTTCCTGGCGAACTCGACCATGATGGCCCGCTATGACGTGCGCAACCCCGAAGCGCTGAAGCAGATCATCGCTGACCCGAACGTCACGATCCTCCCGTTCCCGGATGAGGTCATGGCCGCATCAGCGGAGGCGTCGGAAGAGCTGTTCGACGACCTCAAAGGTCAGGATGCGGACTTCGCTTCGGTGTTTGCAGACTGGGACAAGTTCCGCAAGGACTCCTACGCCTGGATGGGTCTCGCAGAGCTGGCGATGCTCCAGACGAGCTCACTCCAGACCGGATAGCGGACAAGACAAATAACTCGAAACAGGAAAGGGGCGGCCTCCGGGCCGCCTCTTTCCTGCGTTCCTAACCGCCGCTGGCTCTCGACAGTTGAATGAGCCAGTCGACCGTGATCGGGAACGCCGCCACGACGACCAATGCGACAGCCTGGAGCCCCATGAACGGCAGTGCACCCTTGTGGATATCGCCGGTCTTGACCTCAGGCGGCGCGACACTCTGGAGATAGAACAACGAGAAACCGACCGGTGGCGAAATGAACGCCATGTTGAGGTTGATCGCAACAAGAACGAGAAACCACACAAGGTTGATGTCCAGGGCGATCGCCGCGGGGATGAAAATCGGCATCGCGATGAACGTGATCTCGATGAACTCGAGATTGATGCCCAGAATCCAGATGGCGATCATCGACACGATGATGAAACCCCATTTGCCACCGGGAATCCCTGTCAACCAGCCGGTGATGAGCGCCTGACCCCCCAGCCTGTCGAAAACAAGGGCAAAGAACGTCGAGGCGAACAGGATCATCAGCACAAGGGTTGTGATGTCCGCTGTCGCGCGCCCGGAACCCTTGATGACCTTCCACGTGAGATTGCGATTCAAGAACGCGAGGAAAGCGGCTCCGAACGCTCCCACAGCACCGGCCTCCGTCGGCGAGGCGAAACCGAAGAAGATGCTCCCGAGGACCGCGAAGATCAAGAACAGAGGCGGAACAACGGCGACCAACGCTTTGCCGAAGAGCGCCCAACCCTCGTGTGTGCGATCCTCGGCTTTCATGGGTGGCGCCTTCTCGGGATGCCTCACAGCCACGATGAACACGTAGACACCGTAGAGGCCGGACAGGATTATTCCCGGTATGAGCGCTCCGAGGAAGAGGTCTCCCACCGAGACACCCGCCACCCCCGCGAGGAGTACGAGTACGAGACTTGGCGGGATCAGCTGGGCCATGGTTCCTGAGCCAACGATGACACCGGTCGCCAATTTGTGGTCATAACCTTGCCGGATCATGACCGGGAGGGCAAGCAGGCCCATCACGATGACGGTAGCTGCAACCACGCCGGTGGCCGCCGCGAGCAACGTACCGACGAACACGACCGTGAGGGCGAGACCGCCGGGCACCCTGCCGAGGATCATAGCGATCGTGGTCAGGAGCTCTTCAGCAAGTCCCGATCGTTCGAATATCGCCCCCATGAACACAAAGAAGATGATGGCAAGCAATGTGAAGTCCGACATCGCACCAAACCACCGGTTCGGCAAGAGACGCAGAAAGTTCGCATCGATGACGCCGAACAGCAGGCCGAGGATCGTGAAGACAACGCCGGTACCGGCGAACGAGAACGCGACCGGATAGCCCGCCAACAGCAGGATGAGGAACAGGACGAACATGATGACAGCCAGCCAACCACCCAACATGCTCCGGCCTCCCTATTCGATCCGCTGTGGTACATCGTGTTTGACCGGAAGCTCCACCCAGTCTTCATGATCCTTCAGCACAGCCCACAGCTTCACCATCTCCGCGATGGCCTGGAGCAGAAGCAGGCCGAAACCGACGATGATCATCAGCTTTATCGGGGAGCGAGGGAGGCCACTCGGGTCGGGACTGTTCTCCCAGATCGTCCAGATCTTCCAGGTCGTGAACCTGCCTTGCTGTGACGAGAACGAACTCAGTACCCAGCTGGTACTCACCCAGATCGCCATTACCGAGAAGGGGATGAGAGCGATGATATTTCCCCAGAAATCGATCAGGACCTTCCTACGGAGGGACTGCTCCGCCCACCAGAAATCCACCCGGACGTTGATCTGGTGCTTGAGTATGTAGCCGAATCCGAGCAGGAAGACGGCTGAGTACAGGTACCACTGTGACTCGAGCCAGTAGTTGTTCACAAGACGAGTTTCGATGAATCTGCCTAGATAGCGCAGTACGACGTTCGCGAAACCGATCGTCACCACGATGATGACGAGGTAGGGAGTGATGTTCCCGGCCTTCTCGTTGAGCGAGTCTACGCCACGCTGATAGCCGAGTGCGACACGCCAGAGTCCGGCCGGCTCTTGCGTGTCCTGTGTCGGCGCACCAGTTGTCATCGCAGTCGGATCTCCATTGTGAGGCACATTAGACGAGAGCATCGACCCATGCATCACATGGCGGTAAGGTCAGACCCACCAACCAAGGGGAGCTCATTCGTGCGCATCGTGATCGCAACGGACCTGACCGAGTCATCTCTCGACGCCGCCCTCTATGGAATCCGTAGGGCACGCTTGGTTGATGCTTCCGTGACCGTCGCACACGTCGTCGGGTCAACAGACATCGACACGCGGGACGCGATCTCCTACCGGTATCAAAGGCGTCGGGAGGAACCCGATGCGAAATCTGTTGTCGAAGAGCTCGTCGAGGCAAAGACAAACGAGGTCAGGGCGTGGTTCGAGGAGACGGTCGGCGATGCCTCCGATCTCGACATCACGTATGCAATCGAATTCGGCGACCTCCCGGACGTCATATGGCACATCGTAAAAGAAGTGAATGCAGATTCGATCGTCGTTGGAGTGCACGGTCGCCATGGGGTGGGCAGGCACGTCAGTCGAATACTCCTTGATGCCACGATCCCCGTCGTCGTCGTTCGACAAGGGATCTATCAAGCCGACAGCTGACGCAGCGATCATCCACCCTCGACCATCTTTCGCAGCATGCTCGCTCCTTTGAGGACCGCATTGTCGACGGCGTAGCGATGGAGTTCGTCGAATCGGACCCACCGTGCGTCGATCACCTCGTCCAGTGGCCCGATCTTTTCGTCCAACGCGTGGAATCCCATACCAAGGTCGATGTGCGTGTGCTCCGGTTCGGCGGCATGTTGGGGAATCGTGTGTGCGTCGATCCGCAGCAGGGATCGACCGAGTCTTTCGATATCTCTGACACCGGTTTCCTCAGATACCTCTCTTCGCACTACATCCTCGACTGTGTCGTCGCCAGACTCGACGTGCCCGCCCGGTTGCAACCATCGGCCGAGCTTGCCGTGAAGGATGAGGAGCATTGCCGTGCCGTCAGGTGAAGCCACAAAACCTGACGCCGTGAAGTGTCCCGGATCGAACTCTGAGCGCGGCCACATCGGTCGGTCGGACTCGAGAGCATCGAGTGCGACACGGTGTGACAACTGGTCGCCGTCCGGTGGGTACGACCGCACGACAAGTTCAAGGTCTGTCGGACCGCCGGCGGGAAGGCTGGTGTTGTGTTCAGTCACCTCGTTCGGGCGATCGGATCGTCGGTGTGCCACAGCATCCTCCGACCATACAGCCGACACCGTCCCTTCCAGCCGCGAGGCGAACGCCTGTACCATCTTCGTGAACCAGCACCACATGCCACAACATCGTATGGAGTACCGGATGAACCTGATACCAGACCGCGTCTCGGGGACCAGCATCGGCGCCGCACTGCTCGTGGGTGTGATCTTTCCGGTCCCGGGACTCGTCCTCGCTGCCCTTGCGGGAGCAGGTGCCTTCCTCCTTCGAAACCCCAAACGGGCGACCCTGCTCTACGTGGCCACTGCACTGGCGGCAGCTTCGATTGCCAGGCTCGCAATACATTGGGTATTCGGTACCTTCCTCATGTAGACCGTGCTGAGGCATCGTCTACGCCAGACGCCCCACAAGGAAAAGACCGACCCGCCGGGTCGGTCTTTCTGCTGGATGTGAGCTGGCCGCTGTTGGCTTCTTGCGCGCTGGGCGCTCCTACACCAATTCCACCTTCGCCATTTCGGCGCCGTCACCGCGACGAGGGCCGAGCTTGATGATCCGGGTGTATCCACCCGGACGATCCATGTATCGCGGAGCTACGTCGTCGAACAGCTTTGTGACGACTTCGTTGTTCTCGATCTTCTTCAGGATGGTCCGCCTTGCATGAAGATCGCCTCGGCGGGCCTTCGTGATCACCTTCTCTGCGTACGGACGCAACATCCTTGCCTTCGCAAACGTCGTCGTGATCTCTTCGTGCTCGATCAGCGACGCTGTGAGGTTCGCCAGGATCTTGCGCTGATGAGAGGGGCTACCACCGAGGCGAGGCCCCTTCTTGGGGCGTGGCATCAGACAACGCTCCCATCAACGTCGGCGTAGTTCTTGAGGCTGAAACCGAGCTCGTCGAGCTTGGCGACAACTTCTTCGAGGGACTTCATGCCGAAGTTGGTGATATTGAGGAGGTCTTCCTCCGTCTTCTCGATGAGCTCTCCTACCGTGTGAACCTGGGCACGGCGGAGGCAGTTGCGGGGTCGCTCTGACAGGTCGAGGGCTTCGATCGGCAGATCGAGATGCTCTTGCCCCGACGTTTCTATGGGAGCGAGATCGTCTGGCACCAGCGCGTCGTAGTCTTCCATCTCCGCGATCAGCTCGAAGAGGTTTCTCAGGGTGCCTCCAGCTGAGGAAATGCCCTCTGCAGGTGTGATCGAAGAATCCGTCTCGACGTCGAGAACGAGCTTGTCGAAGTCGATCCTTTGACCAACCTGTGTGCTCTCAACCCTGTACGCAACCTTGCGAACAGGCGAGAAGATGGAGTCGATCGGAATAACGCCGATGGTATCGCTCTTCTTGTTGCGGTCCGCGCTGCGGTAGCCGACTCCACGCTCTGCGGTCAGTTCCACCTCGAGCTTGCCAGATGCAGCGAGTGTTGCCAGGTGCAGGTCTCCGTTCACAACCTCGACGCCGGCTGGTGCTTTGAGGTCGGCCGCGGTCACATCGCCTTTGCCTTTTGCAGACAGATACATCGTCTGTGGCTCGTCGACGTCGATTCGTAGAACAACCTGCTTGAGATTGAGGATGAAGTCGACAACATCTTCAACAACGCCCTCCATGGCGGAAAACTCATGTTGCACACCGTCTATGCGAACGGACGTAATAGCTGAACCCGGTACTCGCGACAGCAACGTGCGACGCATGGTGTTGCCGAGCGTGTAGCCAAATCCTGGCTCGAGAGGCTCGATGACGAACTTCGATCGGTCGTCGGTGAGCTGTTCCTCTTCAATTGTGGGGCGCTGGGTGATGAGCACGTTCGCTCCTGTGTTCGGTAGTACGGATCCGTCGGGTCTACTTGGAGTAGAGCTCGACGATGAGTTGTTCTTTGATCTCGGTGTCGATCTGTTCACGAGCAGGCATGGTGTCAACGGTGATCGTGAGATCTCCGGATTCCACCTTGAGCCACTCGGGCACAGTCCGACCGACGGTGTCAATCGCGTGTTGAATAGGGAGGACTTCCTTGCTGCGCTCCTTGACGGTGACGATGTCGTCTGCGCGGACCTGGTACGACGGGATGTCGACCTTCTTGCCATTGACAAGGAAATGTCCGTGGTTCACGAGCTGGCGAGCCTGGGGACGGGTGCTTGCAAAACCCGCACGGTAGACGACGTTGTCCAGGCGGGTCTCGAGGATGACCAGCAGATTCGTGCCTGTGATCCCTGATGCCTTGGCCGCGTTCTTGTAGTACCTGCGGAACTGCTTTTCGAGCACGCCGTACATGAACTTCAGCTTCTGCTTCTCGCGGAGCTGGATCTGGTACTGGGACTCACGAATTCGCCCACGACCGTGTTGGCCGGGCGGGTATGGTCTGCGATCAAAGTACTTGGCTTTGTTCTCGTCGAGCAACTGACGAGCCCTGCGACTTACCTTGGTTCTCGGTCCGGTATAACGAGCCATGGTTAACGACCCTTCCGTTTCTTCGGACGAACACCGTTGTGCGGAACAGGCGTTACATCCTTGATTCCGGTGATCTCGATACCCATGTTCTGCAGTGTTCGAATCGCGGTCTCGCGGCCGGACCCGGAGCCTCGAACGATGACATCGATCTTCCGCATACCCATTTCGCCGGCTTTGCGGGCTGCTTGTTCTGCTGCGATCTGTGCCGCGTACGGTGTCGACTTACGCGAACCCTTGAATCCAACGGATCCACCAGAGGTCCAGGCGGCAACCTTGCCGTCCTGGTCCGTGATGGTGAGGATCGTGTTGTTGAACGTAGCTTTGATGTGTACCTGACCGTGCGAGATGGTGCGTTTTCCGCGACGGCGTCGAGGGGCCGCAGCTGCCTCGGCTACAAGATCAGCCTCGACCGCAGCTCCAGTTCCTGGAGTGGGCTCCGGAGCGGGATCTGGTTTGGCTTCGGTCACCGCCTCGGCTTCCACCGCTGGTGTAGGCGCCTCTGGTGTAGGCGCCTCTGGTGATGTTTCTGACTGTGTCTCGTCTGTGGCCATTACTTCGTGACCTTCTTCTTACCGGCGATTGCGACGCGCTTGCCTTTGCGTGTTCGAGCGTTGGTGTGCGTCCGCTGTCCACGCACGGGAAGACCCCTGC
>BTQP01000042.1:0-12194 GCA_036985935.1 Acidimicrobiia bacterium | reverse complement strand
ACAGCCGGGATGCCCGCGACTCTTCTCATCGGTGATGTGGCGGCTCTCCATGACATCGGCTGCCTCGCAGAGGTCGCACGACTCGATGCCGATCTCCGAATCATCGTGGTGAACAACGACGGCGGCGGGATCTTCTCTTTCCTACCTCAGGCGCGGTCCGATATCGTTGATTCAGACGTGTACGAGCGACACTGGGGTACACCCCACGGCCTCGACCTGGCCTCCATCGCAACGACAATGGGAATCAACGGTAACCGGCTCGACTCAGGCGCAGGACTCGAAGCTGCGGTCGCTGCACCCATTGCGGGACCAGAACTGTTCGAAGTCGTGACACACCGATCCGAGGTTCTCGACCATCACTCCTCGATCCGTCAGGCTGTGGCTGCGGCCTTGATCGAACGCACGTCAACTGGTGGCTAGCAGATCGAGCATTGGCCGCAGCTTGAGACGTGTCTCGGCCACCTCAGCGTCGGGCTGAGAATCGGCAACGATCCCGGCGCCAGCAAATAGATGGGTCGTCAATCCTCGCACAAGACCACACCGTAACCCTATGCAGATGGAGCCCTCGCCTCGCCCATTGATCCACCCGACACCACCGGTATACCAACCCCGGTCGATCTGTTCGGCACGAGAAATGAAAGCAACGGCATCGTCCCTCGATACACCACCAACCGCTGGTGTCGGATGCGCCGCTGACACGGCATCGAGAACGCCGTAACCCGGGAGAAGCTTCGCGCTCAGCTCCGTCGAGAGGTGCTGTACGGTCGCCATCTTCTTGAGCGTCGGCATGTCTTGAACCTCGAGATCGCTCACAAGCGACCCGAGACGCATCCTGAGGTCCTCGACGACGAGACGGTGCTCCTCCCTGTCCTTCGCAGAACTGAGGAGAGCATCGCCGATCCGTCGGTCGTCCTCGTCGCCGATCCCTCGTTTCGCCGAACCAGCAAGCGGGTTGGAGAGGAGGCGACGGCCGCGCACATCTGCCAGCAACTCGGGGCTAGCGCCGAGGAAAACTGCGTCACCAGATTTCCACGCAAAGTTGTAACACAGGGGGTATCGAGAGATGAGCGATCGGAATACGCGAAGAATCTGGACGGGTTCAGTTGAACTCACCGTGACGGACCTTGCCAGGACGACCTTCTCCAGTGAGCCAGACCGGATCGCATCGATAGCCGTGGCAACTGCACTCGCCCACTCACTCACGTGTGGATGCGACTCGATTGAATGATCCCCGGTGTCCTCAACCGAAACCCACTTGGGCCTCCGCATCGAACCGAGCAAATCCAACGTGGCGTCCGGCGCATCCCCCGGTGGTATGACTACGGTAAGTCGGGTCCCGACGTCCGTTTTCTGTAGGGATATCCGTGGGATGAACACTTCGGCGGCCTCGTATCCGTCCCACGTCGCTGACGTCGGGCCATCCGGAAGAAACGAGAAACCGACGAATGCGGTCAGATCCGGATGGTTGAGATCCGCGAGAGCTCGACGAAGAGTATTGAAACGATCTCCGCCTTTTGCCGTGGCCCGCCAGGCGGTTCCAAGTCCGGCGATCCGGTCTCCCGAAGGCGTCGAATAGGCGACAGCCCGATCCACGAGGTTCGCTCCGGTTCGGGCGAAGTCGAATGTGTCGAACGAAACGTCCAGAGTCGCTATCCGAAAGCCGTGCTGAACTTCGATCTGAGCCTTCAGGTCATCGACATCGGCAGTGGTGACAAGATGCATCATCGAGATGGTACCGAACGAGACCCGGTCACCGGCTCTCGAGCGCAGCCGCTATCAGGTCAGCCACGGCCTGTGGTTTCTCCATGGGAACGAAGTGGCCTGCGCCCTCGACAACGATGACGGTGGCATCTGTGAACTGCTCGGCGAGAGCACCGAGGTACGGCTCTCGATGAGTGTCAGATTCGCCTCCCACAATGATCGTGACCGGCACCTCGAGCTCAGGGGCGTGCTCCCACGTATCATGGTTTGCCCCCTCCCGATACATGTCGGCCTCCACTTCAGGACGACACTTGAGCGCCCATCCGAGTGCAGTGTCCTCGAAGCCGTAGTCGACGTACGCGGCGAGCGTTTCGGGGTCCCATGACCGAAACGAACGCTCGGCGAACGCATCGTACGCTGCCTGCCTGTCCCGAAACACGGCACGTCTGCGCTCCGTAAGGACGGCAAGCGGAAGGTCGCGCCGTGCGTGTGGGGGCGGGAAGATGATCGGTTCGATCAGAACCAAGCCGTGAAAAAGGTCCGGGCGCTCTATCGCAGCCCTGGTGACGAGCGTCCCGCCGATCGAATGTCCAATGCCAAGCATCGGACTCGCGGGTCGCAGGGTTTTCAGAACGTCGCCGGCGAGCAGGTCCCACCTGTACGGTGGCTCCCCCTCCGGGCTATCGCCGTGTCCCCTGATATCAACGCTTCTCCACACAACGTGGGGGGACTTCTCCTCGATTCGCCTTGCGATCGGGTACCAGATTTCCTTACAGAAGCCGCTCGCGTGAACGAACAGCAGATCAGGCTGCCCGGGACGTCCTGTGGTCGCGAGATCGAATGGCTGGTGATCGCCTGTCACTGCTCGGCTGTAGCGGTGTCATCGATCCTCCACTGGAGCTTGTTGTCGACGTCGACAACCCCATCGAGTCTTCGCGTCAGCTCTTCCATGAGGCGAACCTCTGTCCTGGTGCCGATCTTTCCGAACAGTGTCACAACTCCGTTGCTTACAACGACATCCACGGTCTCAGGATCGACGAAGAGCACACGTCGTATGAGGTCTTCGCGAATCTCGTCCTCGATGAGATCGTCTGGTCTGGTGAAACCAGCGACAACGTCGAACCTCGAGATGATGCCGACCATTCGCTCACCTTCGACGACGACGACGCGTTTCACGTCGTTGCTATGCATGAACCGCGCAGCCTCGATGATCTCGACGTCGGGATCTACCGTGAGCACTGAGTGCGACATGACCTCCTCGACGAGCTCGGCTGCGGCTCCTGTGTCGGCCCGTTCGACCTCCATCGCGAGAAAGTCGCCCTCGGTGATGATGCCAAGCAGGTGGTCGTCGGGATCGACAACGGGAAGCCCCGAGACGCGGTACCGGAACATCATCCGCGCTGCATCACGCACCGTCGTTGACGGGGCCACAGCAACCACGTCTGTGGTCATCAGATCACGTACATGCATGCAACCTCACTTACAACATCGACGGTAGATCCGTACGAGACGGAATCCAGCTGCGTCCGACAGGGCGTACCTTGATTCGTGCGTCCACGATACGCACACCGAGGCCGGGCTTGCCGACTTTCACCGGATTCAGATCCATCTCGAACATCTCGGGGATGTCATCGACGAGGGCTGACACACGGAGAAGTGCGTCGACGACGGCATCGATATCGCCCTCATCGCCACCTCGATATCCCTCGAGCAATCTTGCTGACTTGACGTCAGAGATCATCTCGGCAGCGCCGAGATCCGTCAGCGGATGGATCCGGAATGCCACATCTCCGATCAGTTCGACGAACACGCCCCCGAGGCCGAACACGATCAGCGGTCCGAAATTTGGATCCTCCACCATGCCGATCAACACTTCGTGGCCGCCTTCGACGAACTCCTGGATGAGAACCCCCTCAGGATCACGTACCGCAGCCATCACCTGGTCGTAGGACCGACGTACTTCGTCTTCGCCTGAAACATCCAAAACAACACCGCCAACGTCGGACTTGTGAACAGCCGAAGGTGAAATCACTTTCAGAACAACCGGCGCGTCGAGTTCGGCTGCGAAGCCGAGTGCATCCTCGACACTGTGCACGGTGCTGGCTTTGGGGATCGTAAGTCCGTATGCGCTGAGGATCTGGTCGACGACGTCGGGTTCGAGCCATGCGCCTTCGTCCGGAATGTTCTCGCACGCGATGTCAACGATCCGGCGGGCTTCGGATTTGTCGATGCCGTCGGGTCTCACGACCGTGCCGACGGGCTTTTCCCTCCACTCGGCATACTCGACCGCCTTGCGAAGAGCCATGGCGGCGCGTTCGGGAAATGGGAATACGGGGAACTGGGCGATCTGAGAGGAAAGTTCTGTCGGGACTCCCGACGCGTTCATGTACACGCTCAGGAAAGTCTTTTCGCCGTCTGACTCCTCGGCCGCCTCACGGATGGCCGTCGCAGTCTCAGCCACACCGGCGTCAGACGCAGGGATGTACACCGTTATGAGGGCGTCCACCTCGTCACTGCCCAAGAGGCACTCAATCGACTTCTTGTATTCTTCGGGGCCGGCGGCGGCGATCATGTCGATCGGATTAGCAACGGCGGCCTCGGGTGATAGGAACTCACGAAGCCGCTGCTGGAGACCTTCCGAGAGCCGGGGAACGACCAGGCCCTGGGACTCCAATGCGTCGACCGCCAGAATCGCCGGGCCGCCGGCATTTGTGATGACCCCCACATTTCGTCCCCCCGGTAGGGGCTGGCTAGAGAGCAGCGATGCAACGTTGAACAACTCTTCGAGCGTATCGACACGTATGACGCCTGCCTGATCGAACAGCGCGTCAACCGCCGTGTCGAGACTTGCAAGAGATCCCGTATGGCTCGACGCCGCTCTCGCACCGGCGGCGGTTCGCCCCGACTTCACGGCAACGATCGGTTTCTTCATGCCAATGCGACGGGCGATTCTCGAGAAACGACGAGGATTGCCAAACGACTCGAGATACAACAGCACCACGTCGGTGTTCGGATCCTCCTCCCAATACAGCAGAAGATCGTTTCCCGAAACATCCGCCTTGTTCCCGACGGACACAAACGTCGAAATGCCGATGCCGAGTTCCGTCGCGTAATCAAGAATGGCAAGACCAAGTGCGCCACTTTGTGAAAGCATCGCAACATTGCCACGAGGGGGCATGATCGGGCCGAACTGCCCGTCGAGATTCACCGCGGCGTCGGTGTTCAAAAGACCCATGCAGTTGGGACCGACCATCCGCATGCCTGCGGTTCGCACGATGTCAAGTAGGTCGGCCTCGGCCCTGGCACCCTCCGCACCGACCTCCGAGAAACCCGCCGAGATCACAACGAGCGATCTCACCCCCTTTTCCGCACACTCACGAACTACATCCGCCACGTGCTGAGCTGGAACCACGACAAACGCCAGGTCGATCGGGCCAGGTATGTCCTTCACAGATGCAAACGTCGGAATCGACCGCACCACCGACGTTCGGGGATTGACGGGGTACAGCGGACCCATGAAATCTGCGTTCAAGATGTTGTTGAACAGTCGTCCGCCGATCGAGGAACGGTTTCTGCTCGCGCCGATCACCGCGATGGAGTGCGGATAGAACAGGGGCATGAGGCTCGCCGCAGTCGAGATCTGCTCGGCCTTGCCTTCGGCCTCCAACACAGAGTCGGATTCCTCTGTCGGGATCTCGACCGTGTATACGCCTTCATCGATCTCCCTGTTCAACGGAAAGCCTGCGTTGCGAAAGACGCGCATCATGGCGTGATTGTCCGCTAGCAAAAAGGCACGGAACCTCTCTATCCCGACCGCGCGTGCATAGGCAGATATTCTGAATACAAGAAGAGTTCCGATGCCCATGCCCTGAAAGGAATCGGCAACGGAAAACGCTATCTCCGCTGTGGACGGGTCATCTGGCGACGAGTTATAGCGGCCGACTCCCACAAGCAGGCCATCGGCGATCGCCACGAACGCCATATCGGCCTGGTAGTCGATCTGTGTGAACAGTTTCAGTTCCTTCGCATCCAGTTCGTGTTTCACCCGAAAGAAGCGAAAGTAGCTGCTCTGAGTAGACATGTTCTGAACGAAATGCTGAAGTGCCTCAGCATCTTGGGGCACGATCGGGCGGATCCTGATCGTGCCACCATCTTTGAGCACCGCATCCTGTTCCCACTCAGCTGGGTAGTTCTCCGGCGGTTTTGAAATTGTCGCAGAGACGCTCGTCGGGGACATGGATCCTCTCTCGATGTCTGCCCCGATTCTGGCACCTCCTGCCACTCACGGCGCCATCACTCCTCTAATCTCGGCTTTGCTCACTCCGAGAGGATTTCTCACGGGTCTCGGAACGGGGCGTACCGTCCGATTGTGCGAGTCCGAAAGCGATCTCGATCTCAGCACCGCCCGTCGCGGAAGTGCCGACCCGCATACCACCGCCAGTGCGCTCGGCGGTCCGCACGACGATGTCGAGACCAAGCCCGGTGCCGCCGGCGCCGCTCTTTCCTCTGGTCATGACGCTGAGATCGCCGAATCCGGGCCCGTCGTCCGAGATAGTGAGGGCGTTTCCCCCCTCACCCCGGCTACGCACCACGAGGCGGTACCCGACACCCGCGGGAGTATGGGCGAACACGTTCTCGACCAAGACGTCGATGAGCGCTCCGAGGTCAGACCGCGGCAGCGGAACAGGATGATCCCCCACCTCGACGCGCACTGAGGTTTCTCGCCCCTGTTCCTCGGCGAGGACCCGCCAGAAGCCGGCTCGATGCTTCACGACCTCACCGAGGTCAACTGTCTCGACAGGCAGCGCATCAGCCGATCGGGAGCGGGCGGCCTGAATCAAGTCATCGACCGCCCGCTCAAGATCATCGATATCGGCCTTCAACTGTGCGGTCTCCATCGGATTCGACAACATCTCGACCTGTAGCCGAAGCGCCGTCAACGGTGTGCGCAGACGGTGGGAGAGGTCAGCAACCGACTCTCGTTCGGCGGCGAGCAATGCGTCGAGTCGACCCGCGAGTGTGTTGAACGCTTGACCGACCTCAGCTATCTCGTCCGGACCTCCGGGCACGACCCTCACCTCCAGGTCACCCTCACCCCACCGATGAGCCGCATCAGACAATTCGGTCACGGGTCGGACGACAGATCGTCCGAGGCGGTCTGCTGCGAACATGGCGATTGCGATCAAGAACAGACCGAGGCCGACCAGCATCGCCCACGCGAGCGGAACGCCCGCCGTGAGCTCAGCGTCCGTGACGAATGCTCTTACGACCACCGTACCGCTCGTATCGGGAGAATCTGGGAGCAATACCGGTACCAGGACCTCCGCACCGCCCTCTGTCTTCGCCGTGAAAGCTGCACCCTTCTGGGCCGTCTCTATGTTGCTCGACCAGGGCACATCGGCACCGACTATTTCGGTTTCGGAAAAGATGATGCTCAGTCCCTCGGGATTTCCGAAGGCATCGAGAACCGTTTCTGCGAGGCCGGGCGTGATGTCTCCCCCGACGTTCGGCACACTCGAGACAGCAAGCGCGGCAGCGACGGATTGCGCATCGCGTTCGGCGGCTGAGAGAGCCCGTGTCTGTGCCTGATTTCGGATGAGGAAAGCGACCGGTACCAGGAAAGCGATGACCACTAGTGAGGCTACTGCCAGGCTCAAGAAGGCCAGCCGCTTCCTCATGAAGGGTCGACGAGTTTGATGCCCACCCCGTAGACAGTTTCGAGATACCGAGGATCTGCGGCGGTCTCGCCAAGTTTCTTGCGAAGCCACGAGATATGCACATCGACCGTTTTCTCCGAGCCTCCGTACGGTTGGCGCCATACCTCGGCCATGAGCTGACGTTTCGACACAACGACGCCGACGCGCTCAGCGAGGAAGACCAGCAGATCGAATTCCTTTGGGCTCAACTGCAACGAACTGCCATCGAGAGACGCGATTCGTGAGCCAGGGTCGACCCGCAGACCACCAACGATGACGGCGGCGGTGGCACCCTCTCCTGCCGAGCGCCTCAGCACGGCTCGGAGGCGAGCCTCCAGTTGCTCCACCGAGAAGGGTTTTACCAGATAGTCGTCCGCACCAGCATCGAGAGTGCGAATCACATCTCTGTCCTCGCCGCGAGCCGTAGCAACGATGACCGGGACATCGGTTACAGCTCTGATCATCTTCAACAGCTCTGCGCCGTCAAGATCAGGAAGTCCCATATCGAGTACGACAACGTCGGGGGACGCTGCGACGATCTGCTGCAGACCGTCGAGCGCTGTCGCTGCACCCTGCACCTCATACCCCTTGTCGGCGAGCACACGAGCCATGAGTTCGCGGATTCGCTGGTCGTCTTCGATGATCACAACTGATGCCATGTCAACAATTAAACAGAAGGTGGACGCCTTAGCAACTCCTTAATATGCTATTGGAAACGTCACAACCCGGGAATGAGCAGTATGGCAACAATGCGGCAGAGACTCCTCCTGGTCGCCGGCTGGATCGCAGCAGTCGTTGGCTCGGTACTGGTGGCCTCTGGTGCAGTGACTGTCGCTGGTGGACAGGTCCTTGACCGCCCGCTGCGACCGCTCACTGCCGCTGAGGTTGCAGCGCTCCCTGTCGTGCAGGTGGACTCGTCCGCGAATGTCGAGCCCCAAGCCTCCGGCGGTCTCGTTCCAACCACCGGACAGTCCACCGAAGGGAGCGAAAGTGTCGAGCCTCGGCCGAAAGAACCGGCCGGGACCGGGGGGAGCACCGCAGACGCGGGGGACTCCAGCGGCCAGGACCCACTGGGTGGGGATCTCGACGAACCCGCTGAAGCCGTGGTGAAGATCGCATCCGTGGAAGGTGGAAGAGCCTCGTTCGTGGTCGCGCAAGGCCACCTTGTACTTCTCTGGGCAACACCCGCAGCAGGGTATGTCGGACAAACTCGATCCGCCAGCGATACAGAGATCGTCGTGCAGTTCTCATCTAGTCTCAAAGTCTGGGGCGTCGAAGCAACGCTCAGCGATGGATCCATAACGATCGTCAGCCGCACCGAACCGTTGACATGAGGGAAGCGGTACTTGGTACTTGGTACCTGGTATTTGGACGGAGAGGTGGCGGTTCGTCAGGCCAGTTCTACTAGTTCCAGCATTGAGTCGTCGAAGTAGTCTGCGGCACCGTCGGGCATGACGATGGCTCTGGTCGGTTCGAGCTGTGCCACGAACTCGGCATCGTGACTCACGAGGATCACGGTGCCCTCATACCGTTGAAGCGCAAGCAACAGCGCTTCTTTGGCTTGTGGGTCCAGGTTGTTCGTCGGTTCGTCGAGTAGGAGCACGTTGTGGCGACCAACGACAATGCGGGCCAGCGCGAGTTTCGTTCGTTCTCCCCCGGACAGTGTGCCAGCCTCCTGGTCGACCTTGTCTGCGAGCAAGAACAGCCCGAGGATCCCGCGTAACTCACGATCCGGTAGACCAGAAACGTCTCGCATGTGTTCGATTACCGACCGTGTGGAATGGATGTCCTCGTGCTCCTGTGCGTAGTAGCCGACCGAAACGCGGTAGCCGATGTCGACCTCGCCGAGATCCGGGGTCTCGACCCCTGCGAGGATCCGAAGCAGTGTGGTCTTTCCTGCACCGTTGAGTCCCATGATGATCAGCCGATCTCCTCGATCGATGATCACATCCACGTCGACGAATACGACGTTGTGGCCGTATGCCTTTGCGAGATTCTCGGCGCGAAGAGGAATCTTGCCTGATGGTTCCGGCTGGGGGAAAGTGACGTTTATCGCACGAACTTCACGAGCAGTGTCAACGAGATCGGATTGCATGCGTCCAACGCGCGTTTCCCACGAACTCGCCCGTTTCGCCATCTTGGCGGTCGAACCCTTGAATCGCTGGATTCCTTGCTCGAGGCGAGCGATCTCGGCATCTTGTCGTTTACGCGTCGCGATCCTCTGCTCGTGTCTGCGTTCTCGCTCAGCGACGTAGAACGTGTAGTTACCCCGGTACGGATCGATCCCTCCGTCACCTGCTGCAAGCACCGACGTTATTGCGGCGTCGAGAAGCGGCAGGTCATGGCTCACGAGCAGCACTCCGCCCGAGAATTCGGCGAGGAACTGCATGAGCCAGGACTTGGCATCAAGGTCGAGATGGTTCGTTGGCTCGTCGAGGATCAGTGTGTCGCTCTCAGCGAACAGGATCCGAGCGAGTTCCACCCGGCGCCTTTGTCCGCCAGACATCGACACAACCGGTTGGTCTAGCTCTTCCTTGCCGATACCGAGACCCGCGGCGAAACGCTTCGCCTCCGCCTTTGCAACGTACCCGCCACGCGACGAGAATTCGTCGTCTAGCCGTGAAAAGCGGTGGATGAGCCGATCCCGCTCCATCGCGGTCGTGGTCTCCATTGCAAGTCGGGTTGCTTCCATCTTGCGTTCGAGGTCGCCGATGCCTCGCGCGGTGAGGATGCGCTCGAGGGCCGACTCATCGTCGACCTCCGTCAGCGGAACCTCCTGGGCAAGATATCCGATGGAGCCCGAGCGCGTCACTGTGCCGGCAATTGGCTGTCCAGGGTTCGCGAGCATTCGCAGGAGCGTCGTTTTGCCTGCGCCGTTCGGCCCAACAAGCCCTACCTTGTCTCCTTTTTGCACGGAGAACGAGACGTCGGTGAGCAATGTGCGTGCACCGGCCTCGATGGCGACGTTTCGGACGAGAAGCATTCTGAACCTTTGGGACTTGGGTGGGTCGAGAGGAGTCGCCGAAAGATACCTGCGACGTCGATGAAACGGTCTACTCCTGCGTCTCGACTCGCTGGAAGGACAATGTCTTGTCGTAGCTCTCGACGAACGCAAGTACGTCGCCCGGTGGCAACGGTCTTGCTACGAGATACCCCTGAACACGGTTACACCCAAGGGCCCGCATCGTTGATAGTTCCTCCTGGGTTTCGACCCCCTCAGCGATGACCTCGAGGTCAAAACAACGAGCTATTGAGATGATCGAATCGGCGATTGCAACAGACTCCGGGCGGCGGTTGGCGTCCCTGACGAAAGAGTCATCGATCTTGAGGGCACCGATCGGGAGGCTCTGAATCTGGCGCAGCGATGAGTAACCGGTTCCAAAGTCATCGATCGAAACCTTGACACCCATGTCGGCGAGCCTCTCTATCGCTCTCCCAGCGCGTTCGGCCTCCTGAGTGAGGGTCCGCTCGGTGATCTCGATCTCGAGATGTCGTGGATCGAGATCCGCAGCTGCGAGTGCTACGGCGATCATCTCTACAAGGTTCGCATCTCGAAACAGACGATCTGATGAGTTGACAGCGACGCGCATTGGTCGCATGCCATCGTCTATCCACGTCCGCATGTCCTGGCACGCCTCGTTGATGATCCATTCGGTCATCGTAATGATCATGTCCGATTCCTCGGCGAGCGGAACGAATTGACCTGGCATCATCCGGCCACGTTCCGGATGCTCCCAGCGAACCAGCGCTTCGAGACCGACCACGACCCCTCGCGCAATGTCTACCTTCGGCTGGTACTCGATCTTCAGCTGATCCCCCGCCTCGATGGCGGTCCGCAGGTCCTCCATGATCGCCAGGCGGTCAGAAGTACGATCTCTCAGTGCCCTCGTGAAGTATTGATACGTGTTGCGACCTGCCGCCTTGGACTGGTACATGGCGGTGTCTGCGCCTTTGATGAGATCCTGGTACGTGTCGCCGTCGAGCGGGTAGACAGCGATACCGATCGAGGTCGTGACGACGACTTCCCTGTGTCCGATCTGATACGGGGTGCCGATCGTCTTGAGGATCTTGGTCGCAACCTGCCCTGCGTCCTCGACCCGCTGACCTCCCTCGAGGACGACCGTGAACTCGTCGCCTCCTAGGCGGGCGACGGTGTCCGTCTCTCTCAGACATGCAACGAGGCGCGAAGAGATCTGTCGCAGCAATTCGTCGCCAATGGAGTGCCCGAACCGATCGTTGACGTCTTTGAACCCATCGATGTCGAGGAACATGACGGTGACGAGGCCGCCCTCACGTCTCGCACGAGCGATCGCACTGTTGAGCCTGTCCTGGAAAAGAGTTCGGTTGATGAGACCCGTGAGCTGATCGTACTGAGCGAGGTATCCAAGCCGTCTCGTCGAGCTTCGGCGCCTGAAAAACAAGAAGCCGACCACCGCAGCCGCAATGACGATCAATCCTCCGAGGACGGCGAAGATCAACATGAGCAGTTGGGCAGGTGCACCATGACTGGTACTTCGGCATAACGATGCCAGGAGTGAAGCGATTCGCCACGATCTCGACCGTCTATCTGGCTACGATATGCACATATGAGATTCGGACCCAGAACACCCGTGGATACGTACAAGATCGCCCTCCACCGCTGATGTTGGACCTCCTCGACGGCACCGCAGGGGTTCTTGTTGGTTTTGCGATCGCGACAACGTTGATTCTGCTGTGGGCCGCATCACTCGTAGATCTTTTCAGACGACATGACCTCTCAGTTGGGAGGAAGGTGATGTGGGTGGGCATCATCATTCT
>BTQP01000041.1:0-12203 GCA_036985935.1 Acidimicrobiia bacterium | reverse complement strand
GATGAGTCGGCGCGAAAAATCGCGGAGACGGTGATCCGTACGCAAGCGAAGATCAAGGGACCGGTTCCATTGCCGACCCGGATTCATCGTTACACCGTCATCCGGGGCCCGCACGTCGACAAGACGTCACGCGAGCACTTTGAGATACGGATTCACAAACGGCTCATCGACATCCTGGAACCGACACCAAAGACCGTCGATTCGCTCATGCGGCTCGACCTTCCTGCGGGTGTAGAGGTGGAGATCAAGACATGAATGCCATCATCGGCGAGAAGTTGGGGATGACCCAGATCTTCGACGACGAGCACCGGGCGATTCCGGTGACCGCCGTCAAGGCTGGCCCCGTGGTCGTGACGCAGATCAAGCGTCTCGACACCGACGGGTATTCCGCCGTGCAGATCGCCTTCAAAGAGATGTCGGCTGACAGGGCCGGCCGCCCGGCGACGGGTCACTTCGCCAAAGCTGGTGTCGCTCCCCAGCGACACGTGATCGAGGTGCGTGTTGATGATCCAGACGCCTTCGAGCTCGGACAGACCATCACGATCGCCGACGTGCTCGAAGAGGGCAAGAAGGCAGACGTCACATCGGTCTCAAAAGGCAAGGGATTTGCCGGGGTCATGAAGCGTCACAATTTCAAAGGTCAGGGCGCTTCCCACGGTGTGCACAAAGTTCACCGGGCACCAGGTTCCGTGGGTGCCTGTGCGACACCGGCCCGCGTGTTCAAGGGGAAACGCATGCCCGGCCGTATGGGTGGAGAACAGGTCACGATGCTCAATCTCGACGTCATCCAGGTTGACGCCGACCGAAACCTGCTGTTGCTGCGAGGTGCCGTCCCGGGGCCCAAGGGCGCCGTGGTCGTCGTTCGTCAGGCGGTGAAGTCCGATGGCTGACAAACTCACTGCACAGATCTACACAGCAGACGGAACCGAAAAGGGCGAGGTGGATCTCAACGAGGACATCTTCGGCATCGAGCCGAACGCGGATGTCATGCATCAAGTCGTAACCGCTCAGCTTGCCGCAAAACGTTCAGGGACGCACTCCACCAAGACACGCGCAGAGGTGCGTGGTGGTGGTCGTAAACCGTGGGCCCAGAAGGGGCTCGGTCGTGCCCGCCATGGCTCCATTCGTTCGCCACAGTGGGTCGGGGGCGGCGTCGCTCACGGACCCAAGCCGCGGGACTACAGCCAGCGTACGCCCAAGAAGATGAAGCGACTTGCACTGCGAAGTGCTCTTTCTGTGCGCGCGGCCGACGGTCAGATCAAGGTCGTGGAAACCTTCGATGTATGGGATGCGCCAAAGACGAAGAACGCCACGGCCCTGCTCGCGGCGATGGGTGTCACCGGAAAGGTGCTTCTGATCGCTGAGGACCATGAGCGAATGGCTATCAAATCCTTCAGGAATCTGGACCATGTCATAGCGTCGAACCTTGGCCAGGCGAATACCTATGACGTGTTGTGGGCCGAAACGATCATCATGAGCCAGGGCACGCTTGATCTTGGCCAAAGTGCCCCGCGGGGTACCGAGGAACACGCTCATGCGAGTAGACAGTCGACGGTAGACAGTCAACAGCCAGAAGCGGAAGAGCAGGCCGCAACCACAGATGACGTTGAGGTGGACGCATGAAGAATCCACGGGATATCATCTTCGAACCGGTCGTATCTGAGAAGTCATACGACCTGGTTGAGGCAAGCAACACGTACACGTTCGTCGTAGATCCGAGATCGAACAAGACCGAGATCAAACTCGCCATCGAGAAGATCTTCGATGTCAAAGTCGTTTCCGTGAACACGATGAACCGCAAAGGCAAACACAAGCGCACGGGATATGTCATTGGTAAGCGCAAGGACACCAAGCGTGCGCTCGTGACATTGTCTGTGGGCCATTCCATTGACGTCTTCGAGGTATAGCTGATGGGTGTAAGAAAACTCAAGCCGACGTCCCCGGGACGACGATTCCAAACGGTTTCTGACTTCAATACGATCACGAAGTCAACTCCGGAGAAGGCGCTGCTCGCTCCCAAGACGCGTTCCTCCGGAAGGAACTCTTACGGTCGCATCACCTCACGCCATCGTGGTGGTGGACACAAGCGTCGCTACCGCATCATTGATTTCCGTCGCACAAAAGACGGGGTACCGGCCAGGGTCGCATCGATCGAATACGACCCGAACCGCAACTCGCGGATCGCTCTGCTCCACTACGTCGATGGCGAGAAGCGCTACATCGTTGCACCGATCGGCATCGAGGTCGGAGACATGCTCGAATCGGGTGCGAAGGCCGAAATCCGTCCGGGAAACGCATTGCCACTTCGTAACATCCCCACAGGTACCGTCGTTCACTGTGTTGAACTTCGCCCGGGTGGCGGAGCCAAGATGGCTAGATCGGCAGGCACCGCAGTCCAGTTGATGTCGAAGGAGAACAAGGTTGCTCTGGTGCGCCTGCCTTCTGGCGAGATGCGTCAGGTGAGTCTTGACGCTCGGGCTACGGTCGGTCAGGTTGGAAACCCCGAGGCGGAGCTGATCAAGATCGGTAAGGCCGGTCGCAACCGTTGGAAGGGTAAACGCCCGCAGTCGCGCGGCGTAGCTATGAACCCTGTCGATCACCCGCTCGGTGGTGGCGAGGGCCGTAGTTCCGGTGGTAGGCATCCCGTGAGTCCATGGGGTAAACCGGAACGTCGAACACGTAAGAAGAACAAGGCGAGCGATAAGTACATCGTGCGTCGTCGCACCAAGAAAGGGCAGAGGTAGATCATGGCGAGGAGCCTGAGGAAAGGGCCGTTCGTTGACGAGCACCTCTTGAAGAAGATCGAGAAGGCGAGCAAGGGCGGCGACAAACGTGTCATCCGCACCTGGAGCCGTCGCTCAACGATCATCCCCGAGATGGTGGGTCTGACGATAGCGGTACATGATGGACGCAAACACGTCCCCATATTCATCAACGAATCAATGGTGGGCCACAAACTTGGAGAGTTCGCCCCCACGCGAACTTTCCGGGGCCACCAGACAGACAGATCGGTGAGTAGACGATGACTGCACGAGCACACGCAAGGCACATACGGCAGTCGCCGTACAAGGTGCGGCGCGTCCTGGATCTCGTTCGAGGTCTACCTGTGGACGAGGCTCGCACCGTGCTTCAGTTCACCAATCGCAAGGCAGCCGACACGATCCTGAAGGTGCTCGACTCCGCAATTGCGAACGCCGAACACAATTCCGCACTCGACGCCGAAGAGCTCTTTGTTTCCGAGGCCTACGCCGATGAGGGTCCAACACTGAAGCGTTGGCGTCCCCGGGCGCGTGGGCGCGCGACCAAGATCAGGAAGCGTACGAGTCACATCACCATCATCGTTGCAGAGTTCGAGGAGGTTGCCTGATGGGACAGAAAATTCATCCCTACGGCCTGCGCCTTGGAATCGTCACGGACTGGACATCGCGCTGGTACAGCGATACGGATTACGCGGCAAACGTCGCGGAAGACTACAAGATTCGCACGTACCTGCAAGGTGAACTGAAACGAGGAGCGGTCTCGAGGATCGATATCGAGCGCATCGGTGACAAGAAGGTTCAGGTCGACATCCACACCGGGCGCCCTGGCGTCGTGATCGGTCGCGGCGGCTCGGAAGCCGAGCGGCTTCGTGCTGGTCTCGAAAAGATCTCCGGTCGCAGGGTCAAGTTCAATGTCGTAGAAGTTCACAACGCGGAACTCGACGCGACACTTCTGGCGCGCAGCGTTGCCGACCAGCTCGAAGGACGCGTCTCGTTTCGTCGTGCCCTCAAACGGACCGTCGCGACGGCCTTGAAGGCTGGAGCCGAAGGTGTTCGTGTGCAAGCATCTGGCCGTCTCGGTGGTGCCGACATGGGCAGACGTGAGTGGTACCTGGAAGGAAGGGTTCCCCTTCACACGTTGCGAGCCGATATCGACTACGGACAGGCGACAGCTGCCACAACCGTTGGTGCAATCGGAATCAAGGTTTGGGTGTACAAGGGTGACATCATGACCAGACCAACGTCCTCGGATCGTGCTGCGGCTGAGGCTCGACTGGCAGCGGGTGGCGCAAAGGATCGCCATCGTCGTCGCTCGGTCAAGTCGCGTGCTGAGGCTGCCGCTGGAGGTTCCGAAACCAGGATCATCGAAGCAGGCGGCGGCAAACGCGTCATCGAAGCAGGCGGCGGCAAGCGCGCGGCAGGTGGCAAGCGAATCATCGAAGCCGGTGGGGGCAAGAAGGTCACCGCAGCGGATGCAAGCGCTGAACTTGCTGAGGCACGAGAGGCAGTTGCTGAAGAGAGTTCTCAGCCGACAGCTGACAGCTCACAGCCCGAAGCTGTAGACAGTCAACAGTCACCCGAAGCTGTAGACGGTCAAGAGTCAACGGTCGACAGCCAGAAGCCGGACACCGTGGACAGTTCACAGTCTGAAGATCAGTCGACGGTCGACAGCGAGCGGTCCGACACTTCTGATGAGGCCTCTGCTGATGCAGAGGTTGACGGGGAGGCCTAGTCATGTTGATGCCAAAGCGCACCAAGTACCGCAAGGTGCAGACTGGTCGCAATCGGGGCAAAGCCAAAGGCGGGACACAGGTCTCGTTTGGCGACTACGGACTTCAAGCCCAAGAACGCGGATGGATCACGTCCCGTCAGATCGAGGCGGCACGTATTGCGATGACCCGCAAGATCAAACGTGGAGGAAAGGTTTGGATAACGATCTTTCCCGACAAGCCGATCACCGAGAAGCCTGCTGAAACCCGCATGGGTTCCGGAAAGGGCAACCCTGAGTACTGGGTTGCAGTGATCAAGCCCGGACGCGTCATGTTCGAGATGTCAGGTGTCGACGAGGAGCTCGCGAAAGAGGCGATGCGCCTTGCGTCACACAAGCTCCCAGTCAAGACGAAGTTCGTGACGAGGGAAGAGATATGAACGCTCTAGAACTTCGGAAACTCAGCTACAAGGAGCTCAGTGAAAAGCACGATGAATCAAAGGAAGAACTGTTCAACCTGCGATTCCAGCTCGTCACCAACCAGCTCGACAACACAGCACGACTCAAAGATGTCAAGCGGGACATCGCGCGCATCGCGACCGTGATGCGTGAGCTTGAACTACAAGCCTGGCAAGAGCAACAAGAGGAGGCATAGATATGGATCGCGCAAATCGAAAAGTACGCGTCGGAATCGTTGTTTCCGACAGCCGTGACAAGACGGTCACCGTCGAGATCCGGGACGCAAAGCGTCACCCGAGGTATGGCAAGACCGTGCCTGTCCGCACGAAACTACACGCACACGACGAATCGAACGACGCCAACGTTGGCGATACTGTTCGAATCGTTGAGACCCGCCCACTGTCGAAGTCCAAGCGGTGGCGTCTCGAGGAGATCCTGGAGCGTGCGAGATGATCCAGCAGGAATCACGCCTCAAGGTCGCCGACAACTCTGGCGCACGCGAAGTGCTGACGATCAGGGTGCTTGGAGGCTCAGGGCGCCGATACGCACGCGTTGGCGATGTCATCGTTGCAACCGTCAAGGACGCAACGCCTGGTGGCGCTGTCAAAAAGGGTGAGGTCGTAAAGGCAGTCGTCGTGCGAACGAAGAAAGAAACACGTCGTCGGGATGGCTCGTACATCCGCTTTGACGAGAACGCGTGTGTGATCATCAACGATCAACAACAGCCTCGCGGGACGCGGATCTTTGGACCGGTTGGCCGCGAGCTGCGTGACAAGAAGTTCATGCGCATCGTATCGCTCGCCCCGGAGGTGCTGTGATGAAACTACGCAGCGGCGACACGGTCATGGTCATCTCCGGCAAAGACGCCGGCAAGGAGTCCAAGATCGCAAGGGTATTTCCAGAACGGAACCGGATCATCGTCGAGGGTGTTGCTACGGCCAAGCGGAGCCAGCGCGCCCAGGGCGAGGTCAACACGGGAGGGATCATCGACAAAGACATGCCGATCGATGCCTCCAACGTGATGATCGTCTGTAAGGACTGCGGTCCGACGAAGATCGGTGCCCGGTTCGACGACGACGGAACCAAACATCGGGTCTGTCGCAAATGTGAGAGTGATCTGTGATGGCACCGAGACTCAAAGAGCAATACAACGACGAGATCAAGGACCAACTCCTGAAGGATCTCGAACTCGACAACGTCATGCAGGTTCCACGCATGTCGAAGATCGTCGTGAACATGGGAGCTGGCGATGCCGCCGCCGATTCGAAGCTGATCGACGGCGTCATCGCCGACCTACGGATCATCACAGGCCAACAGCCCAGGGTGAACCGAGCTCGGAAGTCCGTTTCAAACTTTAAGATCCGCGAGGGCCAGGCAATCGGTGCATCCGTCACGCTCCGTGGCGAGAGGATGTGGGAGTTCCTTGATCGGTTGATCGCCCTGTCGATCCCACGTATCAGGGACTTCCGCGGAATGAATCCCAAGGGATTCGATGGCCGGGGCAACTACAGCTTCGGGGTTACAGAGCAGCTGATCTTCCCGGAGATCGACTACGACAAAGTTATGAAGGTTCGCGGTTTGGACGTCACATTGGTGACAACCGCGAAGACGGACGATCAGGGGAAAGCACTCCTCGAAGCGTTCGGGTTCCCTTTCCGCCGACAGCAAGTAGGTGCCTGATGGCGAAGACTTCGAAAATCGTCAAGAACAACAAGCGCAAGGTGCTCGTCGCCCGCTATGCGGAGCGCAGAGCAGTACTGATCAAGATTATCAAGGATCCAGAGACCTCGTACCCTGACAAGCGCGAGGCCTATGCGAAGATCGCAAAGATGCCGCGCGATGCGAGCGCGACCCGGTATCGCAACCGTTGCAACGTGAGTGGTCGGCCCCGTGCCTACTTCCGCAAGTTCGGTTTGTCGCGTATCGCGATGCGGAACATGGCTCACCGTGGTGAGCTACCAGGTGTCAGAAAGGCGTCGTGGTAGTTGTGAATACTGATCCAATCGCTGACATGCTCACGAGAATTCGCAACGCCAACACTGCGCTGCATCCGGAGACCTCGATGCCTTCATCCAAGTTGAAGGAAGAGATCGCCCGCATCCTGTCAGAAGAGGGGTACATCGATAGCTGGAAGACGGGCGACGCGCCCGTTGGAATCGAGCTCACGGTGCGCCTCCGCTACGACGCCGACAGACAGCGAGTGCTCCAGGGAATTCAACGGATCTCGTCGCCTGGCCGCCGGGTCTACACCGGAGCTCAGAACATCACCCGTGTCCAGGGCGGCCTTGGTGTGTCGATCATTTCGACATCTGAGGGCGTCATGACTGATCGGGACGCTCGCCGCCGCAATGTCGGCGGAGAAGTCCTCTGCAAGGTGTGGTGACATGAGTCGAGTAGGTAAAACGCCGATCACGATCCCGAGCGGAGTCGACGTCAAAGTGTCTGGACGCATCGTCGAAGTCAAGGGTTCGAAGGGCTCCTTGACTCAGGAGGTAGATCCCGCGATCCACGTATCGGTGGACGACGGCAAGGTGAACCTCGTTCGAGACGACGATGAGCGCTCCTCGCGTGCGCTTCACGGTCTCTATCGATCGTTGATCAATAACATGGTCATCGGAGTGTCGGAGGGATATTCGAAGGAGCTGACCGCCGTGGGCGTCGGGTACCGAGCGGCGCTCAAGGGCAAGAGCCTCGAACTCCAGGTGGGGTTTTCTCATCCGGTGAACGTAGATGCGCCTGAGGGCATCACTCTTGAGGTTCCCGAACCAACGAGGATCATCGTTTCCGGCATAGACAAACAAATGGTCGGTCAGGTCGCAGCGAACATTCGCGCGATCCGACCCCCGGAGCCATACAAGGGCAAAGGGATCCGATACGTCGACGAGCATGTGCGACGCAAGGCAGGCAAGGCAGGAGTCTCCGCATGAGGGGCACACGAGCAGACGCACGCAGGCGCCGGCACTTCCGGGTGCGCAAGAGCGTGCAAGGTACGGAGAGCCGCCCGCGCCTTTCCGTGTTTCGCAGCAACAAGCACATATACGCTCAGGTCATCGACGACAGCAACGGTCGCACAATTGCCGCGGCCTCGACGAAAGAGTCCGCAGTCAAGGGTTCGGGTCTCTCGGTCGACACCGCAACTGAGGTCGGCAAGCTGGTCGGTGCTCGGGCGAAAGACGCAGGAGTCTCCGCAGTCGTTTTCGACCGCGGAGGATTCAAGTATCACGGTCGGATCAGGGCGCTCGCTGAAGCGGCGCGTGAATCCGGTCTCGAGTTCTAGGAGCCAGAAATGACTACACAGAACAGAAGCCGCAACGACCGTAGCGATCGAGGTCGGGGTCGCGAACGCGACGTTCCGGAGTTCGACGAGCGTGTCATCACTATCAACCGCGTTGCCAAGGTCGTCAAGGGTGGGCGTCGGTTCTCCTTCACCGCGCTCGTCGCCGTCGGCAACGGCAAAGGGCGTGTTGGCGTCGGATACGGCAAGGCCAAAGAGGTTCCTGCGGCGATTCAGAAGGCTTTCGAGCTTGCCCGTAAGGACATGTTCGATGTGCCAATGGCAGGTCAGACCATCATTCACGAGATAATCGGCGCACAAGGTGCAAGCCGCGTGATGTTGAAACCCGCAGCGCCCGGTACCGGAGTTATCGCAGGCGGCGCTGTGCGTCAGATCCTCGAGGCAGCCGGAGTTTCGAACATTCTCGCCAAATCGCTCGGTTCGCCGACGCATATCAACGTCGCGAAAGCGACCGTGAATGCACTCAAGGGTCAACGACGCCCGGATGAGGTCGCACGTGCTCGAGGCAAGAGGGCAGAGGACATCTTTCCGCCTGCCCTGCTTGCGTCATACAACTCGGCCGAGCTCATGAGGACGAAGGGTTGATCATGGCCGATACCCTCAGGATCACACTCAGGCGAAGTCTCATTGGTGAGAAACCCAAGACGCGCGCAACCGTAGAGAGCCTTGGCCTACGAAGGATCAACTCCTCCGTCGAGCGTCCCAACACGTCGTCGGTGCGCGGAATGGTCCACAGTGTCAAGCACTTGCTCGAAGTGGAGGAAATCTGATGCAACTACATCATCTCCGGCCGGCCGAAGGTTCCAAGAAGCGAAAGATTCGTGTTGGTCGAGGCGAAGCAGGTCGACGTGGCAAAACAGCCGGTCGTGGAACAAAGGGTCTCAAGGCGCGTAGCAAAGTACGTCCCGGTTTTGAGGGCGGTCAGACTCCGCTGCTCAAGCAGATGCCAAAGCTCAAGGGCTTCCGAAACCCGAACCGGGTCGAATTCACCGTGCTCAACGTCGAGCGTCTCGAAGCGTTCGAGGCCGGTGCAACGGTATCTCCCTCCGAGATGCGCGAAGCAGGCCTCGTCAAGAAGCGCGGTCGCGTCAAGGTCCTCGGTCAGGGTGACCTGACAGTCGCATTGACGGTGCGAGCTCATGCCTTTTCATCAGGAGCGGCGGACAAGATCAAGGCCGCCGGCGGATCAATAGAACTGATAGACGAGAACTAGTCGTTTGGGGCCTCGCTGATGGTTTCTCGCGGTAACCTACGGTCGCTGCCAGAATGACAGCCAGGCTCAGAAGCGACACCCGGACCCTCCGGGCGACAGACCACTAGCCCCAAACCGACTGGAAATCCATGCTCACCGCCTTCAGGAACGCGTTCAGGATCCATGACCTGCGGAACAAGATCCTGTTCACACTGTTCATCTTTGCGCTGTATCGGCTTGGTTCGACGATTCCGGTGCCCGGTGCGGACCTCGATGCGATTCAGACCTTCGCCAATCAGGCACAGCAATCTGGATTCGTTGGGCTCCTGAACCTGTTCTCGGGTGGTGCACTGACCCAGCTGTCGATCTTTGCGCTGGGCATCATGCCCTACATCACATCCTCGATCATTCTGCAGCTCTTGACGGTTGTGATCCCGAAACTTCAGACATTGCAGGAAGATGGCGAGTCCGGCAGGAAGGTCATCACGCAGTGGACCCGATATGTGACCGTCATCCTTGCCCTCCTCCAGTCCACAGGATTTGCGTACCTGTTCCATAGTGGTCAGTTCACCGGCGGCATCGACCTCATCCCTGATTTCACGCCACGAAACGTGATCATCATCGTTATCACGATGACTGCCGGCACGGCGTTGTTGATGTGGATGGGTGAGCTGATCACTCAACGAGGAATCGGCAACGGGATGTCCTTGATCATCTTCGTCTCGATCATCAGTCAGATTCCGAGCCAGTTGACGATCCTGTGGACGAACTCAGCGACATACCAGTTCACGGCGATCGTCGCTGTGATGATCGCGCTGACGATCGGAATCATCTTCATCGAACAGGGTCAACGCCGAATACCTGTGCAGTTCTCGAAGAGAGTGCGTGGTCGTAAGGTCATGGGGGGTCAGTCGACCTACATCCCGTTGAAGGTCAACATGGCGGGTGTGATCCCTGTCATTTTTGCAACCTCGATCATGTACTTCCCTGCTCTCATCGCATCGGCGCTGCCGCCGACGGGTTGGGGCGCAGGAATCCGTGACTGGATCAACAACAACATGTTGTCGGGCGGGGGTCAAAGTGGCGTCGGATTCTCTCCGAGCCTGTGGTACATCGGTGTGCTCGCACTCCTTGTTGTCTTCTTCACGTATTTCTATACGGCGATTCAGTTCGATCCCGAACGACAGGCCGACATGATTCAGCGACAGGGCGGATTCATCCCTGGCATTCGTCCTGGTCGGGCAACCGTGAACTACCTCAGTTACGTTCTTGCACGGATCACGTTGCCGGGTGCTCTGTACCTTGCGCTCGTCACCATTCTCCCATCGCTGCTCGGCTGGTTCTGGGGCGTGCCGGTCGGTCTCTCAGGAGTGTCGATCATCATCGTGGCCGGAGTCGCGCTCGAGACAACGAAGCAGATCGAGAGCCAACTGACCATGCGCAACTACGAGGGTTTCCTCTCCTAGTGCCGATCTGATCGGGAGACACACATGGCGAGAAGAATCCTCTTTCTGGGTCCTCCCGGGGCAGGAAAGGGCACGCAGGCGGGGATGCTTGCCAACGCATTGCGTGTTCCCCACATCTCAACCGGCGACATGCTGCGCAACGCCGTGACCATGGGAACTGATCTTGGCAAAGCGGTTGAGAGTGTGATGGCTGCTGGCGATCTGGTCTCAGATGAACTCGTTGTGGCGATCGTCGATCAGCGTCTTGATGAAGACGATGCCCGCTGCGGCTACCTCCTCGATGGATTCCCAAGAAACATAGCCCAGGCTCTGGCCCTCGAGGAGGCTGTTACTCATGCGATTGGAACCGTGGTCCTGCTCGACGTCGACACCGACGAGCTCGTCGCCCGGCTGTTGAAGCGGGCAGCAGAGCAAGGGCGCGCTGACGACAACGAGCAAACTATTCGGCGTCGACTCGAGGTCTACGAGGCCGAGACGACCCCGCTCGTCGATCACTATGGCGATGCCGTCATCAGCGTTGCCGGCACAGGGTCGATCGACGATGTGTTCTCGAGGATCGCCCTCGCGCTCGCAAACTCGAAAAGCCCTCACGGATGAAGAGCGGAACTCGGATGATCACGAAGAAGTCGGAGGCGGACTTCGACAAGATGAAGATCGCGGGCCAATGTGTCGCTGCAATACACGCGGTCGTTCGCGAAATGGCGACGGTTGGGGTGACCACTGCAGATCTCGATGCCGCCGCACGGGAGGTTCTTGCCGAACACGATTGCCGCTCATCCTTCCTCGGGTACGGTGGCCCCTCGAATCCGTTTCCCGGTGTGCTGTGCACCTCGCCGAATTCGGCAATCGTGCATGGGATTCCCGGTGACTACACACTGGCGGATGGCGACATCATCTCGATCGATGCGGGCGCCATCTATGAAGGCTGGCACGGCGACGCCGCTTTCACTATGGCGATCGGCGACGTCCCGGGCGAGGTTCTCAATCTTCTCGACGTTACCGAGCGGGCTCTGTGGGAGGGCATTGCCATGGCCGTGGCCGGCAACCGTCTCGGAGATGTCGGATCTGCTATCGAGGCACTTGCAAAGCCTCATGGCATCGGTGTCGTACGAGAGTACGTCGGTCACGGCATAGGGCGCCAGATGCACGAGGCGCCGTCGGTCCCGAACTATGGAGCTGCCGGAAAGGGGCTTCGCCTCAAGACGGGGATGGCGTTGGCGATAGAACCGATGTTCAATCTCGGAACAGAGGATTCCGTGGTCCTCAACGACAACTGGACCGTTGTCACGGCGGACGGATCCTACTCAGCACATTTCGAGCACAC
>BTQP01000040.1:0-12567 GCA_036985935.1 Acidimicrobiia bacterium | reverse complement strand
CGTTTCTTGTCCTCGGCGTTCACTACGTACCAGGGCGCTTGTTTGATATCGGTGTGGTCGAACATGACGTCCTTGGCCTTGGAGAACTCGACCCACCGCGAGCGAGATTCGAGATCCATCGGCGACAGTTTCCACCGTTTGCTCGAATCGTCGAGGCGTGCCTGGAATCGTCGTTCCTGTTCCTCGTCGCTGACCGAGAACCAGTATTTGATCAAGATGATGCCGCTTCGTATGAGCATCCGTTCGAACTCCGGGGCGGACCGCAGGAACTCCTGGTATTCGTCCTCGGTGCAGAACCCCATCACCGGCTCGACGAGGGCCCGGTTGTACCAGGAGCGGTCGAACAAGACCATTTCGCCCGCCGCCGGCAGCCTGCCGGCATACCGCTGGAACCACCACTGGGTTTTCTCGCGGTCCGTTGGGGTTCCAAGGGCCTCCACGCGAACGACCCTCGGGTTCAGCCGTTCGGTGATTCGCTTGATCGCACCACCCTTGCCGGCGGCGTCGCGCCCTTCGAACACAACGACGACCTTGAGTCCCTCGTCCCTTACATAACTCTGGAGCTTCACGAGCTCATTCTGAAGTCGGTCGAGTTCCTGCTCATAGAACTTCTTCTTCAGCTTCGGTTTCTTGACACTCGTCACGGGCTCCATACTGCCCCTGACAGATGTTGTGGGTGGGATGGTGTCGGACATGGGGAGTAGCGTAGACGGTATGTTCGGCTTCGCCTCACTCACGGTACTCGGAGGCTCGTTCGGCTCGCTGGCCGTCTACGGTCGGCTGTCTACTGTCTACGCTCCACGCTATGCCAACTCCTATCTCGTTCCTCAGTGATTTCGGTCACACCGATGAGTTTGTCGGTGTCGTACATGGGGTGATCGCGCGGATCGCTCCTGATACGCGGATCATCGACATCACTCATGGAATCGGTCGTGGAGATATCCACGGAGGTGCAATGGCTCTCACGCGCGCCGTTCAGTTCATGCCAGATGGCGTCTTCCTGGCCGTGATCGATCCAGGAGTCGGAACGGAACGGAGAGCGATCGCTGCCCGTACTGAGATCGGATACTTTGTCGGCCCGGACAACGGTGTTCTCGCGCCTGCTGTTGCAATGGTCGGTGGATCAGACCTGATCGTGTCCCTGGAGGACCCGCGGTTCCAGCTTCCATCTTCAGGTGGAACATTCCACGGCAGGGACATATTCGGTCCGGCCGCGGCCGTTCTTGCATCCGATCAGGCCGAGATCCAGGACCTTGGTCCCGCGCTTGCGCCAGACTCTATCAAACCACTGTTGATCCCTCTGGCTGAGCCTTCGGGAGACGGCGGTATCAAGGCGACCGTACTGTGGGTGGACTCCTTCGGGAACATCCAGTTCAACGTGGGACCGGACGATCTTTCAGCGATCGGTCTCAAAGCCGGCGGCGACGTGAGCGTTGCTTGGGAAATGATGGAACACCGCATCGCATGGGGTAGCGCCTACGGCGACGTCGAAGACGGCGAGGCCGTGGTTCATGTCGACTCACATGGCCAGATCGCAATTGGCGTTCGTGGTGGGCGTGCGGACGACGACTTTGGCATCGCTGTCGGCGATTCGGTGGTTATCTCACGGCCCGATGGCGGCAACCGGATCGAGATCACCGGTGTCGAACCTTCGTGAGCGGGCTCAGGGCGTGAGTCCACCCGTGAGCAGCTTCACGACGAACGAGATGACGATGAACACAAGCAGTATCGCCACAGCAATGGAGGTAACAGGTCGCACGCCCCAAAGATAGGGCGGGCAGCTCGTAGACCTGCCCTCCGAAGAGTCCCGGTAGCATTACCGCCATGAACGTCATCGTGTACACACGGCAAGCTTGTCCACTGTGCGCAGACGGCATTTCGAAAGCGACGGAAGTATTCGGAACCGACCACGTGTCTCTAATCGATGTCGACCTGGACCTCGACCTTCTCGAGCGATACACGGACCGCGTACCCGTCATCGAGACCGAGGATGGAACGGTCATCGACGAAGGTCTCATCGACTACCAGACTCTGAAGTCGTACCACGCACTACGTAATACGTAAATTCACCGTGCGTTCGATCGCGTTGTAGATATGTTCGGTCATCTTCTCTTCGTCAGGGTCGAGCAGATTGGCCATGACCTTGAGCGTCCACTCCATCAGGGGACGCGACCGCAGGCCTACGGTAGTCAGTGAGCGCATGATCGCCGGATTGCCGATCGCCTTGACGAACACCCGTGCGACGCGGTGGTAGTCCCCGTATGTTTCTTCCAGATCGGTTGCATACCTCGCCAGAGCGAACTCGTCTCCTGCGACGAAGGCGGCGACATGGGTCGCAGCCATGCGACCTGTCTCGTACGCGTAGTCGATACCCTCTCCATTGAATGGGTTCACCGCACCGGACGCATCGCCGACGAGCAGCCAGTTGCGCCCGACCTTCGGACCCACCGACAGTGACATCGGCAACTTGCCCCCTATCGGTTTCGTATGCGGGGTGATATCGGTGACCTTCCAATGCTCTGGCAGCGAGTTGATGTATGCATCCAGAATGTGCGAAGTGTTCACGTCCTTCCATCCCTTGAACGTAGAAACGAGCCCTGCGCCGATGTTGATCTCGCCGTCTCCGAGCGGGAACACCCATCCGTAACCCGGCATTGCCTTGCCCTGGTTGTCCCTGATGTCCAATTGGCTCTCGATGAACGCGTCCTGTGAGAGCGGACTCTCGTAATACGCTCGCACCGCGAGTCCGTATGGATAGTCCTTTCGTCGCGATGCTCCGACACCGCGCCCAAAGCGTGAATTCGATCCATCTGCGATAACCACGAGATCCGGTGTCTCGATGCGTTCGCCCTCGCTCCGGGAGAGAGACACGGACACGACCTTTCCATTCTCGAGAATGGGGGCAGCGGTAGTGCCTTGCTCAATCGTGGCTCCCTGTGCTTGCGCGAGTGCCGCGACGGCGCCATCGAGATCAGCCCTACGCATCGTGGCACCCCAGTTCGGATACACGGAATGTTCCGGCCACGGCATTTCGATCTTTAGATCGCCGGCGTACGCTCGCAGACCGTCGACACGGTGAAGGTCGAGTCCATCGAAGTCGAAACCCATATCGAGCAACTGCTTTACTGCCCGCGGTGTGAGTCCGTCGCCGCATGCCTTCTCGCGTGGATACGTCTTCTTCTCAACCAGGTGAACGTCGAGACCGTTTCGTGCCAACCAGTAGGCACACGACGCTCCACCAGGGCCGCCACCAACTACGAGAATCCGAGGAGCCATACGGGGAGGGTACCGGCGCGGCGAGTGGCGCTATCCCTCGGAAGAGGCCTCGACAAGACCGCAATCGATCTCAGCGTCTTGCAGTTCCTGGCCTCCGAACTGAACACGCTCGAACAGGGCGACTTCCGCGAGTTGTTGCTCGGACAGCGAGTTCCCGAACCCTGGCATCAATCCGACACCACCGACAGGTTTTGCGGTCGCCCCGTAGGTCGGATCTGGCCAGCCGGCGGTCCCGATACCAACCCACTCGATCTGGGTGGTGCATTGCCCGATTGGGAACGTCTCGAGTACCGCCCCACTCGCAAAGGATGGACCGACACCGCCGGTTCCATCAGCGCTGTGACATGCTGCACACTGGGCATAGATCGCTCCACCGGCGGCGAAATAGTCAGCAGTCGTCTCTCCATAGTCGCTTCCGTCACAGTTGACAGCCTCGCCGGTCACGGGGTCGATGCGCAGCTGGCCACCGGATCCGCAGTCTGGTCCGTTCGGCGAGACCATGAGATATGTGACCGCAAGCAACGGAATAAGAAGGAACGCCGCGGCGAGCCACTTCGGGTATCCACCACGCGGCGGCGGGGTTTCCTCGATGGTCTCAACTTCGTCCTGGTTCGCACCCGATGGCTCGATGATCTCGACGCCTTCACCCGGGGTCTCTGCGGGATCTCCGGCGGGGCTGTCTGGCTGCGGTTCCGTCGGAACAGCCTGCGTCGGTTCGGCATCCCCGGCAGACGTCGGTGCGTCCGAGCTGACGGTGGCGACATCGACACCCGCCCACTCGGCGAGCACGACTTCAAGTGGCTCTCCTGTCTTTTTCGCTCTCGCTTCAGCTGAGCGCTTGGCAAGAGAGGCAGGCATCCCTTTTGCCTCGGCGACCTTCTCGAGTAGCTCATCCATGCTCATTGCTGTTGCACCCGCGGCACCCGCGGCAACTGCGGCAACTGCGGTACCCGCTGTTGCGGCAACGTCTGGCTGTTCGCTCGCGTCCTCGGTCGGCTTCTCCGTCGAAACCTCGACAGGTTCGGTGTCCGGGGCCTCAACAGGAGTTTCCTCCGGTGTCTGGGCTTGTGGCGATGTCTGGAGATCGTCGAGGTCGACGCCCGCCCACTCAGCGAGCACAGCTTCGAGCGTTGACCCGGCATGTGTTGCTCGTGCCTGGGCCGACGAGAGAATGAGTTTTGTCGGCATCCTTTTTGCATCTGCGGCCAGATGCACCAGGTCATCGGTAGAGATCGTGTCGCTCGATTTCTGGGTCTTCTCCGACGCTTCGGGCGGCGTCTCGCCGGTAACTGGCTCTGACGACTCGGGCTGTGACACTTCCACAGTTTCGGCTTCCGACTTCCCCGTGGCCTCGCCTAACCACTCCTCGAGAACCGCCTGGAGCGTCGTTCCCGTCTTTTCAGCCCGGGCCTGCGCTGACCTTTCGACCAGCGATGCGGGCATTCCACGAATCTCTGCGACCTTCTTGAGGAGTTCGTCCATCGTTCTACCTCAGTGTCTCGATGTAGGTGACAAGTGCATCGATGTCGGCGTCCGAGAGATACGAATACGACGGCATTCTTGACCAGGGCCGTGCCGACCGCGGGTTCTTGAGATGCGACGGTAGCGCCTGTGGGTTGAAACCATCGCGGCTGGCTACGTGCATGAGGTCAGGTCCGAATCGGAGCGTACCCATCTGCGCAGGTGTGTCGTAGGCGTAGTCCCCTGCGACGGACACGGCACCAAGCCCTACATCTGTTGCGACGGGACGCACCATTTGGGTGTGGCACGCTGCACAGCCCTGAGAGATGTAGAGATCGCGGCCGATTTGGGCCTGAGAGCCGTCGGTGTATTCGCGTCCTGAATCGGCGAGCAACGTCGGATCGCGGTCGGCCCCGTCGACCATCGGCAGTATCGCTGTGAACACCGCAGCCAGGATCCACACGGTCGCCACACCGCGTGTGAGCCGTTTCCACGTCGCGTAACGCTGCGGTCCGGCGAACTCGATGTCATAGTCGCCGATCGCGTCGGGTATCGCCAGAGTCTCGCCGTTTCGAGATCCGATGCGGATGAGGAAGTCGATCTGTGCGACCGCGAAAATCGCGATCGACACTGCCGCGATCCACAAGAAGGGTTCGATCGTGGTCGTCGTGACTTGCCAACCAGGTCCCCAATTCGAGTACTTCTGGCTCGTTGGACCACCTGCCCATGTGAAGCCTGTTGCCGCAGCTCCGATCAGGAGACCTGCTGTCGCACCGACCAGCCCGGCCGTCGACCAACCAAAATGGATGCTCGACTCCGCCGAGGTACCGCCGTTGAGTACCCGATGTCCCGCAAAGATGGCGAAGGAGACTCCGCCCATCACGATGAGCAACTGCAACGCCTGGACCCATGATGTGAACTGCACGATGCTGCTCGACGCTGGCCAGGTGAGCAGCACATTCACGATCGTCGCAGTAACGAGCGCGAGGCCTGCGACCATCGCGTATCGAAGCGACGATCGGTCACCGATTCCAGCGACCTTGCCCTTGAGCAGTAGACCAAGGTCCGTGGCGATCGCGAGAGCGGGTACCAACGATCCGATCGCGAATGCAACCCCGATCGACTCGAACCAGTTCGGGGCCGGTGAATAGATGAGCTGGGAGGCGCCCATGAAGGCCCACACGAGAATCAGTGACCAGAAGCCGAGCGCCGCGAGAGGTCCTGCTTTGGAGTGGTCCGTACCGCTGATGCTGCCGAGCACGAAGTACATGACACCCACGGCGGCGGTGATCATGAACAGAGTTGTGCCGGCATTCGCGAACGCTGCGAGAATCGCTCCTGAGGTTCCCGCAGGAATGGGGACGATGGCGACGATGGCGCTGAGTGTCAGGAGAACCGGGGCTGCTGAGAGATACCACCCCGCTGGTCCGAGTTCGTCACGGTTCGTTCGCGCGGTTGCCGAGATCGAGATACTTGCGAGCAACGCGCCAAGGGCAAAGAGCGCCCTCGACCAGACCGGTGCCTCCTGACCTGCAATGCCACTGTTCAAGCCAACCAGGATGCCTATGGCACCACCTGCCGCTGCCAGTCCAAGCGCCACGAGAGACCCGAGTGCCAGAGCGCTGCGTTGAAGTGCGTTCCCCGTGATCTTTGAGATGGCGAAGTAGCCGACACCGAGAAGACCGATCGCGGCCCAGCCGTACGTGAGCAGTACCCGACTTGCCGGAGCGATCCGCCCGTAGCTGGTGAACGCGTATGTCGATGCCAGATTTGGAAACAGCACCTGGAAGGCGGTTGCAGCGGTCCCGAGAACCGCCACGACGAAGAAGATCGCCGCGACCACCAGATGGTTGCGAGCCATGCCGGTGCTTACGCCTTCAGCATCGGGGTTCTGAACGTCGTTTGATGAAGTCTCGGCCGTCACGCTGGCGGCGTCCTCCTGGTGAGGTTGCTTGGCGCGGGAAACTCTAGCCGCGCCGTTGGCGTCATCCTTCATCTACACGTCAGTTTCTTGGTCCGGTCAAGAAATTCGTACAGAGTTGTAGACAAACTGACGCGAGGATGACTTGAATATCGAAGACAACGAACACGGCGTACACTGCCACCCCAATGCAGAGGAAGATTCGTGAACGGACGTAAACAGATCATCGCGGGCATCGCCTTGATACTGATCGGCATCGTGGTCACGATTGCGGCATCGGTCGTCGTTCACATGGCCGAATCCCCGAGGTTCGACTCCCTCGGTCGCGAACTTTTTCCCGCTGTTCCCCGTAGCTGGCAGCTCGTCACACTTGCCCAACTCGTCGCGCTTGGCGGTGTGTTGATGTCGATGGCAGGTGCCACCTACGGATTCCTGTGGCAACTGCCTCTCACGTGGGCACGGGCGATGCTCGGTGCCTTGTTGTTCTCGGGTTTGATGTTCATCATCTTTGCGATCATCCCGAACGAGTTCCTGACGTTGACCCAGGCAACGCTTGAATGGACCCCCCAGAAAACCTTGGTCGCTGTGCCACCGATCCTTGCGCTGAACAACGAGATCTCGGTGTCTCTTGCGGTGCTCAAGGACATGATCTCGGCCGGATATGCGACCGTGATGTTGATCGTGATCCCCGTGATCATGTACAAGTGGCAAGTGCGAGCTACAACGAAAGACGCTCCAAAACCCACGCCGATATCCGCCTACGGCCGGCCCATGAAGGTGGACAGCTGATGGCCAAAGAAGTGTGGCTCGAGACGCCGCCCATGAGGGATGACTACCAGCTGGCATTGGTCGACACCGCCTATATGAATGCCGCCGTGAAACCAAAGCAGTTCATTCACATAAACGAATCAGAATGCATTCTGTGTGCAGGGTGCGTCGACATATGTCCGTGGAAATGCATCCACCTCCTTTCACCTGAAATCGTTGCCGAGGCGATCGGTGTTGAAGACCCGAACGACGACGCCCAAAATGGCGCGGTGTTTGTCATCGACGACACCGAGTGCACGCGATGCAAGCTGTGTGTCGATCGGTGCCCGACGAACGTCATAACCATCGGAAAGTTCGGTGGGTCGTTGGCGAGCCAGGACGATCAATTCGAATCGGCACCTTGGGAATACGATTCCGGAACGAGAGACACCAAGAGCGGCGTCGCCTACGGCGTGCGCTGGTAGAAAGGACAGATCGAGTTGGCAGACGGCAACGGTAGGACGAGCGTAAAAGACGCCGTTACCGGCATGGGCGACCATGTTCGCAACTCTCAGGTGTGGAACTCGATCTTCCGGCCAGGCTCACCGATGCGCGCCGACGGTGGCGACTCTCCGAGAAACCGTGCATACGTCGTGATGAACAACGTGTTGTACCACCTCCACCCTGTCAAGGTGAAGCGTCATGGTGTCCGGTTGTCGTACACCTTGTGTCTTGGTGGCCTCAGTTTCTTCCTTTTCATCCTGCTTACCGTGACAGGGATCTTCTTGATGTTCTACTACCGACCGACGTCGCCTCAGGCGTACTTCGATCTCCAGGCGTTAGCGACGGACGTGGCGTTTGGTCAACTTGTGCGGAACATGCACCGATGGGGTGCTCATATCATGGTTCTGACGGTCTTCCTTCACATGAGCCGCGTGTTCTATCACGGTGCGTACAAACCACCACGCGAGTTCAACTGGGTTGTCGGCATCATCCTCCTTCTGCTCACCCTGCTCCTTTCATTCACCGGGTACCTGCTGCCGTGGGACCAGCTTGCACTTTGGGCGGTGACGGTTGGTTCCAACATGGCCGCATACACGCCTGTGTTCGGCAACCAGGTGACATTTGCACTGATCGGCGGCGTGCAGATCACCGCGGATACATTGCTGCGCTGGTACGTATTGCACGTGCTGTTTCTTCCGTTCATCATCACTATCTTTATGGCGGTCCACTTCTGGCGGGTCCGCAAAGATGGTGGCATCTCAGGGCCGTTGTAAGGAGACGACGTGGCACAGCTTCCAGAACATCTCATCAAGCGTGCAGCTGAGGCAAGGGCGAAGGCCGAGGGCCGATCGGTCGACGACGTCCTCGCTGAAATACAGGGCGAAGCCGCTCCCGCAGCGGCGGCGCCGCAGCCTGCGGCACCTGAATCATCCGGTCCAGTTCGAGACCTCGACGCCGACGCTGCCAAGTACAAGGTGCCACGACCTCTTCTCGAGAGGGCGATGTTCGCCAGGGCGAAGAAGGACGGCACAGCGGTGCCCGCCATGGCCGGAGCCCTCGTCGGGGCTACCGCCAACGCCCCGGCTGCAACGACAACCACAGCGGCAGCGGCCCCTGCACCGGCGGGTCCGCCACCGGGCGTGAGGACCCAACGTCTGCTGACCGTTGTGAAAGCTGGAGCGATCCAGGGAACTACCACGGAACCGACGGACAAGGTGAACGTATGGCCGCATTTGTTGGCCATAGAGTTCGTCGCGCTTCTTGCGATGTCCGCGTTTCTGTTCCTCCTGTCGGCACTCATGGATGCGCCGCTTCTCGAATTTGCGAACTTCAACGAGCAACCCAACCCATCCAAGGCCCCGTGGTACTTTCTCGGTCTTCAGGAGCTGCTCGCCTATTTCGACCCGCAGGTTGCGGGAGTCATCATCCCGGGATTCGGTATGGCGGCCCTCGCATTCATCCCGTACATTGATCGCAATCCTTCGGTGCGCCCATCGAATCGGAAGTTGGCGATCTCCTTGTTCACCGTGTTCTTCGTGGGTGCCTCGGTCCTCACGATCTTTGGCTCGTTCTTCAGGGGTCCCGGATTCAACTTCGTGTTCCCGTGGACGGACGGCATCTTCTTTGACGACCTGTTAGCGATTCTCGAGTGAGGTACGCATGAGCAGCACAACTATTTTCATACTGATCGTCCTCGGCGCGGCCGCAATGGCTGTCGTCGGAATCGTCGCGGTTGTAAACGGGCGCTCCGACTCAGACGGTGCAGAGACCGCAGGCGAGCTCGATCGCAAGGCAGCCAAGGTCGACAGGGCGAGGCGCGAGGCCAAGGCGGCTTCGGTCGGAGTGCAGGCCGCAGAGGGGCAGGGGGATACGACCACTGTCACGCTCGTGGATCCGGCGACGGAATACCAGGAAGATGCTCCGCTTGAGTCCATCTCGGCGGTCGAGTACGGCGTGACGCGGAGAAAGTTCTTCAACCGGGCGATCGGTGCGGTTTTCGGTCTCTTCATGCTGCAGTTTGCGCTGGCAGGTCTCGCCTTTTTCTGGCCGAAACTCAGGGGTGGATTTGGTACCCCTGTAAAAGCCGGGAGTGTCGCTGCGCTCAAAGCCGAGGTCATTCAGGGCTCGACCATCGTTCCCAAGGCGATTCCCTCCGCGCAAGCGTGGATCGTGCCGTTCGACATGAATCTGTTGCCGGGGTCCCAGTACGAGGAGTTCCCGTTTCTTGTCGTCGGCGGCGAGGAAGACGGCGTCGGGCTCATGGCGTTGTGGCATCGTTGTGTCCACCTTGGATGTCGCGTCCCGGAGTGCATTCCGTCACAGGGCTTCGAATGTCCGTGCCACGGGTCAAAGTACAACGCTCACGGTGAGTACGCGGCGGGTCCGGCGCCGCGCAACCTCGACCGGTTCGGTGTAAGCATGAATGCCGCCGGCGAGATGATCATCGACACGGGCACGATCGTTCAGACGCCGCGGTCGAAGGCGTTCACCATTCCCTATCCGCAGGGCCCATTCTGTGTGGGGTGATTGGTTCGTGAACTCGGTTCCGTTAGTTCTCGCTACTGCCGCGCCGGAAACTGGCCCTTCGGGCGCCGGGCTCGGTGTCGGCGCTATCGCTCTGATCGTGGTCGTCGTGCTCCTTCTCGGCTGGATGGCGTACCTTTATATCAACTCGCGCCAGAGTTCCAAGGCCGCACACGAAGCCGCTCCGCCGAACCTATCACCTCCAGCCTCCGACGATGAGCTCGAGAATCGCAAGCTCACAAGGGTTCTGAGAGCGGCGCTTTACGGTAGCGCACTACTTGCCGTCGCCTTGCCCTGGTATGCGATCAACGAGCCGGGCCGCCAGGAAGCTGCAGCGGAAACGATCGCTGAGGACGACGTTCATGCAGGGGAGGAGTTCTTCAGCGTTGAAGGTTTCGCATGTGCCCAATGCCACGGCCCGATCGCCGGCGGCGGTGCAGCACCGTTCACGGAGGCCCGCTCCGGCGTTGACGTGTCGTGGTCGGTTCCCTCGCTCGACGATGTCTTGTTCCGATACTCGGAGGCGGAGGTCAGGTTCTGGATGACTTTCGGTCGTGCAGGCACACCGATGCCGGCGAACGGCCTCGAGGGTGGTGGCGCGATGTCGGTGCAGGAGATCGATCAGACGATCGCGTACATCAAGTCCATCCAACTCAGCCAGGCCGACGCTTTCGCGAAATCAGAAACCGCCGTCGATTTCGCGCTGAATGCGATAGCGGGTGGGCAGGCGAGAGCTGAGTCCTTGATCAATCGCCAACAATCCGACATCGATGCGGTCAACGCGGCACCTAGCAAACTTGCGATTACGGGCGACTTTTCAGAGGATGTCAAGGACCTGCTCCAGGCTCCCGGAGCGTGTACCGTCGCTTCTGCAGAACTCGTCAACACCACGTGTGAGAGTCCCGGCACCGACAGCGACCGCGACGGACTCACAGACGAGGCAGAAGAGAGGCTTACGGAGATCGCGACTGTATCAATGGAAGTCCTCGTCGTTCCCGTGAGCTCAACGAACGATGAGGGGGTCACCGAGTACACGGTCGAGCCCAACCCCCGTTACGACCTAGCGTTCGATCCGCTGAGTGCCTTCACCAACACCGATCCGACCACCCAGAATCCTGCGCCGGACCTCGACATGGCAGAGGTGCTGCTGGGCCGCCTCGAGACCGATCTCCTGCTTGTCGGGGTGACATCTGATCGCCAGGATCAGTTTCTCGAAGGGCTGGATTCCGGTATGGCGTTCCTCCAGCAGAGTCTTGTGGATCAGTTGTGGGCCGTCGACTTCGCCTCGGTTGCGGGTGACATGGGCGTATCCAGGGACGAAGCAGAGAGAGGCGTTGGTTTGTTCAACGCATATTGTGCCCGTTGCCATACGGGTGGATATTCGGCAGGCGCCCCGTTCGTTCAGGGTGCGGGAACGGGTGCCTGGGGACCCTCGTTGCGCGACGGGCGAGCCGTAAGTCAGTTCCCGGACCTCGAGGATCAGGTCAACTTCGTGATAACCGGGTCCGACAACGGCGTACGGTACGGCATCAACGGTCTCGGCTCTGGCAGGATGCCAGGTTTCGGGCAGGTGTTGTCGGCGAACGATATCGAACTCATAGTGAAGTACGAGAGGTCCCTGTGATGAATCGCCCGCACGCGTTCAACCGAGAACTGCGATCTGATCAGTCAGGGCTCTCCCGGCTAGAACTTCTGGGACTTGTTGCATTCGTTGCCTCCCTGCTCGCAATGGTGCCGTTCGTCCGCGACTGGGTGGTCAACGCGATCGGTGTTGTGTTCGGCCAGGTAGACGCGGAGACCGGTGAGATCAACGAGTTCTCGACAGCCATGCGTGGATTCGCTATCGCTGGCGGAGCTGTGCTCGTTTTCATCGGTTCAGGTGCAATGCTTTTGTGGACCAACCTCGGGAAGCGCCTCGCGTTCATGATCACCGGTGCGGCGACGTTCGGCTGGTTGACGATCAACGGAATACTGTTCATCGTGTACGCCCCCCGTGGAATCCGTCCAACCAACCTCGAGGGACTCAATTCGATTCAGATCAGGCTCCCTGCACTTGCCATGACCCTCGGATCCTTCGTACTTTTCCTCATGTTCGCCCTGGCCCTGTCACGCTACGAATCCGAAGCAGAAGAAGG
>BTQP01000039.1:0-12873 GCA_036985935.1 Acidimicrobiia bacterium | reverse complement strand
AATGGCGAAGGACGTCGACGGAGCCGTCGTCCTTCCGGGTGACGACTGGTCCATCAACGACGAGGTCGGTATCCGGACACTGGAGAAGGGATACGTCGCGGCTCCTGCGATCATCAACGGACAGCCGTACTGCTGCGATAGCCCTGCGAACATCGGAGGAGGCGTGAGTCAGTTCGGGACGACGCTGTTCAATGCCGTCTTCTTTTCCTGTCTCGAAGACGTAGAACACCAGCCGCATTCGTTGTCGTTCAAGAGATATCCATCCGGTCGCGAAGCGACACTCGGCTTTCCAAGGCCAGACATCCGGTTTCGCAACGACACTGATTTTCCCGTCATCATCAAGACCTCGTTCAGGAGTACGAGTATCACCGTGAGGATGTTCGGCAACAACGGGGGCAAGAAATGCACATCCGACACCGCTGAACGCGAAAGTATCGTTGAAGCCGAGGATGAGCTCGTAGCCGACACCGAGGGCAAGCTGCGGCCGGGCCAGAAGGTCAAAGAACGAAACGGGATCGACGGGTATCTCCAGCGCGTGGATCGCATCGTCACCTATCCAGATGGACGGCAGGAGATCGACCTCCAGCTCGTATGGCGGTATCGACCACTCACGACGAAATACATCGTGCACCCGTGCGAGGTTACGGGCGAGCCGATCAACTGTCCGCTTCAGATACCATCCGTCACAGGACAGACGTGGGAGCAGGCCCTCGCGACCTTGTCCGACATCGGCATGCTCGCTGCGAAACAGCTAGAAACGGTGACCGATGCGTCGAAGGACAACATCGTATTGTCCCAGAACCCTGCCAGGGGCGAGTGGATAACGCCGGGATCGACGATAACGCTCAACGTTGGCACATTCCCCTAGGAGAAATCCTCAGCGGGACAGTTGATCACACGGCGGGGTAAAAGAGGAAGAACTCCTCGACGACGGCCTCGGTTGCTGAGAGGACGTCATCAGACCACCCGCCGTCTCTCTGAATGACGGCAACGTTCGACTCGATGTACACCCGAGACACCGAGTCGTCCGATTCGAACAGATCAGCGGCGAGCCCGCCAGCGAAGGTGCCGGACGCAGTGGCATCCGACGCAGTGGCATACCCCTCACCTTTCGTTCCGGTCAAGCTCCGGTTCGTCGCCAGAATTACCGAACTGTCAACGACCTGGGAACTCTCGATTTCGATCCGCTGGCCCAACGGGCCCTCCTTGGGTGATGAGAGGCGATGATACCCATCGCTGAGAAACCAAGGGATGTCACACCGAGTCAGGCGCCAGGGTGTCTCCGGAACCAACCACGTGGAGTTTCATCAGGTTGGTCGACGCCCGCTGATTCGGGGGAACACCTGCGACCATGACAAGACCCTCCCCATGCTCAACGAGGTTCCTGCGCAGCAACTCCATTTCCGCTGCGGAGATCATCTCATCCGTCGAGCGGACCCTGTCGAGCAGGATGGAGGTGACACCCCCGTACAAAGCCATTCTCCGATATGTCGACTCGTCGGGGGTGAACGCAAAGATGTGGGCGTGGGGCCGGTACTTCGAGAGCAGCCGTGCAGTGGTGCCGGATTCCGTGAACGCCACGATCGTGGCAATGCCCAGCCTGTCTGCGGTATCCACCGACGCCTCAGCCGTTGCGGATGCAAAGGCCGCACCATGAGCCAGGTTCGATATGTCCGCAGCCCTTCCGTATTCCTTCGATGATTCAGCCTCGACGCAGATATCGGCCATCAGGCGCACCGCCCTCGTCGGATAGTCGCCGACAGCCGTTTCCGCAGACAGCATCACGGCGTCTGTGCCGTCGAGCACGGATCGATACACATCCGACACCTCCGCTCTGGTCGGCCGCGGACTATGGATCATCGACTCGAGCATTTCAGTTGCGACGATCGACACCTTGCCCGCAGCATTCGTCGCGTGGACGATCTCGCTCTGGGCGCGTGGCACGGACTGGATCGATAGCTCCACGCCAAGATCGCCGCGCGCAACCATCGCTCCTGCAGCTTCCTCGAGAATGCGATCGAGGTTCATGTAACAAAGCGCCGTCTCGATCTTTGCGATGATGGGAGTCAACCCGACACGGTCACGGACCGACCGGATGTCACGCGCGGTGTTCACGAACGATGCTGCGACGAGATCGACGCCAAGCTGTGCGCCGAAGGTGAGATCCTCATCATCCTTGGGAGTGACGACCGGGATCTCGGTAGTCGCTCCAGGGAAAGCCGCTCCCTTGTGATCCCGCAGAAGTCCACCACCTGTCACCGTTGCGATGATCCCTTCAGACGACACTTCGGTAGCGACCAACTCGATGAGGCCGTCGGAGAGCACGATCTTGCCGTCGACCTTCATGTGCACATCGTCGAGATACGCGATGTAGACGTTCTCGGCATCGCCGTCGCCAGCGCCAGGATGGAGATGCACGGTTGAACCCTGCTCGAGCACAACCGAACCATCGTCGAATGTGCCCACGCGAATCTTTGGTCCCTGGATGTCCTGCATGATCGCGACGGGCACGCCGAGATCAGAAGATATCTGGCGCACCAGATCGTACCGGAGCTGCTGATCTGCATGGTCACCGTGGGAAAAATTGAGGCGAGCCACGTTCATACCCCGGTGGATCAACTTCTCGATCATCTCCGGCGAAGACGTTGCAGGACCGAGTGTGGCGATGATCTTCGTCTTGCGGTGCATGTCGCCAACCTTAGGACACAGCCTGAGAAGACTTTCGCACCCGTTCGTCGGGAACCCGTCAGCTTTCAGAAGCGCGCCAGAAGGAGTACCGTATTGGAGGCGAAAGCGCACACAACGAAGGGCTATCACATGAAAACAACTATACGACTGGTCGTCTTGGTCTTGGCGCTTGCCTTGGTCGCCACGGCATGTAGCAGCAGCGGTGAGGATCTGGGCGAGATCAGGGTCGGCGTTGAAAACGCGTACACCCCGTTCAACTTCATCGACGCCAGCAACGACGCCGTAGGGTTCGACTACGACATCTTCGAGGAGATATGCGACCGCATCGGTTGCACACCCGTCATGGTCGAGGCTGGCTGGCCTGCGGTGTTGGTTGAGACCGCAGATGGGGTCTACGACGTCGCAGCGGACGGCATATCGATCACTGAAGAGCGCAAAGCCACTTTGGACTTCTCGGATCCGTACATGACGACGATCCAGAAGCTCATGGTTCGCAACGATGAAAGCCGTTTCGGCAATCTTCAACAGTTCCTCGATGGTGACTACCGCCTTGGCACCCAGGTCGGTACAACGAACTTCGAGCTCGGTGAAGAGCTGCTCGGCGGTATCGATCGCATCGATGCGTACGAACAGTTCGCAGTCGCAGTTCAGGGTCTCATCGCTGGTGATGTCGATGCGATCATCATCGACGACGTCGCGGGTTCGGGATATCTCGGCGTAAGCACCGACCAGCTTCGCCTGCTTCCGGACGACCTTCAGTCCGACCCACTCGGGTTCGCTTTCCCGAAGGATTCCGAATGGAAGGCCAAGATCAACGGCGCAATCGCGGACATGAAAGCGGATGGAACGATGGACGACCTCATCACAGAGTGGTTCCTCGAATTCGAGGGATAGATCTTCCAACTCCGTATTCGATGAAGAAGGGGTCGGGCACCGCCCGGCCTCTTCTTCGTTAAAGACTTCGTCGTCGAATCGAACTACATTTCACCCATCGACAGCGAGGACAACATGACAACGCTCGATACAGCGGTCGGTACCGATCCGACACCACCAGGTTCGAAGATCCGGTACGAATGGTCTGGCTTTCCCTGGTGGTTCCTCGGCATCGTCGCGGTTATCGCTTACCCAGTTTTCAAGATTCTCACGGACGACACGTGGAGCGATGGTTTCCTGTTCATCAAGGACGGGCTGAGGCTCACGCTCGTCGTGACCCTTGGCGGGTTCGTCATCGCGATGATCGTGGGCCTCGTCGTGTCCCTCGGGCGCATGTCGAAAAACACCATTCTCCGGAACCTTGCGATGTTCTACATCGAGCTGATCCGGGGAGTCCCCGTTCTCGTCACGATCTTTTTCGTGGGACTCGTGATCTGGCCGGAATTCGTGTCGCTCATCGGAATCAAACCGCAGTCGTTTCTTGCCTCGAACACGGTCAAGACCACCGTTGCAGTCGGATTGATCTACGCAGCGTTCATCGCCGAGGTGTTCCGCGCCGGCATCGAGTCCGTAAACATCGGTCAACGCGAGGCCGGGATGTCGATGGGTCTCAGCAAGAGGCACGTGTTCCGACTGATCGTCTGGCCACAGGCCATCAAGAACGTTATGCCGGCGCTCGGCAACGACCTCATCGCTCTGCTGAAGGACTCGTCGCTTGTGTCGATCCTGGCAGTCCGCGAGATCACCCAGATGATGAAACTCTGGACCGGAGGCAACTTTCAGTTCTTTGCCGGACTCATGGTCCTCGCTGCTATGTACCTCGTTCTCACGGTCTCGCTCAGCGTCCTGTTGCAGTGGTACGAACGAAGAATCGCAACACCATGACGGAGCCGGAGCTTGCGCAAGAACAGCTCGAAACACACATAGAGGCGTTCGATCATGTCTCCGTCGCAGTGAAAGACATCGAGACAAGCCAGCCGCTTATCTCGCTCATCGGCGGACAGCGGATCGCCGGAGGCGAGAGTCGGCGCGGAGGATTCGCGTGGGCACAATTCTCGTTGCCCGGTGGCGGAAAACTCGAGTTGATCGAACCGGTCGACGCTGATCCGGAGAACTTCCTTCGACGTTTCATCAACACACGCGGTGAAGGCCTCCATCACCTGACGTTCAAGGTGCACAAGCTCGACGAGGCAGTCGCGGCGGCACGGCGTCTCGGTTTCACGATCACCGGGTTCGACGACAGTCACCCCGCATGGAAGGAGGCCTTTGTGCATCCTCGCAGCGCACACGGGGTGTTGATCCAACTCGCGGAGTTCCCGGAAGACCATGGTTGACCACATCCGTGATGTGGTTGCGGTTGTGCCCATCCGTGGCTTTCACGGTATGACGCGACTTGCACCGGTCCTTTCACCACAAGAACGCTCGTCGCTGGCAAGAGTTCTCGCGGAACGCGTCGTGGCAGCAACGGCTGACGCGGGGCTACGGACGCTCGTCGTCACCGCTTCTGACGACGTGTGGCGGTGGGCGGTCGGCCGTGGGCTTTCCGTATGTGACGATCCAGGTTCTGGGCTATCGGCCGCCGCGGGAGCTGGGATCGCGTGCGGCGGCGACAAACCCTGGATGGTCATCCATGCCGACCTTCCTCTCGTGACGTCGGCGGCGATCGCCGGTGTCGCGCGGGCGGCCATCAACAGCACGGTCATCGTTCCGAGCCACGATGGCGGCACAACCGTGATCTGCGGATACGGCAGATTCCCGTTCTCCTACGGTACCGGATCCTTTCATCGTCACCTCGCAGCAGAGCCGCTGGCGAAGGTCTTCGTATCCCCACAGCTCTCGGTAGACATCGACACACCCGAACACCTTGACTCGTTCCCTGCTCTGACGAGGGCTCACTACCCTGCCCGCCATGGCAACGAGCCCCGATGACATGCTGAACAATGAGTCGACAGCACCCGTCATACCGAGAACCGTTCTCACGATCGGAGCGCACCCTGACGATGCGGAGTTCGGCGCCGGAGCCAGTTTGGCTAGATGGGCTGCGGCCGGCGCGGAGATCACGATTCTGGTCGTGACCGACGGGTCGAAGGGTTCGTGGAATCCCGACGAGGACATCGAAGCGCTTGTCCAGCGGCGGCGAACCGAGCAATCCTCTGCCGCCGATGTCCTTGGAGTGCAACACTGCACCCATCTCGGTCACGTCGACGGGGAGCTGGAGTACTCCATGGAGCTACGCACTGAGATTGCCCTGGCGATCCGCTCGGTCGCTCCCGACATCGTTCTGAGCCACGACCCATGGAAGAGGTACGAACTTCATCCCGACCATCGCGCGACGGGGCTGGCCGCGGTAGATGGGGTTGTCTCTGCCCGTGAGCCCCTTGCCCTCACGCATAGTGATCTCGCACCGCATCGGCCAGACGCCCTTCTTCTGTGGTCACCAGACGATCCAGATCATGCCGAGCCCATGTCAGATGCCGAGGCAGACAAGAAGCTCGAAGCGTTGCTGTGCCATTCGTCACAGGGGTCAACCACAATGGGGAGTCCCGGCAACGGACCCGCCGAACTCGCGGCGTTCGAGAGCTATCTTCAGGAGTTCCACCGTTCGAACGGAGAACGGTTCGGTGTCGGCCCGGCAGAGATCTTCAAGAAGCTGAAACCCTGAGGTAGTTCATGGCAGTACTCGTACTCGGAGCAGGGATCGTAGGTTCTGCGGCCACATGGGATCTACGGCGGCGTGGATTCGATGTCACCGTCGCGGACGACGACGCCGCGACCGCCGAGCGCATCGCTCATGCATACGGCGCACAAGACCTCAGTTTCGACGTGGCGGACGCAAAAGAGCTCACGACGGTGCTCGAGGGTTTCGACCTCGTGGTCAGCGCGGTTCCGTACCGATTCGGGTTCGGAGTGGCATCAGCTGCCCTTGCGACCCATACGCACTACCTCGACTTCGGAGGCAATCCCTCTGTCGTTGCAGCCCAACAGCGCCTCCACGAAGATGCGGCCGACGCGGGAGTCTTGATCGTCCCGGATTGCGGTCTCGCACCCGGGTTAGCCAACGTTCTCGCTGAGGACCTCATCCGCACAGCGGACGAAGGCCTCATCGACAGTATTCAGATCCGCGTTGGCGCGCTGCCCCAGGAACCGCTGGGTGCGCTCGGCTACCAGCTCGCTTTCAATCCAGCAGGTTTGATCAATGAATATGCTGAACCATGCGAGATCATCCAGGACGGTCGCTACGCCACCGTCGAGCCGCTCACTCGATTTGAAGAGGTCGCCTGGGCGGACTGGGGCCCTCTGGAGGCATTCTCGACGGCTGGTGGAACGTCGACTCTGTGCAAGATCCATGAGGGACGGGTTACGCACCTTGAATACAAGACGCTCCGATTTCCGGGGCATGGCCGGGTATTCCGCTCGATGCTCGAACTCGGACTCTTCGACGAGTCATCACATGTCGTTGGCAATGCTCGCGTTTCGCCAAGGGCTCTGCTCATCGATGCGCTCCAACGCACCCTGCCGAGAGATCATCCCGACGTCGTGCTCGTACGGGTGTGGCGAGAACATCAGGGCGTCGTGACATCGGTGCAGATCGAGGACAAGGCACGCGGAGCGTTTTCCGCCCTGGCACGCACGACGGCGTTTCCGGCAACGGCACTTGCCGACCTCATCGTCACGGGACGCGTGCGCCGATCGGGTGTGCTCACGATGAACGAAGCCGTTGGTGCGCCGGACCTGATGTCCGAACTCGCAGCAGTCGGGATCGTGGCGGAAACGAGTACTACGCCGCGAGAATAGCTTCGGCGTTACGCGACGCCCGCCTGTACCGAACCTACTTTGTCGCTGGTCTCGACGTCGAAGAAGTGCAGCTTGCTTGTATCGATGACAAGATTCAGCGTCGAACCGTCTGGGACATCCACATCGGGGTTGACCCGTGCGGTGAACTTCGTATTGTCTCCAAGCGAGGCCACATCTGTGCCTGCGTCGGCGAGCAATTCTTCGATATCGGGAGTGACGACCGGTGGAGTGTCGATGATGAAGTGCACATACGTCTCTGATCCAAGGAGCTCGTTGACGTCGCTGGTGACAGTGATCGTCCGGTCCGGTGCAGGTTCGGAAACTCTCGCGTCCTCGAACGCCCCTGGACGGATCCCGACGACGATCTGCTTGCCGAGATATGCGTCGATCCCAGGATGTTTGTCGATCGATGACTGACCGACGGCGATCGAGTGATCGCCAAACGAGACCTTGTAGCCACCCTCATCCTTGCTCAATGTCGCATACGTGAGGTTCATCGAAGGCGAGCCGATGAACCCGGCAACAAAGAGGTTCACGGGGTTGTTGAACAACTCCGTCGGCGCATCCACCTGCTGGAGGTTGTACGGACGTTTTGCAGATACGGGACGCATCACCGCCACGCGGTGACCGAGCGTCATGGCTTCAACCTGGTCATGAGTCACGTACACGGTTGTCGTACCAAGGCGCTGGTGCAGACGGCTCAGCTCCGCTCGCATTTGAACGCGAAGCTTCGCATCGAGGTTCGACAGCGGCTCGTCCATCAGGAATGCCTGTGGTTCTCGAACAATGGCACGTCCCATCGCAACACGCTGCCGCTGCCCACCGGAAAGAGCCTTGGGTTTCCTGTCGAGATAGTCCGTGATCTCCAGGATCTCTGCTGCCTCTTGAACGCGGCTTTCGATCTCATCCTTTGGCATCTTGCGAAGTTTGAGACCGAACGCCATGTTGTCTCGCACCGACATGTGCGGATACAAGGCGTAGTTCTGGAACACCATCGCGATATCGCGATCCTTTGGCGGAACATCGTTGACGACCCTGTCACCGATGCTGAGTTTTCCCTCTGTGATGTCTTCAAGGCCGGCGATCATACGCAACACGGTTGACTTGCCACAACCCGACGGCCCAACGAGAACAAGGAACTCGCTGTCTTTGATCGTCAGATTGACCTGGCCAACTGCGCGGGTGCCGTCTGGATAGATCTTGCCAATGTCCTCGAGTGTGATGACTGCCACAGGTTCCTCCGCGTCGCGACTCTCGTTGCGAGAGCGTACCACCTTGTATCCACGATTCGAAAGTCACCAGGGCCGCCTGACGAAACGGTGCACTGCACATAGGTCGCTAGGCTTGTGTTATGACTGAACCACACGTTGCTGTAGTACCCGGTGGCACGGGATCCGTCGGTCGCCAGTTAATACCGAAGTTGATAGATCGAGGATTCAAGGTCGCTGTGACCTACTTGATTCCTGAAGAGGCAAACCTCATGGAGGAGAGCCTCAGCCTCGACGAGGACCGGCTCATCCTGCGACGTGTCGACGTCGCCGACGCTGAGGCAGTGGGGGTCTTTTTCGAGGAAGCAACCGCGAAGTTCGGGAAGATCAACGTCATGGCGTCGCTTGTCGGCGGTTGGGCAGGCGGGCGGGACGTCGCCGAGACGTCCGACGTCCGTCTCGAACGGATGCTCGATCTGAATCTCCGCACTGCGTGGAACACGACACGAGCAACGATCCCCTACCTCTCTCAGGATTGGGCGCGCATCATCCTCATGGGTTCGAAACACGCCATCGACTCACCTGCCGGCCAGGCGGCGTACAACGTTGCAAAGGCAGGTGTTCTGACCCTTGCGAAGTCGGTGGCAGTTGAGTTGCTCGACACGAATACGACATGCAACGCACTGCTTCCGTCGGTGATCAACACCGATGCCACGCGGACGGCCCTGCCCTATGCCGACTACGTGAACTGGCCGCAGCCCGAGGACATCGCCGAGGTCATCGACTTTCTCGCATCCGAGCGGTCCAAAGTCATCAACGGCGCCTTTCTGCCCGTGTGGGGCTCGGCCCTGATCTGATCGGCCTGATTGGCTGATGGGACTCGAGAAGGACCTACATCGACTTTCGAAGCCGACCGCCCAACTTCGAAGACGGCACGTGGGTGACTTCCTTGCTTTCAACCATGTCGGCAGCATCGATTCCCTCGGTGGTCCTCGAGAACCATGCTGCGTACCTCGCCGATGCTGGCCACGCGGTGAGCCCATGGAGGAGAACCGACAGACCAACGGTGGTAGCCGCGACGGCAACTATCGCTGATCCCTCCTCAGGACCTGCATCAATCACCACGGTGCCCATGAATACAAGTGACGCAAGTCCGCGCGGCCCGAACCAACCAATGTAGACCTGAGTTGGCCCGCCGAGTCCTGTGCCGATCAACGCAAGCGCCACAGGGATCATCCGGATGACGGTGAGGCTGAGAATCGCATACAGCACGATCTCCCACGTGATGACATCAAGGGTGGGCGTCAATATGAACGCACCGAAGACGAGGAAGGCGATCATGGTCATGACATGAGCGATGCCTTCAGAGAAATTGCAGATATCGGGGTATTCGCGTCGCACCTGCGCACCGAACGTCAGCCCACCCACGAACGCAGCGATGAAACCCGAACCACCGATCGGATCGGCGACCGCGAAACACAGCAAAGCAAGAAGCACCACCGACACTTGACGCCAGCCCCGGCCCATCAGCCCCTTGTCGAATGCGAATCGAACAGCCAGGCCACCGAGCCAACCGATTCCAAGACCGACGAGGATCGCAAGGCCTATCTCCTCGAGGAACACCACCGCGATCTCTGATCCGTTCTGCATCTCATTGGCAGCGCCCGCTATTGCGATCGTGAGAAATGGAACAGCGATTCCGTCGTTCAAACCACTCTCGACGCCCAGTCCCTGGCGTACAAGTCCAGGAACTTCCTCGTTCGCAACGACTGCCTGACCGAGAGCGGCGTCTGTCGGTGCGAGAATCACCGCGATCACGACTGCCGGCCAGAATCCGAGATCAGGGAAGATGAGCATCGCAATCGCGGTACCGGCGACAATTGTGAGGGGCAGCCCGATTCCGAGCAATCGTCCAGGAAGGAACGCTTCTTTGCGAACCGCCCTGGCATCGATCAGTACCGCGTCCGAGAACAGAATGATCACGAGTGTCGTCTCAAGCAATATCTGGATCGCTTCGCCTCGCGCATCGAGGGCTAGCCCCGCGATCGAGCCGCCCTTTGCCAGCAGAATGAGTCCTGTCACCACGCCGGCGATCGTGAAGATCATGGGTCCGGTCAACGAGCTGTGCAGCAACCTGCGCGAGAACAGCGCGTACGCAAAGAACAACGCCAACAACAACGCGAGACCCACGAACACACCTCCTTTGCAGCTTGCCACCCTAGACCGGTTGTCGGTGAGATCACCAGCACGGAGTTGCGGAGCTGCGAACCTGGCCTGACTTTTTGGACTCGCGACTACTCGATAGTGGAGTTCACAACACTTGGTGGCGAGGCAGCGAGCACGAACATGCCTGGGAATCCGGCTGTCTCGAAGCGCTCGCTGACGTTGCGCCGCAGCACCGAGTTGCGAATCGTGACCGTTCCGGTTCGGTTGTTCGAGACGAAGAAGACACCACCACCACCCTCTCTCGCATTGTTGTCCTCGATGAGTACGCCGTCGAGAGTGAGATGGATGGCGTTGCCGTCCATGTAGATCGCCCCTCCGTTACCACCGCCGGGTGTTCCCGAACGCGGCGGGTTCGCACCGATTCCGACAGCGAGGTTGTTCGAGAACAAGCTGTTGGTTACGACCCAAGAGACACCGATGCTTGAGATTCCACCTGAATTGCTGCACTCGTTCCCGAAGTTCGCCGCGCCGCCGAAGGTGCTGTTGGTGACATACACCGGAAGGTTGTTGTACTGGCTGAATACCCGGACCGATGCGCCGCCGAGGTCGGGACCGAATTCTGCGCACGTGTTGTCAAAGAATCCAGCGTTCACGATCTTGAACCGCCCTCCGCGCACCCATACCGCTCCCCCACCCCCGGCCATGCCGACACCCGTGGTCGCACCGCGGATGAAGTTGATGTTCTGGAGCGTCAGGCGGGGATGGTCCTGGTTGTCGCATCGGGGTGTGGTCCATACGAGGTCGGGATCGCACGTGTTCATGTAGAGAACTCTTCGTTGCCCCATGCCCGATAGGGTGACGAGGCCCCCTCCGTCGATCACCACGTCGGGGTTCGCGTTGTTGAAGATTCTCGCCGTTTCGGTCATCTCGATCAACACAGGGTCGGGTCCGCAATTGAACGTGATCGTGCCGCCGAGAGCCACAGCGGCTACGACTGCGCTCGACGTGCACCCGACGGGCGTTCCGGTACCGATGACGGTGTCTGGATTTGCGATCGACTCGGCTGCACCGCCGGTCGGGACCGTTGATGATCCATCGGGATTGCCGATCGGCGGGCACTGTGCGCGATCTCTCGCACAGCGCTCACTCGGGCGCGCCGGTGTTGGAACGATCGGTGTGAGTCCGAGAGCCCGTGTGATGAACGTCGCCATCTGTGCCCTGGTCACGGGGGCGGCCGGGCAGTACAAGGACGGGGCACAGCCGACGGTGATGCCAACAAACGCGATCCGTTCGATCTCGTCTTCGAATTCGTTTCCGTTGTCGTCGGTGAACGGGTCACCGGGAGGTGCAGGTGCTAGCGCAAGGGCACGGACGAGGAAGGCGGCCATCTCTGCCCTGGTCACGGAGTCGTCGGGGCAGAACAAAGAGGGCCCACATCCCTGGGTGATGCCGGCGAAGGCCAACCGTTCTATCGAGTCCTCGAAGATGGATGCGTCATCGTCCGTAAACGGGTCGCCGTTCGGCGCGGGCGGAAGGTTCAATGCTCGATCGAGGAACGCCGCCATTTGCCCTCTCGTAACAGGGGCACCAGGACAGTACAGAACCGTGTCGCACCCATTGGTGATGCCCCGTGCAGCGATGGCTTCGATGGCGGGTTCGTGGACCAGCCCATCGTCATCGAGAAAGGTGCCACCAGGCGGAAGCGCCAACGCTGCGACCGCTCCGAGGACAGCGAGCGCGACGGCGCCAACCATCACAAGGACCGCTCTGCGCACCTGTCACCTACTCGTCGAGCTACGTGACTATGTATATCGACGAATCACCGCCAATCCTTGAATGCCCACGGCATGCCGGGTCCAGCGCTCGCCAGCGACCTCAGTGGTTTGAACGATGCGGCACCCGCGTGGCCAGAAGGAAGATGACGGCCCATCGGCTATTCGTGACTACGTCTGATCGAGGTTCTGAGATCCTTCATCAACACGTACAGGTGGTTCGGGTTCTGGTCAAGTGGCACGAAGCCGTGGCGCTGGTAGAACGCTGCAGCTCCCGCGTCCTTGGCGTGTACGAGCACAGCTCTCCCACC
>BTQP01000038.1:0-12927 GCA_036985935.1 Acidimicrobiia bacterium | reverse complement strand
CGAGAACTCTCAGGAATCCTGGCTGGCCGCCGCGATGCGTGGCATCGGCGCCATGGCCGTCGTGATGCGACGCCAGGAAGATCGTGTCTGATTCCGTGAGTTGGGCCTCATCGATGCTCGTTAGATCTTCTCGATGGAGCGTCCCGCCTCTGCTGTTTCCCTTTGAGAGGCTCGGTTCGTGAGACCGTCTGAAGATGTATTTTGGGCACAATCCGAAGTACCTCGTCATCGTGTAGTGGATCGATCCGGCGTCGGCGACGATTCCGGTACCGAGCGACTTCGCGCGTCGACGCCTGGATGGGTCGAAGAAGAGCACACCGAGCTCCCCGGTGGCTTCGACGTTCTCCTGGAGCAGTCCGTCCCCGCGTGTATCGGCCCGGATGGTGACCGACGTTGCGTCGCGCACGGTGAATAGATCACCGGCGTGTCCGAAGAGAGGCGAAAGCCAGGGTCGGCCGGCTCTGTCGGTGGTTGCTGCGAGCGAAAAGCTGCGACCCTCGACAAACGCGATCTCATGACCCACGAGTTCGGGATCCATGACCTGTGCCCCGAACGCCTCGAACGCATCAGCGTCGATGCCAGCTTCGACCTGGATCTGACGCTCGCCGGCATGAAAGTACGGTTCGGTCGTTCTGGACCGGGCGTCGCTACCTGTCTGAAGCGTCTCGTCCGTCACGACGACGTGTAGTCCGAAGTCCTAGGAGAACTTCGTCTTCGGTTTCGCTTCGAGCACATCGTCGATGTAGATATCGAGCTTCTCGTTGTAGAAAGCGACGAACCCTGCGACCTCGGCCGATTCGCGCAGCGGTGTGTCGTATCCCCACACAACGTCATGGTGTGTCTCGCCTGTCGTGTTGATCGACCAGTAGCGTGCCGTGCCCTTGTACGGGCATGCAGTCGTCGTATCGGTCTGCTCGAGGTATTCGAAGTGCACGTCAGTTTTCGGTAGGTAGTACCTGGTCGGGAGACCAGTTTCGAATAGGAATCTCGGTTTGTTCGATTCGGCAACGACGACGCCATCGACTTCGACCCGCACGGTGCGAGAGCTTTGAAGGATGTCGATTCGCGTGTACGGATCGCGGGCGTGGACGTACACCTCATCGTCCTCTTCGAACCAGGCATCCATCGCTTTCCAGTCGAATGAGATCCAGCCCTTGACGTCATCGAGTTTTGCCTCATTCCAGACTCTTGCAGCCTGTTCCACCGTTCGATCACCAACGGTGATATCGAAGAGATTGGCTGTGCCACGACTCGGTGAACGTTTGGTCTCACCCGAATCGGTCAGCAGATCCATCCGGACTGACTCCTGTGGGAAGTAGTACGTGGGGTAATAGGGGATCTCCCAGACCATCTTGACGTGTGTCGAATCGGCGATCATCACGCCACCGACCTGAGTCCGAACCCGCTTCTGCCCATCTTCGACGCGAACGCGCCCACGTGTCTGAGTTGTCATGAAATCTCCTGAATCGTTACCGAATCAACGCAACCCAACCCGAGTTGATTCCAAAAGTCCGTTTCTTCGGTCCTCCCTTCAGGTTCTTCAGTCCTCCCTTCAGGGGGGACAAGCGAGTCCTCGAGCGAGGGGGGACTGCGAGCCTGCGAGCGCGGTTCGGCAAGGGCTTGAACGGGTTGCTTCCACTTCGTGCTCGCAGGCTCGCGTTCCCCCCTGCATCGCTCCTGCGTCGCTCTGCCGTCCCCCCTGAAGGGAGGACCGAAGAACTGGCCCTATCCCGCTCGGTCCCTAAGAGGCGGTCCCTTGAGGGAGGACCGACCGAAGGACTACTGGCCGATCTTGACCATGTTCTTGAACTGGGCTTTGACGTAGTCCCGGTTCATCATGGCGATGAAGTCGATCGAGATGTTCTTCGGGCAGGCTTTTTCGCATTCGCCGTAGTTCGTGCAGGAGCCAAAGTACTCCTCCATTGTCTCGATCATCGCAACCGTGCGGGTGTATCGCTCAGGCTGGCCCTGGGGCAGCAGGTTGAGGTGGCTGATCTTCGCTGCGGTGAAGAGGTTCGCAGCGCTGTTTGGGCATGCAGCGACACAGGCCGCACATCCAATGCACGCCGCGGCGTCCATGGATGCTTCTGCTGCCTCTTTCGGAACCGCGATGATGTTCGCATCAGGGGCGGCACCCGTGTTGACAGAGATGTAACCACCCGCCTCGATAATCCGATCGAACGGTGAGCGGTCGACGATGAGGTCCTTGATCACCGGGAATGCGGTCGCTCGCCATGGCTCGATGGTGATCGAGTCTCCGTCGGAGAACTTGCGCATGTGGAGTTGGCATGTTGCGGTCCCCGACTGCGGACCATGGGGCCTGCCATTGATCATCAAACCGCACAGGCCACAGATCCCCTCGCGACAGTCGCTGTCAAAGGCTATAGGGTCCTCACCGGCCGCGTTGAGGTCTTCGTTGACTCCGTCGAGCATTTCGAGGAACGACGCTTCGGGGCTCACGCCCTTTGCGTCATAGGTCACGAACTCGCCCGTTGCATCGGCGCTCGCCTGTCTCCAGACTTTGAGGGAAATGTCCACTACTTGTAGCTCCTCTGCGACAAAGCGACGTACTCGAACTCGAGGTGTTCTTTGTGGAGCGTTTCGTCCTGGTGTTCACCGTTCCACTGCCAGGCCGCCGAGTACGCATAGTTCTCGTCATCGCGTCTGGCTTCTCCGTCCTCGGTTTGGTGCTCGAGTCGGAAGTGGCCGCCACAGCTTTCCTCCCTGTTCAGAGCGTCGACACACATCAGCTCGGCAAGCTCCAGGAAATCAGCGACTCTGCCTGCGCGCTCGAGCGACTGGTTCAGCGAGTCGGATGTCCCGATGACGCGCAGATCGCTCCAGAACTCGTTCTTGATCGCACGGATCTCGACGATCGCTTTCTCGAGACCTTCCCTGCTTCTGGCCAGGCCGCAGTACTCGATCATCACGTTGCCGAGTTGACGATGGAAATAGTCCACGGATTGCGTCCCGTTGATCGATAGGAACCGATCCGTGCGCTCCTTGACGCCCTCTACGGCTTCCACGAAGACCGGATCGTCGGTGGACAAGGGAGCGACGTTCAGGTAGTCGGCGAGGTATTCACCGATCGTATAGGGAAGGACGAAATATCCGTCGGCCAGTCCCTGCATGAGTGCAGATGCACCAAGCCGATTTGCGCCGTGATCCGAAAAGTTCGCTTCGCCGATTGCGTACAGACCGGGCACTGAGGTCATGAGGTTGTAGTCAACCCAGAGACCACCCATCGTGTAGTGCGGTGCCGGGTAGATGCGCATTGGCACTTCGTAGGGGTTCTCATCGGTGATGCGTTCGTACATCTCGAACAGGTTCCCGTAGCGTTCTTCTATCTTGGCCCGGCCGAGTCGCGATATGGCGCTCTTGAAATCGAGATACACCCCGTTCTTGAGCGGCCCGATGCCGCGTTGCTCGTCGATCATTCTCATCGCAGCCCGCGAGGCCACGTCGCGGGGGACGAGGTTCCCGAATGCTGGGTATTGGCGTTCGAGGTAGTAGTCACGCTCTTGCTCGGGGATATCGTTTGGTGCCCGTGTATCGGCAGGATCGAGCGGAACCCAGATCCGGCCGTCGTTGCGCAGCGACTCGGACATCAAGGTGAGCTTCGACTGGAATTCATCTGATGCCGGAATACATGTTGGGTGAATCTGTGTGAACGCCGGGTTTGCGAAGTAGGCGCCCTTGCGGTGCGCCCGCCACGCTGCCGTTGCGTTGCAGGCCATAGCGTTGGTTGATAGGAAAAACACGTTCGAGTACCCACCCGTTGCGAGGACAACTGCATGAGCGGAATGGGTCGAGATCTCTCCGTTTACGAGGTCCCTGATGACAACGCCGACGCTCTTGCCGTCCTTCATGACAACGTCGAGCATCTCCGATCGGTTGTGGAATGTCACGGTGCCTGCGTCGATCTGCCTCGCAAGAGCCTGGTACGCACCGAGAAGGAGTTGCTGACCGGTTTGGCCCCTGGCGTAGAACGTTCTCGATACCTGGGCACCGCCGAATGAGCGGTTGTCGAGAAGGCCCCCGTACTCGCGCGCGTAGGGGACACCCTGGGCCGCGGTCTGATCGATGATCTCGTTCGATACCTGTGCAAGCCGGTAGACGTTCGACTCCCTCGAGCGATAGTCGCCACCTTTGACCGTGTCGTAGAACAGGCGGAATATCGAATCACCATCGTTCGGGTAGTTCTTTGCAGCGTTGATGCCGCCCTGTGCAGCGATGGAGTGGGCTCTGCGAGGGGAGTCGTGATAGCTGAAGACCGTGACGTTGTATCCGAGCTCGCCGAAGGTTGCAGCAGCCGAGGCACCTGCGAGGCCCGTCCCGATGACGATGATGTCGTACTTGCGTTTGTTCGCGGGGTTGACAAGGTGGGTCTTGAATTTGTGATTGTCCCAGCGCTGCTCGATAGGACCGTCAGGCATCCTTGCGTCGAGTTCTGTCTGTATGTCTGAATCCATTCCTGGCTCCACCTAAGAGATATAGCCGGTCCACACGGCGAGTATGACCGCCGTGTTCCCGATGAATACGGTTGCTGCGAATGCCACTGCGAAATAGCGACGCAGGATCTTGTACCGGGCGTTGGCGCTGCCGATGCTCTGGAAGAGGCTCCACGCCCCGTGGTAGATATGGAGCACCAGTGCGAACTGTGCGACGAGATACAAGATGGCAACGGGCGGTCTTGTGAGGCTCGCAACAACGTTGTTGTACACGTCGCCTCTCACGAACTCCGGGTTCGCAATTCCCCATGTGAGATCTGCGAGGTGGTACAGAACAAAGAGAAGGACGATCACCCCACCCCAACGCATCGTCCTGCTTGCGTAGTTGACTGCCTCGTAGTCCCGTTTCGCTTCGTATCGGTTGCGGCCGCGCGACCTCAGGTTCCGTCTCGTGAGCTCCGCTGCCGCATAGATATGTATAACGAACATGGCGATCAGCCCGATGCGGAACAACCAAAGGATGACCGTGCGTGGGACAAGATCACCACCAAGATCGCGCAGGGCTTCGCCGTAGAGATCGATCTCGTATTCGCCGAGTCCGTTCGCACCCAGGAAGATTTTCAGGTTCCCGAGCATGTGAACGAGTACATACCCCAACAACCCGATTCCGGTGAGAGCCATCAACCACTTGAGGCCGACCGAGGATGAGAAGAAGCCTCCGAGCCAGAGGCGCCATCCCTGGCGGGCCTGAACCTCACCGCGTTTCGTCGTCGTCACTGTCCCAATCCTTGAAGCTATGCGTCGAACTATACGAGCGTGACGGGCGCTCCGGTCGTACTACGTACTACGTAATACGTGCTACGACGAAGTTGGGTCCTTGACATTTGTTGCGAAATACGCGCGCGCGAACTTGACACACGAGCGCGGTCTTGGTTGAATCACACTGATGTAATTACAGGCTTGTAGGAGAACAACGTGTTAACAGACCTCATAGAGGCTTTGCAGGCCGAAGGAGTCGACATGGCGTGGCAAGATTTTGCCAATTGCCGTGGCGCCGACCCCGACCTCTTTTTTCCGGAGAGGGGAGCATCGACCAGGACTGCCAAGCAGATCTGTCGGGAGTGCGCGGTCCAGGATGCGTGCCTTGAATTCGCGATCGTCTCGAGCGAGAAGTTCGGTATCTGGGGTGCGATGTCGGAACGTGAGCGACGAAAGATACGTCGCGAACGTCAGGTCGCAGCCAGACTGAGACAGGAGCGGTCAGCGTAGAAGCGTAGACAGTACGTTCGGCTTCGCCTCTCTATCCGTAGACGGTACCGCTCGGCTTCGCCTCGCTTAGGGTACGGCACCGTGCTGAGCCTTTGCTTCTGCGCTTTACGCTCTACTCTCTACGCTCTACTCTCTACACTTCATAAAGACCTGGGGAGTGTCCATTGACCGCTGTTGTCACCATTCTGCTTGTTGTTATCGCTATCGGCCTCGTTGCGTTCATCATCAAGGCGCTCGATAGCACACGTGAAACTGCCCGGGGGGCAGTACCGTCGCCCTTGCCGAAGAAGCCGATGCCGCTGGTGACAGAGTTTCACGTCAAGGGGGACACGGCGTCAGCCGTGTTCAGCGTCCCGCTCGGCGACGCTGAAGCCGGTCAACACCTCATCGATCTCCTGTGTGCGAGTGCGGTCGAGTACGTTCGTGAGAGGTCGCGCGAGGGAATGCCACTCGATGAGGTGGCTCATATCAACGTGTCTGCGATGCGTGGGACCACTCCTGAGCTGCTCGGCACTGTCGATCTCCCCGAGGTCGGAGTGCTGCCCGAGCCGGATACGAAGTTCCTCGTGGAGCCCACGCACGATCCGATCGCCTCACTCGCTGCTGTTGTCGCCGACACATCCGTCGCGAAACCTTCCGGGGACTCAACCGGGCTCGCGCCGGTCGCTGAGTTCATCGAACTATCGGGCCCGACGGAGGCTCATCTTCGCGGGATCGGAGTCGATCCTGAGACAATGGGTCTTGAGGACCTCGTCGTAGGTCTGATGCGCATCAGCTCATATGACGTTCACGTCGGCCGAGCTGGATTCAACATCGGTTCCGAGCACGGACGGGCAGGGCTCTACGGAGTCACTCGACAGGGACAGTCGACAGTCCTCGTCACGTTGACGCACGAAGAGGGCAGCCACCCAGAGCTCGACGAGCGTGCGTTGTCGGAGTTTGCGGTTGGTGTGGCTCAAACGAATCCCGACCAGGCAATTCTCGTCACAGACAAGTACAGCCCCTACTCGATGTATGAGATGGAGAAACGAGACAAGAGGCTTGTGTTCGTTACCCGTGAACGTCTTCAGGCGTTCGTGGACTCGTTCGGTATCCAGTGATTCAGTCCACCAAAGAGGGTTTTGCTCGACCTACCCGTCGTACACGGTAGACTGCCAAGGACGAAAGGAGCCCCACATGCTGCGTAACATCGGTGGACCCGAGATCCTCATCGTCCTCGTCGTGGTCTTGCTCCTGTTCGGTGCTAAGAAACTTCCAGAGTTGGCCCGATCGATCGGCGCCTCTGCGAAGGAATTCAAGAAGGGTGCCGAAGAGGGCGAGCTCGAAGACGAGGAGCAATCCGAGGAGAACCCTGTCTGATCCCTCTTCGCTGACGCGGGAGTGATCCGACGCAAGCGCAGTTCTCCGGAACTCAATCGTCGATTCTGGCGTTATACGCGTCGAGATGGGCACTATGGCTGAAAACACCTCTTTGACCTGGGAGGACGTTGCACAGCGGTACGGTCGCAAGATCTACACGTTTGCGTATCGCCTCACGGGAAATCCAGATGACGCAGCAGACCTCGTTCAAGAGGTCTTGCTTCGCGTGAGAAAAGGGCTCGCATCCTATACACCTGGCTCTTTCGAAGGTTGGCTCTGGCGAATCACGCGCAACGCGTTCCTCGATGGTGTTCGAAAGAAGAATCGCCGACCCACCACGCCGCTTCCCGAAGGCGACTACTCGGCGCTCGGCGCAAGCCCGTCTCCGGACGAGGTGCTCGCATCAGTTCGGCTCTCTGACGACGTCCAGGCGGCACTACTCAAGCTGCCCTACGACTTCAGAGAGGCCGTCGTCCTGTGTGACGTTGTCGGTCTCACGTATGAGGAGATCGCCGATGCCACCGAAGTGCCTGTCGGAACCATTCGATCCAGGATTCATAGAGGCAGGTCGATGTTGAGAGGGTTGCTCACATGGCCGGTGTAAATCCCGTGTCCGAGCGGCTGTCGATGCTGATGTCGTGTTATCTCGACGGTGCTCTCCTCGCTGGGGAGATCGATGAGGTCGTCGCTGTGCTCGACTCGGATCTCGATGCCATCGCAGAGTTCCATCGCCTCAAGGGGGCGAGGCGAGCCGTAAGGCTCCTCCCAATGCTCGAGGTTCCCCTTTTTCTATTGCCAGGTGGCCATCTGAGCGAACAGCTGTCCGCGTTCCTTGATGGGGAGCTCACAACGGCAGAGGTTCCGATCGTCACCGACCACCTCCTTACCTGTATCGATTGCCGTCACGAACTCGCGGACCTCGACAAGTCCCGAATCGCGGTCCGTGCACTTCCCGGAGTCGAGCCTCCAGAGTTTCTGTCGCTTCGGCGTGAGGAACACGTGAAACGAAGAGGTTGGCGTGCGGCAGCTGTCGTCGCCACAGGCGTCGCAGCCGTGACACTGGCCTTCGCTCTCGGTCCATTCTCGTCGTCGAGCGAAACCGCTTCGGTAACCATCACCGACCTCGATGCGAGGCATGCAGCGGTGGCATCGGTACCGGCTCTCCAGGTTTCGACGCCATGAAACGAATGAGGCGGCCAGTTCTCGTTGCAGCATCTCTCGTGGTTGCGTTGACATTGTCTACACCCGGGGCTCTCGCCGCCGACGTCGACGAAGTACTCCAGGCCGCACGTGACGCAACGTTCAACGCTTCCCGTCTCACGATCTCGGTGTGGGGTGGCCGGACGCAGGTGTCGGATCAGTGGGTCGAACATTGGAGCGGCGGCGAGGTCGTACGAACGAATTCTTCATGGTCCGCCTACGGAAACGGCAGGGCCATGACGATGGGCGATTCAGGCAAGGGGTTCGCGTTCATGTCGAATCGGCCCGTTGCTGTATCTGAGCGGTACAGCATTGGCAATGTCTCTGATGTCACCCACCTGCGACGCGAGTGTCTCCGGGTCGAGATCAACGAGGGTGACATCCGTCGGGCCGTTCTCATCGTTGACAAGCTCACAGGAGCGATCCTGCGATCGGACACATACACGGACACGGGAAAGATCTTCAGAACCACGTCCCTCGAGGACTTCAAACCGTACCGGGTGTACGCGCAGCCCTCGGATTCCGGTTCTATCCCCCTCGAGGTTGTCATGCACGCTGACAGCTACGGGTTGCCTGAGGAGATCGCTGGTTACACCCTCGTCGATGTCTTCCCTGGGCCCGGTTCCTCGGAGCAAGGTTTTTACTCTGACGGACTGTTCTCGTTTTCGCTGTTCACGATGTCAAAGCAGACGAAGATAACGGGCCTCGACAACCCGATGGCGTTTGTGACGAATCTCGGCGTGTACGACATGGTTCCGACGGCCCAGGACGTACGACTTCACTGGTCGGACACAGAGAGCAACTTCGTTCTCGTCGGTGACCTTCCGCCGGACCATGCAAGGAACGTGCTCGCCGAACTGCCACTGCCCGACGCTGGCAGCATGTTCACCCGCTGGTGGCGAAGGCTGTTCGGCTAGTCCCTTCCGATTTCACGGCGGGCCACGACCATTGTGTGGACCTCATCCGGTCCGTCAGCGATTCGCAGTGTTCGCATGTTCGCCCACATCGATGCGAGTTTCGTATCTTCGCTGACGCCCATGCCGCCATAGACCTGAATCGCCTTGTCGATGACCCAGAGAGCGGTGTTCGGTGCAACGACTTTGATGGCTGATACATCTCTGGTTGCGGCCCGATTGCCCTGAGTGTCGATCAGCCACGCTGTGTGCATCACGAGAAGGCGTGCCTGGTCGATTCGCCATCGAGATTCTGCGATCCATTGCTGGACGACACCCTGGTCCGCGACGCGTTTTCCGAACGCCTCTCGCGACTTGGCTCGCCCGATCATCATCGACAGGGCCCGCTCCGCCTGCCCGATGGCCCTCATGCAGTGGTGGATTCGCCCGGGTCCGAGTCGCGCCTGGGCGATCATGTATCCCTGTCCCGGCCCTGATATCAGGTTCGTCGCCGGCACGCGAACATCGTTGTAGCGCACCTCGGCGTGTCCGCCACGGTGGTAGTAGCCGAACACGGGTAGATCTCGCACGACCTCGACACCGTCCGCGTCCATCGGGACGAGGATCATCGAGTACCTGGCCTTCGGCGGTGCGTCCTTCTCCGTTACTCCCATCACGATGGCGATTTTCGAGTCATTCGACATTGCTCCCGACGACCACCACTTCGTGCCTGAGACGATGTAGTCGTCGCCGTCGGGTGTGATCGTGAGTTGCAGGTTGCGAGGGTCGGACGATGCAACGGCCGGCTCCGTCATTCCGAAATTTGACCGAATCTCTCCCTCGAGTAATGGGACGAGCCAACGCTCCTTCTGCTCGGGCGTGCCGAACAGGTGGAGTACTTCCATGTTCCCAGTATCGGGAGCAGCACAGTTCGTTGCCTCGGGTGCGATCTCGATCGCTCGGCCCATCGTCTCGGCAAGTGGCGCGTATTCGGTGTTGGACAGACCGGCGCCGTACTCGTCATCGGGGAGGAACAGATTCCACAGCCCTCTCTCTCTGGCAATCCGCTTGAGTTCCGCCATCTCGGGTGGCGCCTCTGTCGGTTCGCCTGGCAGCGGCTCCCTCGACGAGATGGCGAGTTCCGCCGGATAGATGTGATCCGTCATGAATTCGGACAGCTTGTCCTGATAATCGAGTGATCGAGCAGAGTGTGAAAAGTCCATGAGGCAAGGGTACCTGGTACTGGGTATTTGGTATTTGGTACTTGGAGGGCGCCTTGTCGAGCCTGTGCCGACTCCGAATACCAAGTACTGAGTACCAGGTACCGAAGCGAAGCAAGATCGCTCAGCGATCTTCCTTCGCTTCGTCGTAGTAGTCGAGGCGGTCGAGGGGCTGGACGAGTGATGTGAGCACGTTCATGACGTGTGCGGTCGTCCGTTTCAAGAATCGGTAGTACAGGGCCCGAGCGACGGCATCCTGTGTGTTTCCCTCGGTTTGACACATCGCCTTGACGTGGGCGTCATACTCTGCGAGGAATCCGTCGGCCTTGCCGATCAGCGCCTGTGCCCGCTCTGTGTCGCCGGCTCTGAAGACCGATGCTGCTTCGAGAATCAGGTTTGCCACCGCATCGCGATATCCGATGAGTTCGGCCCTGTCGGGGGCGTCGTCAAAGTCCGTGCCATAGCGCACGAGATCGTAGATGTTCTTTGCGTAGTCACCCACCCGCTCGGCATCCTTGACGATCGAGGCGTATTGAAGGACGACCGGTAGGTCACTGCTGCTCACGGCAGCGTGGACCATCAGGATGCGACGTACCTCGGCCTGGGCCTCATTGATGCCTCGGTCCGTTGACCGTACCTCCCTCTTTGTTTCCTTGGACTTTCCTCCGCCGAAGAGGGCGTCGGAGGCTGTCACGAATACGTCATGGCCGTCCTCGAGCATCTGGACGAGGATCGTTTGGATATCGTCTATCGCTGAGTTCGAGCCGCCTTTGAAGAATTCAAGAACCACGGGGTTCCTCCTCTAGTTGAGTACCAAGATACCGACGAGTGGAATAGCTATGAACGTCACTCCTACGTACACCACGGCCAACCACTTTCTCTTGACGGCGATGTTCGCAAGCTTTTCAGCCAGCACCACGGGGACGTATCTGATCTTCGGGATGGGGTAGATGAGGGCGATCGCGACGACGTTGAACAGCAAATGAACGAGGGCGATGATCATGCCGTTGACGACACCCGTCGCCAGAGCTGCAAGCAGCGCCGTGACGGTGGTTCCGATGTTCGCTCCCAGTGTTATCGGGAATGCGTTGCGGATCAACAGAATGCCGGACGCTACGAGCGGAACGAGGATCGATGTCGTGATCGAAGACGATTGAACAGCGACCGTCACCAGAATCCCGACCATCATCCCGACCATGCCGCTCCTTGCCAGAACGGCGTTGATCGATGACTCGATGCGGGACTCGATGAGCACCTTCATGTTCTTCGTGATGAAGGCGAGCGTCGCAAAGATGATCGCAATCGCAGCCACGATGAAAATGACGGCGATGGCGGTGTCGCTCGACACGAACAGTTCCAAGAATCCTTCGATGAGGTTGGCGCCCCACTTCACAGCGCCCTTGATCGGCGAGTTGAAGGTTGCATCGGTTCCGCTTGGCATAAGACCTGCGATCCATGTCGCGGTGCTCTGAAGGAATCCTGTCGCGATCTCGAGCGGGAACAGGATCGCAACGGCGATGAGGTTGAAGAAGTCGTGCATCGTCGCGGCGGAAAAAGCGAGCTTGAACTCCTCAGACTTTCGCGCGTGCCCGAGTGAGACGATCGTATTGGTGATTGTTGTGCCGATGTTGGCGCCCATGACCATGGGTACGGCAGTTTCGATAGGGAGCTGTCCCGCGGCCACGAGCCCAACGATCGTCGCGGTTGTGACCGACGACGATTGCACGAGCACCGTGGCAAGTATCCCGACGAACAGCGCAGCGAGCGGGTTGGTGATGCCGTCGAAGAGGCCGCCCGCGGTATCGGTGCCGAGTTCCTTGATTCCGGCCTCGAGCAGCTTTACACCGACGAGGAAGAGGTACAGGAGGGCCACGACCACGACGGCACGAAGTGCCGGGGGCATTGTGCGGGATGGAGGTTGTGCGATCGGAGAAGGCTGGTCAGGAACTCCGTCGTTATCCATGTGTGGTCGCGATCCTGTTATTGGCGGCGACTGTCGTGCCGATGATAGGTACGGAGTCGCTACCTCGAATCTCTCAGGGCGCTAGGTGGAGGTTCAGATGCTGATGAGGGACTGGCTATACAGCTCGTACTCGCGAGGCGTTCCCAGGGAGTCCGTGGCGATCACATCTTGTACGACGCCATCGGCGTCGAGGACGTATGTCACGCGGTTGGCGCTACCCGTTTTCTCGTTGAACGCACCGTATTCCTGTGTGGTTTTGCCATGGGGCCAGTAGTCCGCGAGGACGGGGAAGCTGAAGCCGTTCTCTGCAGCCCACTTGGCGTTTGTCGGCAGGGCGTGCGTCGTGATCACGACGACCTTTGCGTCAAGATCGTTGAGCTGCGCCAGCCCATCTCGCAGCTGGCATCCTTCGTTGTCGCAGTGACCGGTGAACGGAAACGGGATGAAGACCACGAGGCTCTTGGAGCCCCTCAACGATGACGACGAGACCTCCTGTTTGTTCTGGTCATACAGGGTGAACTCAGGTGCAGCTGTGCCGATAGCAAGGGTCAAGAGGGACTCCGATCAGAGGG
>BTQP01000037.1:0-13429 GCA_036985935.1 Acidimicrobiia bacterium | reverse complement strand
GAGTTGATCGTGTTGATCAGACTGACCGCATCCGCGCCGCCATCCTTCGCGGCACGCGCGGCGGTGCGAATATCGGTGATGTTGGGAGTCAACTTCACGAACACGGGGACGTTGGCTGACGCCTTCGCCCAGCCCGTGATGTCACATGTGTATTCGGGGACCTGGCCAACGGCCGAACCCATGCCGCGCTCGGACATCCCATGTGGACATCCGAAGTTGAGTTCGATGCCGTCTGCACCAGCCTGTTCAACTTGCTTGATGATGTCGTCCCACGCATCGGCGTTCGACTCGACCATCAAGCTCACGATCAGCGCGTTGTCCGGATACCGCCTTTTCACTTCCGCGATCTCGATGAGGTTCACCTCGAGCGAGCGGTCGGTGATGAGCTCTATGTTGTTGAGACCCATCATCTTCTGGCCGTTGATATCGACAGAGCTGTACCTGCTGTACACGTTCTCAACGGGCTCACCGAGCGTTTTCCACACGGCACCTCCCCACCCCGCATCAAAGGCTCTGGCGATCTGGTCGCCGGTGTTCGTTGGTGGGGCGGACGCAAGCCAAAACGGATTCGGCGAGTCGATCCCGCAAATGTTGACAGATAGATCAGCCATGATGCCGCCTCAATTCCCGTCCGCGTTGGCACGCAACGCTCGATCGATGTCGAAAGCCGCGGCCTTGCCGTGGGCCACCGCGTTGACAACTTCCTTGCCGCCATTGACGCAGTCGCCACCGGCCCAAACCTTGCTGTTTCCCGTCCGGAACGAGTCGTCCACAACAACTCGCCCACCGACATCGGTAGCGACACCGTCGATCTCGTCGAAGAAGGAGCGCCGCTTCTCCTGTCCTGTCGCTCGCATCACCATCGACACAGAGAGTCGATACTCGCTTCCCCCGATCGTCTCGAGTGTTCCAGACGGCCCGTATTCGGTTCGCTCACAGACAAGAGCTGTGACGGATTCGTCGCCTTCGATTCGAACCGGCGCGCTCCAGTGCACAAATTCGACGCCGTTGGTGAGAGCACGTTCGATGTCGTGGGGATAGGCCTTCATCTCGTCCCTACCCCTGCGATACACGAGGTAAACACGCTCAGCGCCAAGCAGGGCAGCCTGGGTAACCGAATCGATCGCTGTGTTGCCTCCACCGATCACGGCAACACGTTCACCGGTGAGGTCCATGGGTTCCGTCCTCAGGTCTGCGATGAAGTCCAATGCGTCGGCAACGCCATCAAGATTCTCTCCCTCAAGCCCGAGCGGAGGGACCGAGCCGAGCCCAACTCCGAGGAAGATCGCGTCATGTGCATCGAACAGATCGTCCACGGAAACATCAGTGCCAATCGCCGTCGATGATCGGATCTCGACACCAAGGTCTTCAATGAACGCGACTTCACGGATCGATGTCGCCTGGTCCATCTTGTAGTTCGCCACGCCGTAGGTATTGAGACCGCCAGGTTTCTCGTTGGCGTCATACAGGACAACCGAGTGGCCCATATTTGTAAGAGCCGCGCCACACGACAGCCCGGCCGGCCCCGCGCCGATGATGCCGACGCTGTGCCCGGTCGCCGCCGCCGGCTCGAACAGATCGAGGTCGCCGAACACCACATGGTCGGTTCCGAACGCTTGAAGCCTGCCGATGTCGATCGGACGCTCGTGAAGTTCGTTCAGAACACAGGCTCCGGCACAGAGAACCTCAGTCGGGCAGACCCGTGCACACGATGCACCAAGGATGTTCGCTTCGAGGATCGTGCGCGCCGAACCAACGAGGTCGTCGTTGGCGATGCGTTTGATGAAACCGGGCACATCGATGCTCGTCGGACATGCCCGCGTACAGGGAGCGTCCCAGCACATCAGGCATCGATGTGCCTCAACCAGCGCCTCATCGGCTGTCATCGTCGGCAGCGGCGCCAACTCAGCGATCGTGTTCATGCCCATTCCATCCTTGTGTCCATACCCTCGGGTTTTGGCGTCGCGCACATCACTTGAAATCAAGGACACATATGTTGCGCAAGCAACGCCAAAACCCTTTGGGTGGGAGGTCTAGTTACCGCCCTCTTTCAGCTCGATGTCTTTGGCCTGCCAGTCATTCCCGATCACATCGATTCCGGCGTCCTTCAAGTTCTGGAGCGCTTCGGCAACGATATCGGTAACGAAGGCACCATCGGTCGGAGCAGAAGCGAGGATGCCCTCAGAGGTCGCGACCTCAACTGTCTGATTCCACAACGCTTGGTCCATGACACCTGCCCCGGCAGGTGATGGCCAGATCAGGTTGTTGATCTCGTTGAGCTGCCAACGCTGATGAGATTCGCCAAGAGTCGGGCCAGCCCCGAGCACGATGTCTGCACACTTGTCGAATTCATCGCGGCAGAAGGCCCAACCTCTGATCGACGCTTCAACGAAAGCAACGGCTGTCGCCCTGTAGGCGGCATCCGATTCGAGTTTGTCGGCATCAGCCCAGATGGCATCTTGCAACATGGCAGTTCCGACATCGTTCCAGTTGATGATGGAAAGGTCGCTCGGCTGGTACAGCTCGCCCGTTGCAGGATTAACAGTCTCGAGCACCTGTGCGTATTCGTTGTAGATCATGGCCTGGGCGGCATCGATGTCACCACTGATGAGAGCCAACATGTCGAACTGCTGCTGGACGAGCGACACATCTGAATCCGGATCCAGACCGGCCGAGCGCAAACCCGCGAGCAACTCGAACTCGTTGCCGAATCCCCAGTTTCCAACTGTCTTGCCCGCAAGATCGCCGACGCCCGAGATTCCCATCTCGGTGAACGAGACCTGCAACGTGGCCGAACGCTGGAATATCTGTGCGATGTTCGTGATGTTCAGACCCTCCTCACGTGGCACGAGACCACGCGGGACCCATGAGATCGCAAAGTCCGCTGCTCCTGAATCGAGAACCGTCGCTGGCACGATCTCCACGGCACCTTCGAGAATCTCTACGTCAAGACCTGCGTCCGCGTAGAAACCCTGGTCCAGTGCGGCGAAATAGCCGGCGAACTGCGCCTGGGTGAACCACTGCAACTGCAGTTTCACCGGTGTCAGCTCCTGGCTCGACGCATCATCGTCCGTGCTGCTGCACGCAGCCGCAACCATTGCAAAGACTGCCAGCACGATCAGCCAGCGCGTCAGCCCTTTCTTCCTAATCCACTTCATGGCAATACCCTCCTCGTCGTTCATACGTTCATGGGTCTAGAACCCGATATCTTCCGTGTCGGGTCTCCATGGCATGGACACCCGCTCGAAAACTCCGCTCAAGAGATACAACACAATACCGAGAGCACTTCCGGCGAACACCGCCGCCCATGCCTCGGGGTATCTCGTGAGGCCTGCATTCTGCACAATAAGCGGACCGAGCGCATCCTGCCTGCCGCCGAAGTATTCTGCGACGATCGCCCCGATCACGGCAAGCGATGAACCGATCTTCAGCGCCGTGAAAAAGAAGGGCAAAGCGTTCGGCACTCTCACGAGTCTTGCGATCTGGCTGTCCGAGGCTGCGTAGGAACGCATCAGCTCGATCTCCGTCGTCCCGACCTCCGTCAATCCCTTTGTGGTGTTGATGAACACGGGGAAAAACACGAGCATCACGACGATGAACTGATTCGAGACGGGTGAGAGCAAACCGAACCAGGCGTTGAATATCGGTGCAAGAGCGATGATGGGAACCGCGTTGAGTGCGATCGACAATGGCGTGAGCGTTTCGTTCGCCAGGCGGAATCGTGCAACCAGCAGCGCCCACACGACGCCGAGTACAACGCCGCCGACGAGTCCAGTGACAACGATGTAGCCGGTGTTCTTCGTCGCCACCCAGATCTGATCGAAGTTCTCGAAGAGCGCTCCGAAAATCTCAGAGGGAGGTGGAAGGACGAACCCATCTGGCTGGATGAGCCGCAGCGAGAGCTCCCAGAGTAAGAGACCTCCAACACCGACGACTACAGCGGGTGCAGCGCCGCGAAGAAGACGCGCGATCATTCGCGGCTCCCTTTGAACCGCAGCGCTTCGCGCACCTCGGTGATCCGCTCAAAGAAGTCGGTTGCCTCTCTCGTCTGGAACACCCTCTCGCCAAGATCGATCGAAATGTCTGCCGAGATCTTCCCGGGACGTGGCGACATCACGATCACCCGCTCGGAGAGGAATACCGCCTCAGGGATCGAGTGTGTGACGAATATGATCGTCTTTCCCGTCTTCTTCCAGATTTCGAGCAGCTCGGTCTGCATATGCTCGCGTGTCATCTCGTCGAGCGCTCCGAAGGGTTCATCCATGAGAAGAAGGGATGGCCGGAAGGACAGCGCCCTGGCGATCGCGACACGTTGTTGCATCCCTCCCGACATCTCTCGTGGATAGTGCTCTGCGAACTCGCTGAGCTCGACGAGGTCGAGCATCTCGGCTGCCCTCTCTTTGCGATCCTTCTTCGACCAGCCCATGAGCTGCAGCGGAAGTTCAATGTTCTCGGTGACGTTCCTCCACTCGAACAGCCCTGAGGTCTGGAAGGCCATGCCGTAGTCACGATCGAGGCGCGCCTGGTCAGCAGGTTTGCCGTTGACAACGATCGCCCCCTCCGTTGGCGGGACGAGCGCTCCGATCAAGCGAAGCAACGTCGACTTGCCGCAACCGGACGGACCGATGAGCGATACGAACGTGCCTTCGGCGATCGAGAGATCGATCGCCTCGAGCGCCTTGACCTCGTTGGGTTTCCCAGGGTTGAACACCTTCGAGACGTCTTGGATCGAGACGGCTATCTCTACGGATTCCGTCATAACGACAGCGGCTCCTCTCTGCGTTTCGAAAGGACGAGGGTTTCAGCAAGCACGACCAAGCCAACAGCCAGTATTCCGAGCACAGCAGCCCCAATGACCGTGGCGTACAGGCGCTCTGGTCCTGTCGTGTAGCGACTGGCGAAGTCCAGTATCAGCCTTCCCAGACCGCCTCGAACAGCACCCGAGATCTCCCCTACGATCGCTCCCACGATCGCGGCCGTCGCTGCGATCTTGAAGGCCGCGAACAGGTAGGGAACAGAGGCAGGCAGCTGCAGCCTGATCAGGATTTGGCGTCGCGAAGCAGCGTATGACCGCATCAACTCCATTGCGTCTGAATCGGCGGACTGCAATCCCTTGATGCCGTTCATGGCGACGGGAAAGAACGTCAGATAGGTTGCAATGAGTGCGACAGACATCCACGACGTCCACTCGAACGGAAGAAACGTGAGGCTCTTGGAACCCCAGATGATGATGATCGGGGCAATCGCAACGAGGGGCACAGTCTGTGAGGCGACGAGGTACGGGGACATTCCTCGCTCCAACCATCGCGACCGCAACATGACGATCGCAATTCCGAGTCCCATGGCGACGCCAAACACGAATCCAAGTGCGGCTTCCCTGAGCGTGAACAGCGACGCCTCGGCGATAAAGGCCGCGAGCGGCTTGCCATTGTTGCGCTGAGGCGGCTGAGCGAATTCTGCGATGATGTCGGCGATCGGAGGCATCGTCAGATCGTCCGTCCTCGGCATGAAACGCCCGACGATGAACCAATCAGTCTGAGCATCGTCGAGAGCCTGACCGAATGCCTTGTACCCGGTGTAGACGATCGCGAGCAGCAAGATGAAAACGACGAAAATGAGCAATCGGCGCAGGCTTCGCTTCCATGCGGCAGCCCTCTCGAGCTTTCGAATCGCCTTCGCCGCTTCGTCTCGCGTCGTCATCGAGTTGTCACACCGCTCCTGACCGTCTCGTCGGCGCCGTCACACGTTCTGGGGGAATCCGAGGTCGATCGTACTCGTCGAAGGATCCGGCCATCGGCTCGTGATGACCTTTGCTTTCGTGTAGAAGTTGATGCCCTCAGGGCCGTATGCGTGAGAACTTCCGAAGAGCGAGTCGCCCCAGCCGCCGAAGCTGTAGTACCCGACCGGCACGGGCACGGGGACGTTGATTCCGACCATGCCAGCATCGACATCGATCTGGAACCGCCGTGCCGCGCCGCCGTCCCTCGTAAAGATCGCGGTGCCGTTTCCGTACGCATTGTCCGATATGAGTTTCAACGCATCGTCGTACGTCTCGACACGCACCACGCTCAGAACCGGTCCGAAGATCTCCTGGTCGTAACACGACATCCCTGGCGAGACGTTGTCGATGAGCGATGGTGCGAGGAAGAACCCATCCCCCGAGAACGTCTGTTTACGGCCATCGACAACGACGGTCGCTCCTTCGGCGGGAGCGCCCTCGATGAACGAGGCCACACGGTCGCGGTGTTCCTTCGTGATGAGCGGTCCCATCTGGGATGTCTCGTCGGTTCCGGCACCCACAACGAGGCCGGGGATGCGTTCTTCGATCGCCGCGACAAGTGCGTCGGCGGACGAGCCGACCGCCACAACCACCGAGATCGCCATACAGCGCTCACCCGCAGACCCATACCCAGCGCTTACAGCTGCGTCGGCGGCGAGACCGATGTCTGCATCCGGGAGTACGACCATGTGGTTCTTGGCGCCACCGAGGGCTTGCACCCGTTTGCCGGCGTTCGTGCCGGTCATGTACACGTACTTCGCGATCGGTGTCGATCCGACGAACGAGACCGCTGCGACGTCGGGATGTTCGAGCAGGCGGTCGACGGCGACCTTGTCACCCTGGACGATGTTGAAGACACCATCGGGCAAACCCGCTTCTGCCAGCAGCTCAGCGGCAAGCATGTTGACACTCGGGTCTTTCTCTGATGGCTTGAGAATGAAGGTGTTTCCGGCGGCAATCGCGTTCGGGAACATCCACATGGGAACCATCGACGGAAAGTTGAATGGTGTGATGCCTGCGACAACGCCCAACGGCTGCCTGATCGAAAAGACGTCGACATCGGTCGATGCTTCCTGAGAGAACGATCCTTTGAGGTGCTCTGCGAGTCCTGTCGCGTATTCGATGTTCTCGATGCCCCGCTTCACCTCGCCGAGAGAGTCTGAGAAGACCTTTCCGTGTTCAGCGGTAAGCGCTGCTGCGATGTCGTTCTGGTGTCTATCAACCAGATCTCTGAAACGGAACAGAACCGCCGTGCGTTTCGCAAGGGATGTGGCCCGCCAACTCGCAAACGCTGCCTTTGCAGCCGCAACGGCCTGGTCGACCTCCTCGGTCGTTGCCAGCCCGACCTGTGCGGTCGTTTCGCCGGTAGCGGGGTTGTACACAGGCGACAAGCGCCCCGACGTGGTGGCAACTTCTTTGCCATCGATGACGTGATTGATCTGCTTCATAGTCGTTTCTCCTCGAGCACCGAGCTATCAGTGGTGGACGGACACTTTGTTGCGAGCCAGATACTGCCCATCGCCCTTGGCACCAAGGTACTCGACACCATCGACGATGACCTTGCCCCTGAGCAATACCGTCTCAACCTTCCCTTTGACATCCTTGCCCTCGTATGCCGAGTAGTCGACGTCCATGTGCTGCTCGGTGACGGACTTGGTCCACTCGACATCGGGATCGAACACCACGATATCTGCGTCGGAACCAACCGCAATGGTGCCCTTCTTCGGGTACATGCCAAAGAGTTTCGCAGCCGCGGTACTGGTGAGCTCGATCCAACGATTGAGGCTGATACGTCCCTCGACCACACCACCGTGGTAGATCAACTGGAAACGATCCTCGACGCCGGGGAGGCCGTTGGGTATCGCGGTGAAGTCACCAAGGCCCAGCTTCTTCTGCGTGCCGAGCACCGGGTGGTCGTCCATACAGAACGGGCAGTGGTCGGTCGAGACGAGCTGCAGATCGTTCGTCGCAAGGCCTCTCCAAAGCGCTTCTTGATGTCCCTCGGATTCCTTGCGAATCGGCGTCGAGCACACGTATTTCGCCCCCTCGAAACCCTCGGCGGAAAGATGTTCTTCCAGAGTGAGGAACAGGTACTGAGGGCACGTCTCTGCGAATACCGGTAGCCCCCGGTGACGGGCTTGGGCAATCTCATCCACTGCTTCTTTGGCTGACATATGAACGACATACAGGTGGGCTCCTGCGAGTTCGGCAAGAACGATCGCTCGATGGGTCGCTTCGCTTTCCGTGATCGCTGGTCTGGTCAGTCCGTGGTACACGGGATCGGTCTCGCCCCGAGCAAGAGCCTGCTCACGCAGAACGTCGATCGCCATGCCGTTTTCGGCATGCATCATGATCATGGAATCCGTCTCGGCTGCCTTCTGCATCGCCCGCAAGATTTCGCCGTCATCCGAGTAGAAGACACCCGGGTAGGCCATGAACAGCTTGAAGCTCGTACATCCGCGGTCGATCAGAACATCCATGTCGGACAACGATTGCTCGTTGATATCGCCGGCGATCATGTGGAACCCGTAGTCGATCGCACAGTTGTCCTGTGCCTTTGCCATCCACGCATCGAAACCATCGATCAGGCTCTCACCCTTGACCTGAACAGCGAAGTCGACGATCGTCGTCGTGCCACCCCACGCGGCGGCTCTCGTTCCAGATTCGAAGTTGTCCGACGCCGACGTGCCGCCAAACGGAAGTTCCATGTGCGTGTGCGGATCGATCCCACCAGGCACGACGTACTTACCGGTCGCATCGATCACCTTGTCGGCGGAGCTCGCCCAATCATGCGTTCCCGGGGCGCCGAGAGCGACGATGACCTCGCCGTCGATCAGAACATCGGCGGCAACGGTGTCGATGGCCGTGATAACGGTTCCACCTGAGATGAGTGTCTTCATAACGTCCCTCTTTCGTGATTCAGTCGATCACCGACACCGATTCTGTGATGATCCGTGCAGCGGTGTCAATCTCTTCTTCCGTAACGGTGAGCGGCGGTGCGATCCGAAGGACATTGCCATACAACCCGCCTTTACCGATCAGTAAACCTCGCCGCCTACATTCCTCCGACAGCCTTGACGCTCGAGCGCTATCGGGTGCCATCGATCCCGGTTGCACGGTTTCGATGGCAAGCATGAGACCCTTACCTCGGAATTCGAGAATCCACGGCGTCTCCTCGGTGACGGGTAGGAGAGCTTCGTAGAACCGGGACCCCTGTTTGAGCGCATTGCCCTGGAGATCATGCTCGACGAGATATTTCAAGTTGGCGAGGGCGCCGGCTGATACGAGCGGGTTGCCACCGAATGTAGAGATCGAGTTCGCACCAATGCAGTTCATTATTTCCGCCGGCGCGACGACTCCTCCGAGAGACAGGCCGTTTCCTATCCCCTTGGCAAAGGTGAGAATGTCCGGCGTGATGCCGTGTGCCTGGTATCCCCACATGTGCTCGCCGGTACGGCCCCACCCGGTTTGCACCTCGTCGGATACGAAGAGGATCCCGTATTCGTCCAGTACCTCTTTGAACGCCTTGAAGAATCCGTCCGGAGGTGTTGCGAAACCCCCGACACCCTGGATCGGCTCTGCGATCATGCATGCCACATCGCCCGAGGTCATCATGTCGATGACCTGGTTCAGATCCTCGACCGCCGCATCGACGAACGCATCGTCCGACAGATCCTTGTACGGGCTTCGAACCTTGTACGGACCCTGGACGTACTGAACATTGAGACCCGAATAGCCTGTTGGCGACCAGGCACGATGCGCCGTGAGCGCAATCGCAGTGAAGCTCCTGCCGTGATAGCTGTTTCGCAGCGCAAGAACCTGGTTCGACTTGCGATACGAAGTGGCCAGCAACATTGCAGCGTCGTTCGCTTCGCTTCCTGAGGGCGTGAAAAAGACCCTCGCGTCCGGGATCCCGGACATCTCCGCGACCATTTCGGCCAGCTCGATCATCGGCTGGTTCAGATACAACGTCGACGTGTGGAGAACCTTCGCAGCCTGTTCATTGATGGCCTCAGTGACCTCAGGAAGGGAGTAGGCCGTCATGGTGGTCAGGATGCCGCCAAAGAAGTCGAGGTACTCGTTGCCCTCCAGGTCCCACACAGTGCGTCCGACACCGCGATCGATCGCGATCGGCTCGTCGTAGTACAACGCAAGCCACGAAGGAAGTACCGCCCGTGTCCTGGCTGTCAGATCAGCGTGGATACCCATCTGAGATCAGCCTTCCGTGAGCGGGCCGTATGTTTCCGGCCTGCGGTCCCGGTAGAAAGCCCACTGGTTTCGAACCTCTTCGATGAGATCGAGATCGAGATCGCGCACAACCAACTCCGCGGCCGTGTCCGCCGCCACTTCCCCAACGTATTGACCTCTCGGATCGGCGAAATACGACGTTCCGTAGAAATCGTTGTCGCCAAGATCCTCCACTCCGACGCGGTTTATCGCACCGACGAAGTACATGTTCGCGACCGCCGACGCCGGCTGTTCGATCTGCCAGAGGTACTTACTCAGGCCGCGACTCGTAGCAGAGGGATTGAACACGATCTCGGCGCCATTGAGTCCGAGCGCACGCCAACCCTCTGGAAAGTGGCGGTCGTAACAGATGTACACGCCCACTTTCCCGACCGCCGTATCGAAAACGGGGTATCCCTGGTTTCCCGGCCGGAAGTAGAACTTCTCCCAGAATCCGCTGACATGAGGAATATGGTGCTTGCGGTACTTGCCGAGGTACGCGCCGTCGGAGTCGATCACGGCTGCGGTGTTGTACAAGAAACCGGCCATCTCGCGCTCGTACATCGGTAGGACCATCACCATGTTGAGTTCCTTGGCCAGGGCCTGGAACCTCTCGGTTGTCGGTCCGTTCGGGATCTCCTCGGCGTATCCGTAGTACTCGATATCCTGGATCTGACAGAAGTACGGGCCGTAGAACAACTCCTGGAAACAGATCACATTCGCTCCGTCGGCAGCTGCCTCTCTGGCGTACTGCTCGTGCAGATCGATCATCGATTCCTTGTCGCCTGTCCACTCGGTCTGGAGGATTGCTGCTCTCACGACTCTGCTCATTCGAAGGCTCCTTCGCATCCCGGCCGTGACGCACGACCATGCTTCGATTGTCTGCACACACTAGGCTACTTTGCATCGACTTGCACAAAGTAGACTTCGTACCAGACAAACATGGCGTACACGGGTGACCATGACGATTCGCACGATTACAGAAGCAATATCGGATCCATCGGCTGATGGGATCGCGCGTGGCATCGGAGCACTCGTCACCAACGACTCTTTGCCCCCCGGATCACGTCTGCCAACGGTGCGCGAGCTCGCCAACGCGCTCGATATTTCACCGACAACAGTCGGTGATGCATGGCAGATCCTGCGAAGACACCGCATCATCGACACCGAGGGTCGTAGGGGGTCATTCGTTCGTGAGGTGGCACGGGGTCCGGGAGTGCGTTACTGGCGCGTCCCCGCAACAGGCGAAACGATCAAGATCGACCTCGGCAGCGGCGTGCCAGACGCTCGCCTTCTCCCTGATCCACTAACAACAATGCGCTCCCTCAAGAAGACGCCAGCCGTTACGTCATATCTCGAACGGCCGGTACTTGGGGAGCTCGAACACGTGCTGACGCAGAGATGGCCCTTTACTCCAGGCCGACTCACCGTTCTCAACGGCGCCATGGACGCTCTCGATCGACTCATCCAGGCAACAGTCAATGTCGGGGACAAAGTTGGAATCTCGGATCCCGGATTCCCACCATTGTTCGACATGTTGGAAATCGCCGGAGCGCAGACTCTCGCCCTGCCCCTCGACGCACAGGGACTCGATCCGACTCGTGTCGCACAGGCCGTCGACATGGGGATGACGCTGCTCATCGTCCAGCCCAGAGCGCACAACCCGACCGGCATTTCGATGACAGCGACGCGACGAAACGAGCTGGCAGAGATCCTTGCTGACCGACCGATCATCATCCTCGAAGACGACCATTCCGGCTCGGTCTCAAACGCCGAACTGCACAGCCTTGGCGCGGCGATTCCGAACCAGGTCGTACACGTTCGCAGTTTCTCGAAATCTCACGGACCTGATTTTCGAATCGCCGCCGTCGGTGGAGCCTCTGAGCCGATCGGACTCGTCGAGCGGCGCCGAATGCTCGGTCCCAGTTGGACCAGCAGACTGCTCCAAGAGATTCTCGCTGCAATGCTTACGTCGCCATCGGTCGAGGCATCGATACAGAAGGCCGCAAACGTGTACGCGTCGCGTCGAGGGCGTCTCGTAGACGGGCTCGCCGGCCATGGGATCGAAGTTGGTGGAACACACGGACTCAACGTCTGGGTGCCCGTGCAAGACGAAGCCACGGCCGTCCCCATGCTTTCGGCACACGGTATCGGGGTGGCGAGAGGACGACCGTTCCGATTGATCCACGACGACGACCACTTCATCAGAGTCACGACCAGCGCACTCGATTCGGAGACGCAAGAATTAGCAGACCGACTCGCCGAGGCCGCACAAGGCCATCAGATCGCATCGGACCAAAACGGAGGGCAGAGATGAACATCGGAGTGATCAAAGAGATCAAACCAGACGAGCGGAGAGTCGCGATATTGCCAGGCGCTGTTGCCGACGTCGTGCACCGTGGTCACAGCGTGACGATCCAGGCCGGTGCTGGGAATGGAGCAGGGGCCCCGGACGATGCGTTCGCCGCTGCGGGCGCCACCATGGTCGAGTCAGCGCAAGATGTCTTCGACGAGGCACAGCTCATCGTGCACGTCAAGGAGCCTCAGGCCTCAGAAATCGCGATGCTCCGCCCGGACCACGTGTTGTTCACGTATCTTCATCTCGCAGCGTATCCCGCCGTCGCCGAGGCCTTGATGTCATCAGGGGCGACATGCATCGCGTATGAGACTGTGGAAGCCGACGGGACTCTTCCGTTGCTGGCACCAATGAGCCACATAGCTGGTCGTCTGTCCTCCCAGGTGGGCGCCTTCTACCTCATGGCACCAAACGGCGGGATGGGAGTATTGCTCGGTGGACATGCCGGTGTTCCTCCGGGTCAAGTGGTCGTCATAGGCGCCGGAGCGGCCGGCCTCAACGCTGTTGACGTCGCTGTGGGTCTCGGGGCGCAGGTGACGGTTCTCGACGTGAACCTCGACGCTCTCGAGAGAGTGCAACATCGGTGGGGCTCCCGGGTCGTTACAGAATATTCCACCCGTGGATCGGTTCAGGAATGGACATCACGCGCAGATCTTGTCGTGGGTGCGGTTCTCGTCGCCGGAGACCGGGCACCCATCGTCGTGGACCGGGGCATGTTGTCGACGATGAAACCCGGTGCAGTGATGGTCGATATTTCGATCGATCAGGGAGGCTGCTTCGAGACGAGCAGGGAAACCACTCACCAGGATCCGATCTACGAGGTTGACGGCATCGTGCACTACGCAGTCGGCAACATTCCAGGTTCCGTTCCGCACACCTCCTCCCGCGCCCTCTCGAACGCCACGCTCCCCTACGTCCATGCGCTCAGCAACGGCATGGCCAAGGCGGTCGTCATGAGACCGGAACTCGTCGGAGGTATAAACGTCGCAGCCGGCCAGCTCACCAACCCGGCAGTCGCCCACGGCCTCGGCACCGAAGCCTCGGACCCCCTGAAGGTTCTCGGCATC
>BTQP01000036.1:0-13571 GCA_036985935.1 Acidimicrobiia bacterium | reverse complement strand
CGTAGTCTGTGGACATGACCGAATTCTCGGTAACCCTCGCCAACCGGCCGGGTCAGCTCGCATCGCTGACCAGACTTCTGGCGGATGCAGGAGTCGAGATCGAGGCCCTTGCTACCGTCGCCGACAACGGCCACAGCCACGTACGAATCGTTGTTCGCAACGCTGCGCGGGTTCGCAGGGTCCTCATGGCAGCAGATCTGGCATTCGAAGAAAGTGACGTCCTCGACACGTACCTCGCACGGGGCGCCGGAGCCCTTGCGCACATGGCTGAGGGTCTCGCACGATCGGGTGTCAACATCGATTCGATGTACTTGTTGCATTCCGACGCCGAGGGATTTCATCTCGCAATGACGGTGGACGACGAGGATTCGGCGATCCGCGCCATCGCAGGCTGAGTGCCGTCTAGGAGAGCGCTTCTCGAACCGCCAGCTCGACACCCTTTGCGTCAAGTCCGATCTCAGACAGGATCTTGTCGGGTTTTGCATGCGGGATGTACTCGATCGGTACACCGAGAACGACAACACGTGAGGGGGAACCGAGATCCTTCAATGCGGTCTCGATCGCTGTTCCCGCACCACCCTCCCTGAAACCGTCCTCAACGGTGACAACGAGATCGTGCTGGCCGGCGTCCGCGAGCATCCTGGGGTCGAGGGGTTTCACGAGACGGGGATCCCAGACAGTGGCATCGATCCCATCGGCAGCGAGGCTTTCGGCTGCGCTCAGCGCGGCAGCGAGCATCTTGCCAACACCGATGATGCACACACGGTTCCCGGTGCCCTGGCGGGCCAATCGGCCGTCAAAACCTGATCCGACGTCCACCTCGTCGACCATGACTGCGGCCGTTTTTGGCCACCGTATCGATACCGGGCCGTCACACAATGCAACGGCATCGGCCATCATCACCTGGAGTTCCTGATACGACGACGGCGCCATGACGGTCATGCCGGGGATCTTGGTGCACAGAACCATGTCGAGCACGCCGTGATGCGAGGGTCCGTCATCGCCAGTCACGCCAGCCCGGTCGAGACAGAAGATCACATGCTGGCCGAGAAGTCCGACATCGAGGTTCACCTGATCGATCGCCCGTGTCAGGAACGACGAATACACGGCTACCACGGGGACAAGTCCACCGAGCGCCATGCCCGCTGCGGCTGTGACCGCATGCTGCTCGGCAATACCTACGTCGAAACTTCGGTTGGGGAAGCGCTCACTGAAGGCGAGGACCCCGGTCGAATCTGGCATTGCTGCGGTGATCGCAACGAGATCCGGGTACTCCTCGCCGAGCTTGCACAACGTCTCCATGAACGCCGCGGTGTAACTACCGGGTTGGATGGTTCCCGTGTCGTGCATCAGTTTCACGGTGTCGTTTTCCGCAGGGGCGTACCCACGCCCCTTCTTGGTGAGCACGTGCACGACGCTTGGACCGTCGAACTGCGCTGCGTTGCGGAGTGCATTCTCGACAACCTCGACGTTGTGGCCGTCGAACGGGCCGAGGTATCTGATACCGAGATCCTCGAAGAAGGTCGGTGGTTCCCAGAACTGGCGAATTGCAGCTTTCGTGGCACCGATGCCACGGTCGAGCACGCCACCCACTTTGGGTATGTTGCTTGCAAAGCGCTCCAGCTTGCGCTGGCGCTGCATGTAGACGGGGTTCATGCGGATGCGCACGAGGCTGCCGCCGAGTTTCGACACAGTCGGCGCATAACTGCGACCGTTGTCGTTCAACACGATCGTCACCTTGCGACCGCTGTGCCCAAGATTGTTGAGACCTTCGAAGGCCATTCCGCCGGTCAAGGAACCGTCGCCGATAACGGCAACCACGTGGCCGGTTTCGCGTTCGCCGCCGACGTCCCTCGCCGTTGCAATGCCATAGGCATAGGACAACACCGTGCTTGCATGGCTGTTCTCGATCACATCGTGTTCGGATTCGGCCCTGCTGGGATATCCGCTGAGACCGCCCTCCTGTCTCAAGGTCGCGAAGTCTCCGCGGCGCCCGGTTACGACCTTGTGGACGTACGCTTGGTGCCCCGTGTCCCACAGAATGAGATCTCTCGGCGATTCGAATACCCGGTGCAACGCCAGCGTCAGCTCTACCGCTCCGAGGTTCGATCCGAGGTGTCCCCCATTTGCCTCGACAGCAGCCACGAGTAGCTCGCGGATTTCAGTGGCAAGGCCTTCGAGTTCGTCATAGTCGAGCAGGCGTAGGTCTGCAGGCCCGTCGATGTGCTCAAGATACATTGTGGGACGTTCTCCGAACGAAGTTCGATAGTGCAGACGGCAACGGAGACCGGCTGCCATGGCGCTGAGCCACACACAAAGCGTAGTCGTCCAGCGTTCGAATGCTCGCCGGTAGTGTTGCGAATCCACCAACGATCGGGACCATCGTGACCCTCGGATTCGGACTGCTCTCAGCCCAGCGCTCACCGCGCGACTCCCGAACCTGGGAGGACGTGTATCGCGAGACGATCGACCTCACGATCCATCTCGAGTCACTGGGATACGACTCCGTGTGGACGACCGAACACCACTTCGTCGACGATGGATACATGCCGTCGCTGCTCGTGATGTCTGCAGCGCTGGCCGCTGCGACGACCACGATCACCATCGGTACAGGGGTCCTGCTCGCTCCCCTTCACGAACCTATCCGCATCGCCGAAGACGCCGCCACCGTCCAGGCGATCTCGGGCGGCCGACTGATCCTCGGATTGGGTTTGGGATGGTCGAGCACCGAATACGAAGCGTTTGGTGTGAACATGAACAAACGTGGCGCAGCGATGACCGAGATCCTGCAGTTCCTGCCAAAGGCATGGACCGGGGAGCCTTTCACCTGGAATGGCACCGTGTACTCGTACCCCGAGATCGCCGTCAGGCCCGCACCATCGACGCGCATACCACTCATCGTTGGTGGGAGCGTGGACGCCGCGGTGCGACGGGCGGCCAGATACGCCGGCGGCTTCTTCTCGAACGCATCGCCGACACGTCTGGTGGAGCAGATTCGTGCAGCACATGACGAGATGGACAAGATCGGGCGCGACCCCGAATCCTTTCGCTGGATCTACTACGGCGTCATGTACCCCGGACCACCGGACGAGATCGTTGAGTCGTTGTGGCACCAGCTCTGGAAGTATTCCGATATGGAAGCTTCGACCACACGAACCGGAATCGCACCGACCGCGCCGTTGGACGACGATACGCGTGCCAAAGTCGAGCAACGGATCATCGGTGGATCCAGCGAAGAGATCATCGATACGTTGTCGACGATCCGTGAACTCGCCGGCGTACCGATCGAATGGGTGGCGCGATCACACTTCTCGGATCTTGGCTATGACCGCCAGGTCGGGATCGCCGAACAACTCGCAACCGAGGTCATGCCGCACATACCCGGATGATCCGCCGTCTAGATACACCATGTATACGTTTCGTACACAGTGTGGTACGTTTCTCGTATGAGTGTTCCCGTCACTGCAAGACTCGACGAGTCAGTCGTCGAAGCGCTCGATAGAGCGGTCGATGCCGGACTTGCTCCCACTCGGGGCGCAATCGTCGCCGGGGCCGTCGCAGACTGGCTCAACCGGTACGGCGAGGAGGCAATTGTCGAGTCGTACCGCGCTAGATACTCAGCCACCGACCACGACCCGGACGAGTTACTCGCGCAACTTGCTTCGTTCTCCATCGCAGCATGCCTCGCCGACACCGAACGCTGATATCGAGGGGTGAAATCTGGGACGCTGAGATCCCCGGCGTTGGCAAGCATCCCGTGGTCGTGATCACACGGAACTCTGCGCTCCCCTTGGTCGCATCCGTCGTCTGCGTGCTCATCACCAGTTCGGTGCGCGGACATGTTGCAGAGGTCGAACTCGGTAGAGAGCAAGGACTCGACAGGTCGAGCTCAGCCAACTGTGACAACATATTCACACTGCCCAAGACCACACTCACCCGACGAAGAGGGGCATTGAGCCCGAGCAAATCTCTCGAACTCGACAGAGCGCTCATGGTTGCATTGGGACTCGCCTGACTGGTTCTATCGTCAGGCGGCGTCGACTGCGCTGATTACCCAGGCGATGCCGTCTTCAGGGTCCTCGACGCCCAGATGAAGGTTCCAGCCTCCGATCCGGTCACCGGGATCCCACAGAAGCCATCGAAGACCCGCTCCCTCTTCGCCAACCCTGGCAAGGTCATCAGGAGGTTCGTCGTATCCGAGGATCTCGAGCAGAACCCACCACGCGGCAGCGCGACCCACCGGAGTCCCCCTCCGGCGCCCATGGGCGCCTCCACTTGCACCTGCCCACACCAAAGCCTCCATTGCGGTCTTGAGGTCAACTTCAGCCGCACGGACTCGGTGGGGACCAAGGGACCGTATCGCTTCTTCGATCGTTCCGTCGACCGTTACCACCTCTGCTTTGCCGAGAGAGTCCTCCCACCAGGCCTTGACGACATCTCCGAGCACGTCACACACCGGATCGTCCGGTAGAACGTCCGCGGGATCCGGCAGCTCGATCCACTCCATTTTCGTATCGAAGATGTCATCAGGAAACGCTGCGCGGTCAGAACGGTATTCGGCAACCGGATACCGGGGTTCCCACCCCTGGATCTCGCTCGGTATGCCAAGTATCTGCGAATCGATCTCTGACTCGTCGACGGCCTCGCCGCGGATCGAGCGCTCGTGAGCGGTCATCGCACGCACCGTGGGTACGAGGACGTGGTCACGCAGGTCGTCCCAGGTGTGCGTTGATGCCGCCACTTCCCACAGCGGCCCCAGCGCAAATCGGCCCCTTCCATCGGCGATCACCGATGCGGCAACGTCAGGCGGTGCTTCGAGTGCCATCCGATACTCGGCAAACTGTGCAATGCCCCAGACCTGTTTACCTCGTTTGACGGCCTCGTTGCAGCGGTCACGAACGGTGACCAGCTCATCCCAGTCTTGACGCGAGCACACAGCATCAACGTACTTGCTCAGTCCGGAGAGGTCGGAACTCTCGATCAGATCTTTCAGTGCATCGTCGGGCATGGTTCACGACGTTAACCGGTACCAGGGATTCAACCGGTGCGAGGCTCCGCACACGAAGTGACTTGAACATCGACGACGCCGATCGAGAGAAAACTCAGGGCAGTTGCTTCGTGCACGCGAGTTACCGAAACACACACACGATCAGGCAACACATCGACCCTGGCAGTATCGCCGCCACCAGCGCCCGACACGACAGCGAGCGCCTCTCGTGCTGCTGCTGGTCCGTCGAGCACGGTCGATCCATTGTGCAGCGCCGACTGGTCGATCATCGACGCGCCGGATTCCGCAGCCACATCCGCGAGGTCCGCGGTCTGACGATACGCGACACCGAACGATGCGATCTCAACCGCAAGCGCCAGGATCACCAGGGACACAAACACAAGACCGGCGAACGCCGGAAGCATGGATCCACGTTCGTGGGTCACGAGCCACTCCTATACGGGCTGATCGGTGCTTCGAACACGGCAACGACGGAACGCTCGAGGGACATCCCTCCAACGGAGACCAACGTCAGCGTTGAGCGAGCCGTGGCGGTGACCGATGTTTCGCCGACGACGAGTTCCACATCGATACTTGGAGTGCCAACGGTGGAAGGGGCATCGTCGGGCGCACGGCCGTGTCGCGCCGTCCACGTCGCTGATGCCCGGGCTTGACCCTCGACAGCTGCGGAGGCGTCGACGATCCGCGCGATCGTGATCAAAGCGGGCAGCACGAGCAGCAGCGTCGCAAAACCAAGCACTACCATTTCCAGGAGAACGGTGCCCCTGTCGTCGTTCACGGTGGCACCACGAGGGCGTGCGAACGAGAGATCGACAATCGAACCGGCAAGAGATCGGGCCCGGGTGGTGTCCAATCGATCACGGCAGTCACCGTCACAACGTTGGCAGATCGAACGACCGACGTTTCGATCACATCAACGCCCGGCGCGACCGCGGCGATCTCACTCACGATCCGGTCGCGTTGGGTCGCAGGGTCAGCGTCGAGCGCCGCGGAACGGCGGGCGGCCGCGTCGAGCGAAGCTCCGACCGCGGTGCGCGCGATGACGAGAAACCCCAGCTGGACGACGAGGGCGATCAACAAGAAGAAGACACCCATTGCAACGATCCCTTCGATCGTCGTCGATCCGCGGTCGGTTCGGTCGGAGCCGTGTTGAAGGACCATTCCCACCAGAGCTCTTTACCCGAAGAAGCCGCCGAACTGACCTGCGACATTCCCCCAGATGTCGCCGGCGGTGCCACGTATCTGTGGTAGCAGCAGTGCGATCACCAGAACCGCGATCGTTGCGAGACCTAGCCATTCGACGGTCGTGGATCCTCGTTCATCTTTCCACATGGTTCATACCTCCTCGGGTACGGTCGTTCACGGCGCACCGGACAGTGCGCGTAGGCCCAGAAGGGTCGGATACAGCAGGAAAAGAAGCGACGTTGGAACCATCAGTACGAGCACTGGTCCGTAGCTCGTGATCGCCCTCTTGCCACCTTCGGATGTGAGATCGTTCGCAATACCAGCCCGAAAATCAACAGCGAGGTCTGACATTGCCCCGGCCAAGCGTCCGCCTGATCCGTGGGCATGGATGAGTGCCTCATACAATCGTTGTGCATCGGGGTGCGCGGTGGCGCTCCTGGCAATTGAGAGTGCTTCAGCCAGCCCCAACCCTGCCCGGTGCGCCTCGAGCGCGCTGTTGAGCTCATCAGCCATCACACCGGACGTTTCAGCTGCGACTGCTGCGATCGCAGAAGCGACAGACTCGCCCGCGATCGCGTGTAGGGCGATCATGTCGGCCACGACCGGCAATTCGTGCCGAAGCCGCATCGCGCGGCGTTCTGCTTGGTTCGTCCTGCGCATTGACCAGACGAACCACCCAGCCGCTCCTCCAAGAAGGCCAAGCGCCGGCGCGGACCGCCCGGCATCCGAGAGGAACAGATCGCCCTGAGCGACCAGGAGACCGATGAGCGCCCCGACTACTACCGACGGTATGAAGGACAGGTCCGCGGTGAAACCAGGTGCTTCCGGGTTGTCATCCACCTCGGGTTCGACCAGGTAGCCGCGCACGACGGATGTGAGGCGTTGTCCGGCGCTGTGGGTGACGAGCAGAAATACGGCGAGTGCGGCCCCTGCGGCGGCGAACCACGTCATCGAAACAGTCTTGGGGGTTCAGATAGTCGGGCCGTACGTCTGGCGAGAAACCAACCGGTGACGGTCGCCAGGAAACCCACTGCTATCACGACGGCACCCTCGAGGCTGTCGTACGTCGCGGCCGCGGTTGGATTCGTCGCAACGGACAACACAAGCAGTGCCCATGGCGCTATCAGCGCTACACCGGCAGTCCACCGCTGCTCGGTGAGTGCTGCCTCATGTGCGCTCCGCAGCCTCAAGTCGTCCGCCACGGACTGCTGCAGAGAACGCAGCACCTCACCTACTCGGTGTCCTCCCGACCTCTGCGCCACTGCGAGTGTGGCAACGATGCGGTCGGTTACCGGATCATCGAGCTCCCGACGCATCGTGGCCAATGCTGCGCTGAACCCCTCACCGAACATGACCTGGCGGCGGATCTCGTCCTCGAAATCGCCGAGCTCTCCGCCGGCACGCCTCAACGCGTCCGACGTGGCATCCGGCAGGGTCAGGCCTGCGCCGACGTTGCCCCGCATGTGTGCGAGCACGTCTGGCCACCGCTCGAGCCGCGCCTGGAGCGCCGCTCGCTCTCGACCGGTGATAACGGCCGCGGGAATAGATGCTCCGAGAAGGCCGATCGCTGCTGCAGGTACCGCGGAGCCGAGAAGGCCGAACGTGAGTACTGCCGCACCGGTACCGGCAACCATTCCAGCTGCGATCATCTTGACGGAAATCCGCCACCTCGGTTGCCAAAGTGGGACCCGACCGGTCACGATCACCCATACGGAAAGCGACGCAAGAATCGCGGCGACTCCTCGCATCTCACATCCTCCAGGATTCCGACAACTCGGCGCCCTGCCCGAGCCAACGGAGGCTGCCGTCGACTCGTTGATACAACGGGGCCACGGTGAACACGTCGGCGTCGAGCTGGTTCGGCACAGCGAGGATCTCATGAACGTGGCGGCCAACCGACGTGCGTTTCACGTACACGACGACGTCCACGACCGCAGAAACGGTCCGACGCAGAAACGGGATCGCGATGTTGTCACCTGCAAGAACGCCGTACGAGACGAGCTTCTCGAGCGCATCTCGTCCGGAGTTGGCATGGATCGTCGCAACACCGCTACAACCCGCGTTGAGTGCGAGCAACAAGTCGAGCGCTTCGGGGCCTCTGACCTCGCCAACCACGATGCGGTCCGGACGTTGCCGTAGCGCCTCTCGCACGAGGTCCCGGAGAGTAATTTCGGCGCCGCCGTCCAGGCCCGTGTCTCGCGTCTGCATCTGGGTCATGTCAGGAAGGTCCACGTCGATCTCAAAGACTTCCTCGCACGTGACGACACGTCGGTCAGGAGGAACCTCCCTCAACAGACAGTTGACCAACGTCGTCTTGCCGGCCCCCGGCGCTCCTGCAACGAGGATCGTGGCGTCGCGCCTGATCGCGTCCCGCAGCAATGCCGCGGATCCCTGGTTCAGTGCTTCCCGATCGACGAGATCCGAGAGATCTGAGGCCGTGACAACGAACTTTCGTATCTGAATGTTCATGCGATCTGGATGGGTGACGGGTGGCCCCGTGATATGCACCCTGCTCCCGTCGGGCAGCTGCGCAGATACGATCGGGCTTGCGACGTCGACGCGCCGACCGGTCCCTGCGAGAAGCTGGTCGGCGATCCGTCGGACGGTCGCTGCATCAACGACGACGTTGACGAGCTCCTTGACGCCGTTACGCACGACGAAGGTGCGTTCGCCACCGATAACGATGATCTCCTCTACCAGGGGGTCGTCGAGAAGATCGGCGAGATAGCCATACCGCGATGGCGCGTCTGTCGTCGTCATGACGCTCCCATCCTGGCTAGGGCCTTTGTCAACCGTCGGCTGGGACGTCGAGCCGAGATCGTTGCTCGACGAACACTCTGGTGGTCTGGTATCACGGCGGAGGGCTCGAGGCCGGTCCACGTCCGTACAGCATCGACTGCGTCACTCACCCTGTGCGGCTGGACCCTGTTCAATACAACGTAGGGAGTTGGCCCTACCCACGCGGATGTGAGCTGTGCAGCTCTCACGATTCCGATGGCCGAGGCGTCGACCACAACGATCGCTCGTGACGCTTCGGCGACGATCTCGTTTCCCGGTCGGATCGCACCCAGATCGACGACTACCTCCTCGAATTCGTCGCGCGCCGCGTCGAGTACCCCTTGAGTCATGATCGCCGACGTGCCCGGCTGCCCTGGTCGGTGGGATCCGGTGATGACGGAAACACCCTCATATGTACGAATCGCCTTCGGATCGATCCCGCCGTCCACGCGGACGGAACTCGCCGCGTCGGCGATATCGGGCCTCGGCGCCAAACCCAGGCGGACAGCTATCGAAGGGGCGTCCAGATCCATATCGATGAGTACCGTCGTGTGGTCGGCCTTTCGCGCCAGGCTGTATGCCAGTGCAACTTCCGTGCAGCCCGGCGCTCCGCGCGCTCCCACAACGGCGGTGATCATTCCTCTGTCGACGGTGTGAGCAGTCTGAGCATGGGGAGCAACGAAGCGAATGGCTTGAACGAGCGCCTCAGGATCGATCGTATCCGGCACTACCTCGTTCGCTCCACCGGCTTCAAGAAGGTCCGCCGCTGGCTGGTCACCCATCGGAAACATCCCGACTACGCCGAGTCCGAGGCGTTTCCATGTCGATATCTGGCGCGGCGTCACCCATGCAACGTCTCCACCGGCGACCACAACATCGATGTCGGTCGCATGACCTTCGATGTCCGATGGTTGGAATGCCCGAAGGACGATCCGAATAGCTGCCGTGTCGTGTGCATGAGCCACCAGCTGTGGCTCCCAGTCCCTCGCAGAGAGGACAGTGGCCACGCGGATCGTCACGGCGACACCCGCAGAAGGTCGATCGTGCCGGTTTCGCGAGCATTCGCGATCAGGCTCGCCATCGGGCCGTCTACAGCGAGCACGACATCGACGCGATCGGCATCGAAACCGGTATCACCCAGGTCGACACTCAGAATGTACACGCCGGACGCGACGGTCTGAGTGACGGCAACAGAGTCCATCGATGCGGCCGAAGTCACGAGCACATCCACCGTGTCGCCAGCAACGAGTTGGCCTTGAACTGCGTGTGCCCTGTCGAGGCTCAGTGCCAGAGCATCCGGTGACGATGCCACGGCGGGAGGCACCAGAAGGGACGGCAGAAGCGGTTCGCCAGCCGCAAGCGGCACGCGGATGGTCCAATCCGCGAGATCACCAATGGTGTCACCGACGACGAGGCCGTCCGCCGACGACACCCGCCGCACATCGAGGTCGACCTGACCAAGCGGTGTCCCAGCATTGATGTCTGCGCCGGCCACCAACACGGCAGTCAGAGCTGGTGGTCTGGTCAGGGTGAGGACGATGATCCCGGCCAGCGCCGCAAGCAGGAGTCCAACTAGCGTGCGACGATCGAGCCATGTCACGGCGGCGGACTGGGTTCGCGAAAGTAGTGCCATCAGATCGTCACCATCGAGACGACGTGTCCGATCGTGATATGGGTTATCCGCCCGGCGTCGATCAGAACTACATGGTCGACACCAACGGCCTCGACGAGGCCTCTGTAGGTGTTGCCATCGTCGGCTGACATGACCACGGTGTCGTTTCGGTCCTCTGCCTCAAGTAGGAGATCTCTGAAGGAGCGACGCCTTCGGGCCGCTGCCCGGGCCGCTGACTGTTCGGCGACCAATGTGTCGTCGAGGCGGTCTCTCATCGCTCTCCCGAGGCGTTCCAGGTCGGGGTGCCCAAAGGGGTCCATGACGCGCTCTCTCTCTAGCGTCTGACCCTTCCTCACCACCACAGTGCCCACCTACGAGCGAAGTCGAACGAAGCGCCCTTTTCAAGACCCTTGTCGCACGTTGTTTCGCGGCCTATCGACGAATTTCGCGGATGACGCGACCGCCGGTTCTCAATCGTCCGGTTCAAAGAAGCGAGAGGCCCCCGCAGTGAGATCGCTGTTGCGGATCGTGTCCATGCCGAATGCGAACTCATCCGCAAGCGCTGACCGGGTATCGATCCCGATGGATTGGTACGCAGAGAGCCGATCGTTTCTCAGACATAGCTGGGGAAATGCAGCGATCTCCCGTGCGAGGTTCTCTGCTTCCTCTCTGGCGGAACCCTCGGGCACCATTCGGTCCACGAGACCGATCTGCTTCGCTTCCGATGCCATGACCTCGCGACCGGTCAGGATCATGTCCATCGCCCTGGAGAACCCGACGATGCGCGGGAGACGGACGGTCCCGCCATCGACGAGTGGAACACCCCATCGACGACAGAACACTCCGAAGATGGCGGTTTCGCCCGCAACGCGCAGGTCGCACCACGCCGCCAGTTCGAGCCCACCAGCGACGGCAAAACCCTCGACGGCAGCGATGACGGGCTTGGACATCAACATCCGGGTTGGCCCCATTGGCCCGGGTCCGTCAGGTTCGAGGCGATTGCCGTCCTGCGTCCCGATCTTTGCGAGGTCCGCCCCGCTGCAGAACGTTCCACCTGCTCCCCACAGCACGATCACCGAGATCGACTCGTCGGCGTCGAGAGCGACGAAGGCGTCGTTGAGGGCGACGGCTGTGGGTCCATCCACTGCGTTTCGCACATCAGGGCGATCGATCACCACGGTTGCGACCACTCCGTCTCGTTCAATGCGTACCGCCATGGGAATCCCTCCAACGTCGACTGGCCGGCGTAGACGAATCGCCTGCTGTGTCTACGCCCCCGGAGCAGAGTACTCAGGCAGAAAGACCGAGGTGCCAGGAGTACTCATCGCTTCCGAAGCGTTCTGTTGTGGGCACCACTCCGTATCATCACCGCTGGCTCGACGAACTCGTCACCTCGGAACACCTCTGACTTCTACTACCGGAGCATCGACATGGGAATCACCTGCGGCATCGTTGGACTGCCGAACGTTGGCAAGTCGACGTTGTTCAACGCGTTGACCGGTGGCAACATCGCAGCCGAGAACTATCCGTTCACGACCATCGATCCCAATACAGGGATCGCAAACGTGCCCGATCCTCGGCTGGGAGCGCTCGCTGCAATTGTGCGCCCCCCGCGTGTCCTTCCTGCCGTCGTCGAGTTCGTGGACATCGCGGGGCTCGTGGCGGGGGCCTCGGACGGTGAGGGCCTCGGCAACAAGTTCTTGAGCCATATCAGAGAGACCGATGCCATTGCACACGTTGTGCGTTGTTTCGAGGACGACAACGTCGTGCACGTCGATGGCCGTGTCGACCCGCTCAACGACGTAGCGACTATCAACACGGAATTGGCCCTCGCGGACCTCGATACCGTCGCAAAGTCACTTGACAAACAGGGTAGAAAAGCACGCTCCGGTGACAAGGACGCCACTGCTGCCCTCGCCGTGCTAGAACGCATCAACGAGCACCTCGGGACGGGTGCGCCGGTGCGAATCATGACCTTCACGGACGCCGAGCGGCTGATCGTTCGCGACCTCTTCCTCTTGACATCGAAACCTACGATGTACATCGCAAACGTCGGTGAGGATGGCCTTGGCGACAACTCAATGGTCGACACCGTCACCGATCTCGCATCGGCCGAGGGCGCCACTGTCGTCACGATCAGCGGAGCGCTCGAAGCTGAACTCGCATCACTCGAAGCAGCGGATCGCGACGAACTACTGGCCGAATACGGACTCAACGAGCCAGGTCTGCACAAGGTCGTGAGGGCAGCGTATGAGATGCTCGGTCTCTTGACATATTTCACCGCTGGAGACAAAGAAGTACGCGCCTGGACCGTGAAGTCCGGGTCGACTGCACCTCAGGCTGCCGGTGTCATTCACACCGACTTCGAGCACGGATTCATCAAGGCCGAGGTCATCGCCTACGACGACTACGTCGGGTTCAACGGCGAAGCGGGCGCAAAGGACGCCGGCAAATGGCGCATCGAAGGCAAGGAGTACATCGTCGCCGAAGGCGATGTCATGCATTTCCGCTTCAACGTCTGAAGCGAACTATGCGCCGGGCAGATGCCTGTCTGTGGAGGGAACCGAATCGTCTCGGTCTATCGTCTTAACGACATGAAGATGCTCGTGTTCTCATTGCTCGCTGCACTCGTGATTGCAGGTTTCGCTGTCGGCGCTGTTCTGCTCACGAGCGGGAGTCCGGATGACACAAAGACGACGCCGACGCTCATCGGTGATGTCCAGGGTCAGGCATGGAGCCAGATGATGGACCAGCTCGACGCTGCCGCGAGTTGCGAGACTGCGGAGACGGTTCGTTCGAACGCACGTGCGATCATCAACGAGGGTGAGCAAGCTGGTCTCAGCCTCGAGACGCTGCGTGCCCTCGGGGAGCGCCGCGCTGCAGAGGACTGGCTTTCGGCAAATTGCGGCTGACGCTGGACCAGGCGGATCTGTTCTACACGCCTTCAGCCAGCTGACGCTCATATTCATTTGAGTCGAAGCTGCCGAT
>BTQP01000035.1:0-13660 GCA_036985935.1 Acidimicrobiia bacterium | reverse complement strand
CGAAACTCGATATGGACGAATTTCTGAAACGCTTCACTGAACGCGCTCAGGCAGTGCGTGACCGTGGTGTGCCTCCGCTCGAGGGGCAGGCGCGTAAGACGTTCATCGAGGGTGCCGAGCGAGACTATTTCGACTATTCGCTCATCAGCTCGGCAGAGTGGACTGTGGAGGACGACAAGCTGGTGCTCCGCATTCCCCTATCAGGCTGACACATCAGGCTGACGGTTCCGCGACTCCGAGAGCAGCGCGTTTCGCCGCCGCCCTGCGCTCCGTCTCGAGCCTCCCGAGCTCGTAGTCGTTCAGGTCGATGAAACTCATAGCGTCTGCGATTCGGCGATGTCCCGCGACCTCGCGTATCTGCCGATGCATCTCCTGGCACACGGCCCTGTAGTCCGGGTGTCCGCCCTGCTGCGTGCGCAACTCCAACATGTGGAAGGCTTCTCTCGCATTGAAGTTCATGTAGAACCTGACCTTGAACGCAAACGGTACGACGTACTGAGCGACACTCGCCGAGGTCGAATCTTCCAGAAGCTCGTACAAGCCGGCCATCCGTTCCATGGACTCCTTCCATACATCCTCCGCACCAACGTCGGCGACAGATTCTGGAGTGACAAACCCGTTTGCGGGCGAGAGCGGTTGCCAATCGAGTGTCATCATGCGATGTCGCTGGAGATCGCGGAAGATCCCGTAGTCACACAGGACATCGAAGCGATAGAACGTTTCTTCGAGTCCGCGGCCAGGTTTGTGACGGCGGTTACTTCGGGTGCCCACGTACGCGGCGAAGATCTCGTCGATGCGGGACTCAGGCATGCTGTTGACCATGTCGCGAATCTCGGCGTCCGGCATGTTGACGAATGGATACAGGGCGCTTGCGGCTACGCGGCGTTCGCCTTCGGGATCCCAATGCACCAGCTGAACCGTCGGCCCGTCGCCAGGTGAATCAGTGATCCTCGTCGCCTGCTCGGTCATAGCCGTGGCTATGTCGGAGAAGTACCGGATCCACGTTCCACCCCGGTCTGGCACATCGACACGCTTCATGAACGAAGGAATCACCGTGCGCAGTTCCGTGAGCATCGCCTCGCCGTACCAGCGGACCTCATCGAGCGGATGTGCCGCCATGCGCAGGAGCAGAGACTCGTATGCCTGTCCGGAAGCGAAGATGCCGACGTTCGATGTCGTTGATGCGGGAAGAAGCCCTCGCGCATCATCACATGCCTTTGCGCGTATCGTCGACTTCCACACGAACGCTGAGTCTCCGTCGGCTCTGGGATACAGTGTTTCGTAATACACGACGAGTTTTGCGACGGTGTCGGAGTAGATATCGAATTGGTGGTCGAGTTCTGCGATGTATCGCTCTCGCTCCGGGTGCCCGTCGAGTTCGGCAGGCACCTGGTACCGGTAGTTCTCTCCGAGCTTCTGGTCATAGAAGATGTACCTTGTGGATTGCTCCAGGTACGACGCGAGCCTGCCCCATTCGAGAACCTTCGTCAACAGATTGGAGGCCTGTTCCACGGCGAGATGAGCTCCGCCGAGTTGTGCGACGGAGTCGTCACCGTATTGGGTGAAGACACGGTCATAGAGAGCCTGTGCCCTTTGCGTGCCAACGACGTCGGCACCGCGGCCTTCGGCGGCGATGGCGGCAATTCCGAGGTCGGCGTCTCCCACGAACTCATCGAGGAACAGACGCCGCACGGACTTCGGCGAACGCGAATATCGCGCAAACAGCGCACCCTTGACAACCTCCGGCAGGTTGTAGATCGCAAACACCGGGCGGTCGAGATTCGAAAAATGTCTGGAGAGAACTTCTTGCTCGTCTGGTGTGAACGACTCCGTATGAAATCGACTGGTTTGTGACGTCACGGGAACCTTTGATCGCCCGATCGCACCGTAGTCCAGCCAGGGGTGCTGAGCAATATCAGAATCGGTTGTACGATTTCCTCATGATTGCGATTCGGATACTGCTCGGAGCACTGCTCGGACTTCTTGCGGTTGTGCTGATTCTGCCGGGAGTCATCCTCATCGATCTCGTCTCGGGAGGTACAGGCCTTGGCCTGTGCCAGAACGGTCTCGGTTCGTGTTCGACGGGCGTCTATGCGGGTGCCGAGCTGTTGTTGCTCGCGGGCGGTGCGCTGCTGGTTCTCGGAGCGCTGATCGCTCTATGCGTCAGGCTGCTCAGGAAGTTCGGCGGATCTAGCTCTTCGTTCGGCTTCTAGTGGTGCGCCGCCGCGGGTCCGTGCGCATGATGTGGGGGGTTCGTCGCGCTGGCGTAGTCCTGTAGGTTGATGCAGTCAGAGAGGAAACAGTGGAACAGTTCGATCCCGGAGTTGAGGAATCTTATCTCACGCTGCGAGAGCGGATGCCTGACTACCTCGCGACCTTCGGCGTTGGACTTGCGGTGGCGTTTCTCATCGGTCTCGTGATCTGGGCGATCTCGGATGTCTCGCTTGCGTCGAGTGTTGGGTACACGATCATTCTCTACGGAGTCGTGCTTCTCCTTGCCGGCGGTGCGACAGGCGGCGGGTATACGAACCTTGGGCTTGGGGCGATGGGTGCGCTCTTTGGCACCCGTCGATCGGATGAACCGCAAGACGAGGTCGACACGTCATCGTCCGGATACCGGCAGGCGGAATCCCAGGAACGACTCCGTCGGGGTCTGCGCCCTGAGGCGAATCCCAGAGCGTTCTGGCAGGTCATGGGCGGTGGGCTCTACGTGGCTGCAGGTCTCTTTATCGTGGTGATCTGGTCGTAAAGGGCACTAGTCGGCATCCGGAGAGGTGAGCACTGCTTCGACCGTGTCGGCTACCACGAAGAGCCCGGACGACTCGGCTAGCGCTGTGTCACCTGAACACAGCTTGCTTTCAACGCGGAGCCGCTTCCCGCGTCGCTCGACAACACGACCGATCAGCGTGTAAGTGGCGCCGGTGCGGACCTCTTTTCGGTATCTGATGTCGAGTTTGGCGGTAAAGACGAAAACACCTTCAGACAGGACACACGCCCACGCCGAGATCTCATCAAGAGCGGTTGCGATCACGCCGCCGTGGACGACACCGTGGAAGCCACTGTGGTCCGACCTCGTCAGGAACGGTGCCCTGGCGCCGTCAGGGCTTGCCGTGAAATCTGAGAGCTGCAATCCCACCGGGTTTCGAACACCGCAGCCAAAGCAGCGGTCGTAGGCGACACGGAGTCGTGCGATCTGTTCTGGAGAGGTAACGGGCGAATCCATCGTGTCACTGTACCCAGGTACAATCCTCGACCATGGCAGGTCTGAACGAAACGATGGCCCTCGAGCCAACGACTGAAGAGAAGCGGAACGCGAGCGTCATTCTCAACAGGCTCAAGAAGCGCTACCCACAGAGCCGAACCGCATTGAAGTACGCCGATGCATGGCAGCTTCTCGTAGCGACCGTTCTTTCTGCTCAGACCACCGACGCGAACGTGAACACGGTGGCACCTGTCCTGTTCGAGGCATATCCGACACCCGAGGATCTTGCCGGTGCAGACCCCGAGGATGTGGAGAGGATCATCTTCTCGACGGGTTTCTATCGCCAGAAGACGAAGAGCGTGATTGCCCTTGCCGGAGATCTCGTAGACAAGTACGGAGGTGAGGTTCCACGGGACCTCGATGAACTCGTGACGCTGCGGGGGGTCGGCCGCAAGACGGCATCAGTGGTTCTCGCCGAGGTGTGGGGCGACCCTGCAATAGCCGTCGATACCCATGTCAAGCGTGTGTCCCAAAGGCTCGGCCTCGTCAGTGCGAGCGACCCGACGAAGATCGAATCCGAACTCAAGGCTCTGTTCCCAAAGGCACAGTGGGCAAACGTTTCGATGCGGATGATCCAGTTCGGGCGCGACATCTGCGACGCGAAGAAGGCGCAGTGCTGGCAGTGTCCACTCGCAGACCGGTGTGCGTTCGATCAGAAGAATCTCGTGCCCGTGTGATCTGTCGCTCGTGTCGCGTTTGACCGCATTCAGGCGTCATCCACGCGATCGGGCGATCGCGGCGCTTGCGATCCCGGCGCTTGGCACTTTGGCGATAGACCCGTTGGTCTCGATTGTCGACACAGCGTGGATCGGCAGACTCGGGACCGTGCCGCTGGCGGCGCTGGCGATCGGGTCGGCGATATTCGCAGCGGTATTCAGCATCTTCAATTTCGTGCACGCCGCTATCACCCCGCTCGTCGCGGGCGAGGTAGGACGTGGGGACGTGAAGCGGGCGGGTGCGATCGCAACGGGGGCGGTGCTGCTTGCTGTCGCCCTTGGGCTCGTGGTCGCCGCAGCGATGGCGTTCCTCGCGGAACCAATTTCACGACTCTTTGGCAGCGACCAGCAGGTCTCAATCGAGGCGGTGACGTACTTACGAATCCGTTTCCTCGCTCTGCCGTCGGTCCTGGTCGCTATGGTCGGTCACGGCGTGTATCGGGGACATAGCGACACCCGAACACCACTGATCGTGGCGGTTGGGATGAACGTCGTGAACCTTGTCCTCGATCCCATATTGATCTTCGGATTCGATCTCGGCGTCGCAGGTGCCGCCTGGGCGACCGTGGTTGCCCAAAGCCTCGCCGCCCTGTGGTTCCTCGTTCTCATTTTCGGGATCCACCGAAGGAGGCTCGGAACCCGGGTTGGGTCTCAGAGTCTTGACTCGCTCGGACTTGGAAGAATATTGAGTGCCGGATGGCCGATGATGATCCGAAGCGCTGCCCTTCTGATCACGATCGCGGCCACAACGGTCGCGGCGTCGAGAATCGGAACGCAACAGGTAGCCGCGCACCAGATCGCGCTTCAGGTATGGCTCTTCCTCTCGTTCGTTCTCGATTCTCTGGCGGTCGCCGCGACAGCAACGGTTGGCACGGACATGGGGACGCGCAACATCCGATCCGCACGTGATGTTTCGAACCGATTGCTGGCTCTTGGGCTCATGACCGGAGTGTTGCTCGCGGGGATGCTCATAGTTCTCCGCCCCGTCATCATCGCGACATTCACGACGGACCCTGGGGTGCAGTCAGGTGTCGTTTCCGTTTTCGCATTTGTCGTGCTGCTGCAACCGGTGTCGGCGCTGGTCTATGTATGGGATGGCATCGGAATCGGTGCAAGCGCATTCCGGTTCCTCGCTGCTTCGATGGTTCTTGCGGCGATCGTTTCGATTGTGACCATCATGGTGTTCGGCGACACGCTCATCGGCGTGTGGTCCGGTATCGCTGTGCTTACGTTCACTCGACTTGCGGCGTTGGCGTGGTGGTACTGGACCGGCGCACTTTCTTCCTCACGAGATCCATTCCCCGAGTCTCAGGCAGCCTGAGAACGAGGACCATCGAGATTACGAGACCGGCACCGAGCATCGATACCGTTGAGGCAAGGCCGATTGAGTCGATGAGGATCGCACCCGTAGCAAAACCAGCGATGCTTCCCAAGATGGCGATATTCGTCAGCCACGCGTTCGCCGTGGCTCGGACCCTTGTGGGGAAGAGCTCGGAGCGCTGCGCACCGTAGGACGGCGTAAGCATGGTTGCACCGAGTGTCGCAAGGAAGATGCTTGTCGCCAAGAACCACCCGGAATCCAGCAAGTAGAAACCCACACCACCGACGAGTCCGATCGCAAGGGCAGCGACCGACGTCGGTCTGCGCCCGTATTGGTCAGCGAGTCGCCCTCCAACCAAGAGACCGATGGCTCCGAGGCCTGAGAACACGATGAGGAGGAACCTTGCAGCTCCGGTATCCCACGAGAGGTCATTGATGAGGCGCTCGAGCACGAAGTCGAAAGCGGGTGCCGAAAATGCGGCGACGAAGAAGGAGACTCCTGCGAGCGGCCAGAAGTGTCTTGAAAGCCCCATTCCAAGAGCCTTCGTGAAGCGAATCGGCGTGGCAGGGACGAACGCCCGCGACTCGGGTAGGAAGCGGTTGAGTAGGGGAAATGCAAGAAGCCCGAGGGTTCCAAGACCGAAGAGGATTCTCCACGCCCCGTCATTGGATTCGGCGATCGGCAGCAAAAGCAGACCGGTGCCAACGCCGATAGAGCCAGCCAGTCCGTAGATCCCGATTCCCAGGGCGCGGATCCCCGGGGTTAGTTCCTCGGCGAGGAGAACGATGGTCAACGATGCAACGGCCACGAGCCCGATCCGCACTACGCCCTGTGAAATCGCATATGCAGCAACAGAAGGAATGAATGCGGTCGCAAGACTGCCGAAGGCAAGCAAGAGAAAAGAGGCGAGGATTGGCTTCCTGCGCCCATTCCGGTCGGCGGCCACGGCAAAGAATACGCCGAGCAACGAAACTGCCCGGACTGCGGCAAAGAGCGCGCTCATCTGCCCCTCGGTGAGATCGAGCGCGGCGCGGGCAAACGGGAGTGTGTGTGCCATCTGACTTCCCGTGTACCCCGCGACGACCGCGATGACCGACGAGAGAAAGAGGATCCTTCGGTCCCTGACTGTGAACGAGCGCGCGGTGGGGGGTTGGATTGGTGCTGTCATGGCCATTCGAAAGTCGTGAATAGCGAGGTTAGCCGTACCATCTGCGAATCCCGTGTTCGTCGGAAATGTGGCGACGTTCACGATTCGGGAACGTGGCGAACTGCACATTCGTTGTGTACCGGACGAAGTGAGTTTTCTATGTGAAGGGCGGAGTGTGGAAGTCAGCCTCATCGCTGCGCTGTTCGCTGGAGCCGCGTCGTTTCTGTCTCCGTGCGTGCTGCCCTTGTTGCCTGGGTACGTGAGTTTGATGTCGGGATACGACATGACAGAACTCGCCGAGGGCAACGTATCGATGCGGCGCGTGACGGGGCGCACGGGACTGTTCGTTCTTGGTTTCACGCTCGTATTCGTCGCCCTTGGAGCAACTGCCACGTCGCTGTCGAGTTTCTTGTCGCAGAACATCTTCACGGTGGTTGCCGGATGGATGATCATCGTGATGGGACTGTTCATCGCCGTCAGTGCGCTGTGGACACCGACATGGATGATGCCGATGATGAAGGATCGTCGCGTGGAGGCTTCGGGTGCAAAACAATACGGTGTCCTTGGTCTTCCGTTGATGGGTGGCGCTTTCGCATTCGGATGGACGCCCTGCATCGGTCCCTTTCTCGCTGCTGCGCTTCTGCTCGGCGCACAGTCGGATACGGTCTTTCAGGGCATGATCGTGCTGTTCTTCTACAGCCTCGGACTCGGTATCCCTTTCCTGCTCACCTCCCTGTTGCTCACGAAGGCGTTCTCTGCCTTCGACTGGGTCAAGCGGTACGTGAAACCGATCGCTGTCTTCTCTGGTATGGCTCTTGCCTTCTTCGGTGTCCTGATGGTCACGGGGCAGATCGTGATCCTCTCATCGTGGTTCTCCGATCTTCTGATCAAGCTCGGGCTTGAGGAACTCGCGAGCGTCTAACGGTGGAGAAGCCCCCAACACTCGGACTCACGATGGATCTCGAAACCTTCGTTGACCTCGCTGGTACCTACTCGGTGATTCCGCTGCCGGTGGTGGTTCTTGGCGATACCCATACAGCGGTGTCGGTGTTCGACTCTTTGGTCGGAGATAGCGAAGGTTTCCTCCTCGAATCGGTCGAAGGCGGGGAGCGATGGGGCCGGTGGTCCTTCATCGGATGGGATTCTGCCCTCACGATCTCTGCCATCGACGGAGAGGTCACGTGTACGGACGATGCGGTTGTTGTCCCGGCCGGCGACCCCCTTGAGGCCCTCGAAGCCTTGCTCGATCGTTACGATGTCGCGCCCTGGGATCAGGTTGCAAAGAGTGTTGCGCAGCCTCCGCTTCACAGTGGAGCGGTCGGGTATCTGGCGTATGACGTGGTTCGATATGTTGAGTCTCTACCGAACGGGTCTCCGGACGACAGAGCCTTGCCAGAGATGGCCTGGCAATTCGTCGGCGGGCTCGCGGCCCTAGATCGCCTATCGAACACGATCACGGTGATCCGGAACGTGTATGTCACGGACGACCCGGCACGGGACTATGCGGAGGCGGTTCTCTTTCTTGAAAGGGCGGTTTCGTCGCTGTCAAGGGCGACCCTGCGCACACCCGGGAATATGCCCGAACTTGGACTGGTCCCGACAACCGTCCAGTCGATGGATCGGACCGAATACGAATCAGTCGTGGAAAAGGCGAAATCGCTCATTCGCGAAGGCGAAGTGTTCCAGATCGTCCCCTCGATCCGATTCGAAGCGGTCTTTGGTGGGGATGCCTTTGCCGTGTACCGCGCGCTGCGACTCATCAATCCCTCACCCTTCATGTTCTTTGTGCGGACGGCCGGAATTGCGATAGCGGGCTCTTCGCCGGAGCTCATGTCGCGGGTGAGGGATGGTGTTGCATACTCACGTCCCATCGCTGGCACGAGACCAAGGGGACGAACCGATGCAGAAGATCAACGGCTCGAGTCCGAGCTGCTGGCAGATCCGAAAGAGCAGGCTGAGCATGTCATGCTCGTCGATCTCGCCCGCAACGATCTCGGGCGAGTCTGTGAATTCGGGACCGTGACAGTCGACGACCTCATGGTGGTCGAGCGATATTCCCATGTGATGCACATCGTGTCGGGCGTATCGGGAACCTTGAGGACCGGGATCGGCCCCGTCGAGGTGCTCAGAGCGACCTTTCCGCATGGCACCGTCACTGGAGCCCCGAAGGTTCGTGCGATGGAGCTGATCGACGAACTAGAGCCTCTCGCACGCGGGCCGTACGCCGGAGCAGTCGGATACATTGACTTTTCCGGGAACCTCGATACCGCCATTGCTCTGCGAACCTGCATCTGTCGCGGGACGACCGCGTGGGTTCAGGCAGGAGCCGGGATCGTGGTTGATTCCGATCCTTCGAGCGAGTACGACGAATGCATAAACAAGGCCACGGCTGTGCTCAACGCGGTCGCAGCGGCTGATTCCATGAGCCGAGTCCTCGGCGCGGACTCATGAGGTTCTTCGCGGTCCTTTACCTTTCTCTTACAGTGGTCCCGTAACTTGCTTGCAGACGACGTATGGGGCAGGTCATGAGCGAGGGAACCATCCTTCTCATCGAGGATCACGACGAGATCGCAGATCTCGTGCGCCTGTACGTCGAGCGCGAGGGTTTTTCGCTGGTCCATGCCCGCACGGGTGAAGAGGGTCTCGACATGTTTGCGAGGCGCATCCCCCGTGCCGTGCTGCTCGACCTCGGTCTCCCCGGAATCGACGGTGTCGAGGTCGCCCGCTCGATACGCGAGAAGTCTGACGTCCCCATCATCATGCTGACTGCCAGGGACTCTGAGACAGACACCATCATCGGTCTGGAAGTCGGAGCTGACGACTACGTCACGAAGCCGTTCTCACCGCGTGAAGTTGTTGCGCGCATTCAGTCGGTCCTTCGGCGATCGGAAGAACGACCGATCACGAGAGAGGTTCTGACAATTGGTGGATTCACGATCGACGCGGGTCGAAGAGAGGTAGTTTCACCGTCCCAGGCGGTGGTGCGACCGACCGCCCGCGAGTTCGACCTCTTGTGGTATCTCGCCGAACACAGCGGGCTCGTGCTTTCGCGGAGTCAGATTCTCGAAGCCGTGTGGGGATACGACTACTTTGGCGAGACGAGAACCGTGGACGTGCATGTACGACAGCTCCGCAAGAAGCTCGACGGTTTTCCCATCGAAACGGTATGGGGGATCGGCTACCGGGTGGAACCGGGGTGAAGGCGAAGATCTTCTTCGCAACCGCCATCGTCGCGATCGTCACGATGCTATCCGGTATCACGATCGCCGTGGTGGTTTCCCAACGCGCTCAGGCGGCGTCTGCTGCCGAACTGTCGCGTCAGGCGCGTGTCACGGCGGAACTGATCGAGGAGGATCTCGATGACATCCGATTTCGTCCACGTGGGAATGTTCCCGCTCAGGTTGCACGCGCACGAAACGCACTCGAACGCAGCCTGATCCGCGCGCGAGTTCTCGGCGGCCACGATGTGGTCGAGGCCGTGCTGATCACGCGGAACCGGACCGTACCCATCAGCGACCCGTTGGTGTTGATACCGCTGCTGCCCTCGGATATGGACGAGGGCGAGGTGGTTTCGGTGACAGTCGGCGATAGAAAGGTTCAGGCAGCGATCGAAAGGCTCGAAGGGGAGGGAATCACTCTGACTGTCGCCATCGGTAGAGAAACTGAGCTGTTCCCTGTGCGCGGGTTGACGTTCGCTTTGCTTCTGGCTCTTGGCGTCGGCGCCGTGCTGACGTTGCTGCTCGGTGTGTGGTTCTCTGCATCGTTGTCGCGGCGGTTGTCCGGAATCTCGGAAGCCGCCAGGCGTGTCGGCTCGGGAGATCTTTCGGCCCGCGCACCACAAATCGGTCAAGACGAAATAGCAGAGGTGGCCGGGTCATTCAACGCGATGGCAACCGAGCTCCAGGCAGTGGGGGAGCGCGAGCGCCAGTTTCTGATGGCGGTGAGCCATGACCTGAGGACGCCGCTGACGACGATTTCTGGATATGCCGAAGCGCTCGATGCGGGAGACATTCCGCCTGAGGATCTCTCACGCGTTGCAGGAATCTTGTATGGCCAGACCCGGCAGCTTTCCCGATTGGTTGAGGATGTCATGGCCCTGGCGCGCATGGAAACGAGCGAATTTACCCTACGCCCTGCTCTCGTGGACGTCGGAGGACTCGTGAGCGGCACTGTCGACACGTTCGACGAGCGTGCCGCGGCGGCGCGGATCGAACTCACGACGAGGTGTCAGGACGTGGGTGAGATGTCCATCGACCCCGACCGGCTCGTCCAGATTCTCGGCAACCTGCTGGAGAACGCGATGCGGTACACGCCCCAGGACGGTTCGATCGATGTGACATGTCGCAGAACCGCCTCCGGGGTCGTTTCGATCTCGGTGGTCAACACAGGACCCGGCATCGCCGCATCCGATGTTCCACATGTGTTCGAGCGTCTGTACGTTGCCGACCGCTATCGAGCCGTCCGACCAGCGGGGTCTGGCCTTGGTTTGTCGATCGTCTCGGAGCTCGTCAACCTGATGGGTGGATCCGTCACTTGTTCCGGTAGCCCAACCGAAACTACCTTCACCGTTGAGATCGGCGAATCGTTCTAGTGCCTGCATCATCGTGGAGCCTGGCCGGTACCATGTGGTGGTGTTGCAAGAGATCCTCACCCACGCTCAGAGTCGTTCGATAGAGGCCGACGAACGCGCGGATGAATTCCGTGAGCGCGCGCAGTCGATGGGGCCGGCTCGGAGTTTGCGGTCTGCGCTTCTGTCGGATGGGTTGAGTGTGATCGCTGAGATCAAACGTAGATCCCCCTCTGTCGGGGTTATCGATGGGGCACTTGACCCGGTGGCCCGAGCCGTTGCCTATGTGGCAGGTGGAGCCAGCGCGATATCCGTTGTCACGGAACCGAAGTATTTCGATGGATCGATGGCTGACCTTCGGGCCGTGAGTGAAGCCGTCGATGTGCCCGTCCTGCGAAAGGACTTCACGGTTGCACCGTCGCAGATCTGGGAGGCTCGCGCCGGGGGTGCCGACGCTGTTCTGTTGATCGTCGCGGCATTGAGTCAGCCGGATCTCGAGCATCTCCTTGGTACAGCGAACGATGCCGGTGTCGAGGCGATCGTGGAGGCACACTCGGCGCTCGAGGTCGGACGGGCCATCGACTGTGGAGCGTCCATCGTTGGCATCAACAATCGGGACCTTGGCACGTTCAAAACGAATCTTGCTGTCGCCGAATCCATCGGGCCGCTGTTGGAGGGTGTAGACGTTGCTATCGCGGAGTCGGGCGTATCAAGCGCTGAGGGTGCCGGCCGAATGGCCCGTGCGCGATTCGATGCGATCCTCGTCGGCGAGGCGCTCGTCAGGGCAGCGGACCCGGCTGCGCTCGTTGCCGAGCTCAGAGGTGCTGCATGACGTGGGTCAAGGTGTGCGGCCTCACCGACGAGAAGGCTATCGCGGCGGTCGTCGATGGAGGAGCGGATGCAGCGGGCTTCGTGTTGGCGCCATCCTCGCCGCGGTGCTTGTCTGTTGATGATGCTGCCGCCCTCATGGATGGCGTTCCCGTCAGTCGTTTCATCGTCACAGTGGATCTCACCGTGGAGGAGGCCATGGTTGCCGCCGAAGTGACACGTGCCGATGGAATCCAGGCCCATGGTGCGCATGCACAGGACGTAGCTGCGGAGGCAATCAGCGCTGGGTATCTCTCGCTGTATCCCATCAGAGTACGTCGGGATGCCGTGTCGGAAAGCCTTCGATCTGTCCCTGTCGCTGCAATGCCATTGCTCGATACCTACTCGGGCGAGGCGCATGGTGGCACGGGCGTCACGTTCGACTGGACGCTGATCGACGATCCCGGCCGTCCTTTCGTTCTCGCAGGCGGGTTGGGACCCGACAACGTTGCAGATGCCGTTGCTACGGTGGGACCCTTCGGGGTAGATGCATCTTCGGGGCTTGAATCCAGCAGAGGCGTGAAGGATCCTTTACGCATCCTCGACTTCATCCGAGAGGCGAAACAGACGTGAGACTTCAACGACCGGACGCTCGCGGGCGCTTTGGAGACTACGGCGGCATTTTCGCACCTGAGACCCTGATGCCTGCCCTGTATGAGCTAGAACGAGCGTTCGTACAGGCCTGGGCTGATAGTTCGTTCCATGCAGAACTCGAGGCGCTGCTCGCTCAGTACGTCGGCAGGCCGACGCCGGTGTACTACGCCAAACGACTGTCGAGCGAACTCGGGATACGGCTCTACCTCAAACGGGAGGACCTTGCCCACACCGGCGCACACAAGATCAACAATACGGTTGGACAAGCACTGCTCACGAAACGAATGGGCAAAAAGCGGGTGATCGCTGAAACCGGCGCGGGACAGCACGGCGTGGCGACGGCAACAGCTTGCGCGCTGTTCGGCCTCGACTGCGTCGTGTACATGGGGGAAAAGGACATCGAACGCCAGGCGCTCAACGTGTACCGCATGAAGCTGCTCGGCGCAACAGTCGTGCCGGTGAGTTCCGGAGCAGGGACTTTGAAAGACGCGGTATCGGCTGCTCTTCGCGACTGGGTTGCGTCCGTGGATGGCACGCACTACATCATCGGGAGTGTCGTCGGTCCGCATCCCTTCCCTTGGATGGTTCGTGAATTCCAAAAGGTGATCGGTGAAGAGCTCCGGTCCCAGCTTGCTGGCGAACCGGGCGCACCAACGCCGGACGTGATCGTCGCCCCTGTGGGAGGTGGATCCAACGCAATGGGAATCTTCTACACGTATGCCGGTGATGCCGGAGTTCGTCTGGTGGGCGTCGAAGCGGCAGGTCTCGGGATTTCGTCTGGCAAACATGGCGCATCACTTGGCGAGGGTTCCCCCGGCGTGCTTCACGGGGCGATGACCTACATGCTTCAAGACGATTTCGGTCAGGTTCTCGAGGCGCACTCGATCTCCGCAGGTTTGGACTATCCGGGTGTGGGCCCCGAGCATGCGTATTTCAAGGACGCCGGTCTGGTCGAGTACGACAGCGTCACGGACGACGACGCAATCGCCGCGTTCCACAGACTGTCACGCACCGAGGGAATCATTCCTGCGCTCGAGTCCGCACACGCTCTTGCATGGATCGTTGCTCACGCGGATGAACTATCCGGATCCACCGTCGTCTTGAACCTGTCCGGTCGGGGGGACAAAGACGTGCAGCAAGTGTCTGCGCTGCGCGCAGAAGAAGTGTCTGCGCTGCGCGCAGAAGA
>BTQP01000034.1:0-13673 GCA_036985935.1 Acidimicrobiia bacterium | reverse complement strand
ATCGTTGTCGTCGCAGTGGTCGATTCGGTGAACTCGGGAGCCACCGGCCGGGTGCCTGTGCACGCGGCAGCGACGAGCGCCAAAGCCAGAATCACCATCACCGTTCGTCGTTGCATGGCATTACGGTAGAGGCGTTGCTCGCACACTCGTGGTTACTCGCATCTGTTGGCGGCCTACGAGAGAAGTCCAGACCCATACAATGGCAACTCTGGCAACGGCGACTCTGGCAATGGCGACTGCGGACTCGAACGGAGGGACACGACATGGACAATCCATTCGATCTGACAGGCAAGGTCGGGCTTGTCACCGGTGGCAACAACGGCATCGGTCTCGCAATGGCCGGCGGACTCGCCAAGGCCGGTGCGCGCGTTGTGATCTGGGGAAGAAACGAGTCGAGGAACGCAGCTGCCGAGGAATCGCTCAGGGCGCTCGGCGGAGAAGCCGTGTCCCTTTCCGTCGACGTCTCGGACGAGTCCGCTGTCGTCGAGGCCTTCGAAGCGACCGTGAGGGCATTCGGGCAAGTCGATTCCGTGTTCGCCAACGCAGGCGTTGGCTCGGGTGTCACACGGTTCGAGGATATGACGACCGAGGAATGGCGATACGTCTTCGCAGTCAACATGGATGGAGCTTTCTGGACCTTTCGCGAAGCGGTCAAACACATGAAACCCCGCGGTTCAGGTTCCCTTGTCGTTACCTCATCCGTTTCCGCAGATATCGGGTTCCCGAGGGGGGAGCACTACGCAGCGACAAAGGCCGGCGTACGCGCCCTCATCCAAGGCATCGCCGTCGAGTACGGGAAGTATGGAATTCGAGCCAACGCGATATCTCCCGGGTATGTCGCGACGGGCATGACGGCGGGGGTCATCGATTCAGATCAGTTCGCGGAAAAGGTGTTGCCTCGTGTTCCTGTTGGTCGTTTCGGAGTGCCAGAGGACTTTGAAGGAATCGCGGTGTATCTGGCGTCGGACGCTTCCGCGTGGCACACCGGGGACACCATCACGATCGACGGCGGTTTCCTCAACAAGTAGTCGTTCGGCGTTGGTCGAGCCGGCCAACGCGACGGCTCTACACTCGGTGAACGACGACTAACAACGAGGGATCATGATCACGTTCGACGAACAGGTAGCGATCGTCACCGGTGCGGGGCACGGACTCGGTCGTTCACATGCCATGGCACTCGCGGCCCGCGGTGCACGGGTGGTCGTGAATGACCTCGGAGGGGCTCGCGACGGAACAGGATCATCGTTGTCGGCTGCGAGCTCTGTGGTGGCTGAAATCGAAGCCGCCGGTGGAGAGGCCATGGCCGACGGCGCCGACGTCACGGACGTGGCTGCCGTCGACTCGATGGTCGATCGCGCGGTCGAGCGGTGGGGTCGTGTCGACATTCTCGTGAACAACGCAGGGATCTTGAGAGACAAGTCCTTTGCGAACATGAGCCGAGCTGAGTTCGATGTGGTTGTTGACGTTCACCTCAAGGGCACTGCGATCTGTACAGCAGCGGTGTGGGGGCACATGAGAGACCAGGTGTACGGACGGGTCGTCGTCACCACATCGTCGACGGGTCTCTATGGAAACTTTGGTCAGGCCAACTATGGAGCCGCGAAACTCGGTGTCGTTGGACTCATGAACAGCTTGCGGGCGGAGGGACAGAAATATGACATACGGGTCAATGCTCTTGCACCAGTAGCGCACACCCGCATGACCGATGACCTCCTGCCGGATGAGGCGAAGGATCTGTTGAAGCCCCGGGAAGTCACTCCGGGTGTGCTCTTTCTCGTGTCGAAGGACGCACCGAACGGGATGATTCTGGCTGCGGGTGCCGGCGGGTATGCGGCGGTGCGAATCTATGAAACCCAGGGGATCTGGTTGGAGGAAGGCCAACGCACGCCCGAGGCGATCGCGTCGCGTCTCGCCGACATCCTCGACCCGGCCGATCAGCAAGAGTTCACGTCAGGATCGGAGCAGACCATGAAGTTCCTCGGGAAGGCCACTCACGGACAGGAGGCCACATGAAAGAAGCAGTAATCGTCTCAGCAGCCCGCACGCCGATCGGCAAGGCGTATCGCGGTTCGCTCAACAACCTCGAGGCGCCCAGCCTCGGCGCGGTACCTATCAGGGCCGCGGTTGAACGCGCCGGGATCGACCCGGCCGAGGTCGACGACGTGATCATGGGTTGTGCGATGCCCCAGGGCACCCAGTTTCCCAACCTCGGTCGACTCGCTGCCCTTGCCGCTGATCTGCCAACATCGGTCAGCGGGATGACGATCGACAGACAATGCTCGTCCGGAATGATGGCGATCGCCACGGCGGCGAAACAGGTCATGTATGACGGAATGGACACTGTGGTGGCGGGCGGTATCGAATCGATTTCACTTGCCCAGAATGAGCACACGAACACCTGGCGAATGATCGACCCAGCCCTCATCGAGAAACATCCTGCCGCGTACATGCCGATGCTCGGGACCGCCGAGGTCGTCGCGGAGAGATTTGGAATCTCGCGCGATGCCCAGGACGCCTATGGGTACCAATCCCAGATGCGAACAGCTGCTGCCCAGGACGCTGGTGCGCTCGATGAGGAAATCGTGCCGGTCACCGCGAACAAGATGTTCGTCAATCGAGAGACAGGCGAGACGTCATATGAAGAGGTCACGCTGGGCAAGGACGAGGGGAACCGACCGTCGACCACACTCGAGGGTCTCGCGAACCTCGGCCCGGTGAACCCAGGCGGCTCCATCACAGCTGGCAACGCGAGCCAGCTGTCCGACGGTGCTGCCGCAACCGTGATCATGGATGCTGCGCTGGCAGAGAAGCGAGGTCTCGAGCCGCTCGGTTACTACCGGGGCATAGCTGTGGCTGGCGTCGACCCCGACATCATGGGCATCGGACCCGTATTCGCGGTTCCGAAGCTACTCGCAAACGCTGGACTCTCGATGGATGACATCGATCTGTGGGAACTCAACGAGGCGTTCGCTGTCCAGGTTCTGTATTGCCGCGATGAGCTGCACATACCGGATGAGATTCTCAACGTCAACGGCGGTGCGATTTCGATCGGACATCCGTACGGAATGACAGGGGCCCGCATGGTCATGCATGCGCTCATCGAGGGAAAGAAGCGAGGAGCAAAGTACGTTGTCGCGACCATGTGTGTCGGTGGTGGCATGGGGGCGGCCGGGCTCTTCGAGGTCGCGTGATGCGCGCGGTGCTGTGCACGGAATACGGAACGCAGGACAAACTCAGCATTCAAGAGGTGCAGGACGTTGCAGCGGGGCCGGGGCAGGTTGTGATCGACGTCAAGGCTGCGAGCCTCAATTTCCCCGATCTTCTCGTGATCCAGGGTCTCTATCAACACCGGCCCGCGCCCCCGTTCGTGCCGGGTGCTGAAGCTGCCGGCGTGGTCAGCGAAGTCGGCGAGGGTGTGACCTCCGTTGTCCCTGGCCAACGCGTGATGGCGGTTGGTGTCGAGGGCGCGTTCGCAGAGCATTGGGTTGTCGACGCGTCTGCTGTTGTCCCGATGCCAGACGCTATGCCGTTCGAGACAGCAGCTGCGTTGACGCTGGCATATGGCACGTCGTACCACGCACTCAAACAACGCGCAGCGCTGAACACCGGTGAGACCCTGCTCGTCCTCGGGGCGGCGGGCGGCGTCGGATCGGCAGCCGTGGAGATCGGAAAGGCGATGGGTGCGGTAGTGATCGCCGCAGCGTCCACAGATGAAAAGCTCGCCTTCTGTCGAGAACTCGGCGCGGACGAGACGATCAACTATGCCAGGGAGAACCTCAAGGATCGCACGAAGGAACTCACATCCGGCCGGGGAGCGGACGTGATCTACGACCCCGTCGGAGGCGATCTGTCGGAGCAAGCTTTCCGGGCCATCGCCTGGAAGGGGCGACACCTTGTCGTGGGGTTCACAGCGGGTGACATACCGAAGATTCCATGGAACTTGCCGCTGCTCAAGGGAGCGTCGATCGTCGGTGTGTACTGGGGGTCCTTCACGAAACACGATCCCGCGGAGAACATCGCGAATGGTGCTGAGCTGTTCGAACTCCTGGCGTCGGGGTCCCTCAATCCGAGGGTCACCGACGTGTTCTCGCTCGACGAGTATCGGCAAGCGTTCGATCTGATGGCATCGCGCACCGCGCGAGGCAAGGTTGTGTTGAAGGTCTCGTGATCGGTCGGATCATGTGGTGAAGATGGTTGCCTGGAGCTTCTGCATCCCGGAGATCCATCGGTCGTAGTCCGTCGCCTTGTTCTGAAAGTACCCGAGGACCTCAGGATGGGGGAGCACGAGGAACGTCTCGGAGCGGATCGCTGCCATCACTTCCTCTGCGACCTGCTCAGTGCCGATCGCGATGCCCCTGACCCACGCGCGCATGTCATCGTCGTAGTCGGCGAACGCATCGAGCAGTGGTGTGTCGACGAACTGCGGACACAGACACGACACGCCGATGCCCTTGTCCCCGTAGGTGACCGCCAGCCACTCGGCGAGCGCGACGGCGGCATGTTTGGTGACGGAGTACGGTGCTGCTCCAATGTTCGTGAGCAGGCCAGCTGCTGAGGCCGTTGTGACGATGTACCCCTCGCCCCGTTCGATCATTCCAGGCAGTGCGTACCGGGTGGCATAGACATGGGCCATCACGTTGATCTCCCACGTGCGTTGCCATGTGTCGTTTGGGACGTCCACGGAACCGCCTGTAGCGATGCCGGCATTGAGGCACAGAATGTCGATTCGTCCGTACGACTCTTCGACATGTGAGATGACACTTGCGGTTTCCTCATCGTTCGCCACATCGAGGTGAATCGCTTCGCCGTCGAACCCGGCAGCAACTCGGGACGCCCCATCGTCGTCGATGTCTGCCACTATCACCGCACCCGCACCCTCGGCCGCGAACCGCGCAGCGAGAGCCGCACCGATCCCACTCGCACCCCCGGTTACCACGACAACCTTTTCTTGTATCTCCACGGGAACCTCTTTCAGTTGGGCAACGATTGTGACACGGTTGGACCAGTGTCGCAGAACTCCCGTCCGACATTGCATCAACCTCTGTTAGTAAACTGTCGTTCACATTCTCGAAAGGCCGATATGACGACCGTCCCCGTGGATCAGCTTGATACGTACATCGGAAAAGAGATCGGTCGCGGGGAATGGTTCGAAATCGACCAGGATCGCATCGACGCGTTCGCTCGCATCACAATGGACGATCAGTGGATCCACACGGACCGCGAAGCCGCAGCGAAGGGTCCTTTTGGCACCACGATCGCTCATGGGTTCTTGACGCTGTCCCTGCTGAGCTATCTCATGGGTGATGTCGGGATAAAACCTGCTGGGGCGACCCTTCTTGTCAACTACGGCAGCGACAAGGTCCGGTTCCTGGCACCTGTGAGGGTGGGATCAAGGATCCGCAGTGTCGCAACACTTACCGGCGTGCGTGAAAAGTCGCAGGGGCAGTACCTGCTCACGCAGAACGTCGTCATCGAGATCGAGGGTGAGGACACGCCAGCTCTCGTTGCAGACGTGTTGACGCTTGCAGCGGTTCCATCGGACTCGTGACCACCGACCAAGGCCCACCAACGAAGGACACTACGTGACAGACACATCCCGCGAGGCTTCGATCGTCAACGAAGCGATCGACGCGCTGCTCGAGAGCTATCCACCCGCCACGACCGAGGCGAAGATCTTCTGGGGCGCAGAATTCGACGCGGGCCTCGCCTGGGTCGACTACGGCCCCGACGATGGAGGTCTTGGCGTCTCTCCGAAATATCGCGAAACCGTGTCGCGCCGATTGGCGGAGGCCGGGGCGCCTCGTTGGAACCGTGCAGCGAACCTCATCGGGATCGGTATGGGGGCTGGAGTACTCGCCGCACACGGGACAACTGAGCAGCGCAAACGCTGGTTGCGGCCCATGTTCACGATGGATGACATCTGGTGTCAGCTCTTCTCGGAGCCCGGAGCGGGTTCCGACGTCGCCGGGCTTTCGGCCCGCGCCGAAAGAGATGGTGACGAGTGGGTTGTGAACGGTCAAAAGGTCTGGACGACTCTCGCCCATCTCGCCAAGTGGGGTCTCCTGGTAACTCGAACGGATCCGGATCAACCCAAACACAAAGGGTTGACGTACTTCGTCGTCGACATGAAATCTGAAGGCGTAGATGTCCGCCCGCTGTATCAGATAACCGGGGAAGCAGAGTTCAACGAGGTGTTCTTCGATGATACGCGGATTCCCGACGACCAGAGAATCGATGACGTCGGTGCCGGGTGGAGAGTTGCGATGACAACGTTGATGAACGAACGTGTGGCGATCGGTGGCAACCCTGTGCCGAGGAACCACGGTGCGATCGGCTCGGCGATGGAGACGTGGGCGTCTTCAGGGAATGGCGAGCAGGCGACCCGTCGTGAACTCGCTCGCCTCTGGGGCGAGGTCGAGGCGATGCGGCTCACGACCCTGCGCGCTTCTGAGAACATGAAGGCCGGCGTGCCAGGGCCAGAAGCGTCCACGGGAAAACTCGCGTGGGCGGACACGAACAAGGAAGTCACAGCCTTCACCGTTTCGATGCTCGGTCTCGAGGGAGCAACGATTCCTGAGGGATACGCGTTGGAGGCGACAACGTACGAAACTCGTGAGGTTGAGCGGATAATGAGTCCACAACGGTCATTCCTTCGGGCGCGTGCGAACAGCATCGAGGGTGGCACCTCGGAGATCATGAGAAACATTCTCGGCGAGCGGGTGCTCGGACTGGCTGGCGAACCCAGGGTTGACAAGAACCTACCGTGGAGGGAGGTGCCTCGTGGCTGAGAACTTCACTTTCGGACGCACGGAGGAGCAGTCCATGTTGTCTGGCACCGTTCGTGAGATTCTCGAAACGAACTCGAACCTCGACCAGGTGCGCCAGATGTCGTTGACGACTGATGCCTTCGATCGAGGTGTCTGGCAAAAACTCTCAGAAATGGGTGTCATCGGCCTACATGTTCCCGAGGAATACGGCGGAGCGGGTTACGGGTTCGAAGAGATGGCTGTCGTGTTCGAAGAACTCGGTCGAATGGTCACACCGGTCCCGTTGCTTTCGTCTCTTGTCGCTTCCACTGCGATTCTCATGGCCGCGAGCGACAGCCAGAAATCCGTCCTCCTTCCTTCGATCGCTTCGGGTGAGACCATCGCGACACTTGCGGTCTTCGAACAGGCGCATGGAAACTTCCGCGACACGACGAAAACTTCAGCCAAACCTGCGGGCGAAACATGGGTGATCAATGGAACGAAGCGGTTCGTTACGGACGCCCCGAACGCGGACCTGTTCGTCGTCGTTGCGCTGGTTGGCGATGAAGTCGGTGTGTTTGTCGTAGACAGCGGAGCCGATGGTGTCGCTGTCACCTCGGATTCGTCGCTCGATGGCACGCGGCCCCTCGGATCCGTCGAATTCGTCGACGTAGAGATCCCTGCCGAGTCGTATCTCGGAGGCGCGGTGAACCCGGACGCCGTGCAGGCTGCACTCGATGCTGCAGTGGTCGCGATGGCTCAGGAGCAGGTTGGCGGAGCCCAACGATGTCTTGAGATGTCCGTCGACTACGCCAAAACGAGGTATCAATTCGGCCGTGCGATCGGATCGTTTCAGGCTATCAAACACATGTGCGCAGACATGCTGGTTGCTGTGGAACAAGCGAGGTCTGTGGCGTGGCACGCCGCTCGGACGCTTGAAGACGCGGAGGAATCGAAGATCTCGGTTCCGCTTGCGAAATCCGTGTGCTCCGACGCCTATCTGAAGGCTGCCGGGGACAACATCCAGATCCACGGAGGTATCGGATTCACCTGGGAACATGACGCACATCTGTATTTCAAACGCGCAAAGTCCACATCCCTGTTGTTCGGCTCAGTCGGCAGCCATAGGGACCGCCTCGGCGATGCAATTGGTATCTAGTGCCAGCTACAACCGAGGTCGCATTCGAAACTGTACGAACCCGAAAGGGTCTTGATCGTCGCGAACGGATCCTCGCCGCAGCGACCGTCCTGTTCCGTGAGAACGGCTACCACGCGACGGGCATCGATGAAATCGGGGAGGCCGCCGGCATCACGGGACCCGGCATATATCGCCACTTTTCGAGCAAGGATGCCATCCTCATGACGGCTTTCGACCGTATCTGGCTGAGGTTGCGGGAGAGCATTTCGGTTGCGTCAGAGCTCGAGCCACAAGAGGCGCTCGTCTTGCTCGTCGAAACGCACGTCGACCTCGTCGTCGACAACCGGACCGCCACAACACTGCTGCTTCAGGAACTGCGCTCGTTGCCTGAGAACTATCAGGCGAAAGCCACGAGAAACGCGGCGACCTATCGGGATGCCTGGGCGAACGCGATCGTCAAGAAGAACCCGGCACTGTCACTCGACGAAGGCCGACTGATGGCGGGATCGTGTTTCTGGTTGATCAATGCGTTCGACGGGGATCCGATCGCTCAGTCGATCAGCCAGGACCGCGCAAAGTATCTTCTTGCCGAGATGGCATACGCAGCGTTGGCTGTGCGGTAGGGTCGCCTGATGCAGTTTGGAGCCTTTACACCGCAGGGTTGGCGACTGGACCTCGTCGGCATCGATACGTCAGCCCACTGGTCCACGATCGTCGACGTGACCAAGAAGGCTGAGTCGCTTGGTTTCACCTCTGTGTGGGTGTACGACCATTTCCACACGGTTCCGGTGCCAACCCAGGAGGTCACGTATGAGGCGTGGACGCTCATGGCTGCTCTCGCCTCGGTCACCGACACGATACGGCTCGGTCAGATGTGCACCTGCAATGGCTATCGGCATCCCGCGTATCTCGCCAAAGTGGCAGCGTCGATCGATGTGATCTCGGGTGGTCGGGTTGAGATGGGAATCGGCGGTGGATGGTACGAGCATGAATATCTGGCTTATGGATACCCGTTTCCGAAACCATCGGTTCGCCTTGGTGAGCTCGATGAGGCGGTCCAGATCATGCGAAAGATGTGGACGGAGGACGAGGCGTCTTTCACCGGGAAGCACTACTCCATCGACGGGGCGATCTGCCAACCAAAGCCGGTGCAAGACCCGATGATCCCTTTGTGGATCGCCGGCGGTGGTGAGCAGCTCACGCTGCGAACCGCTGCGAAATACGCCGATTACACGAACTTCGGAGGGACACTTGACTCGTTCATCGAAAAGTCGTCGGTGTTGGAGCGACATTGCGAAAACATTGGTCGTGACTTTGTGGACATCACGCGGTCGACGAACTTCAACGTGTTGATTGGTACGAACGCCGCCGATCTCGATGCCGAAAGAGCAAGGCTGCATTCGCAGTTCGGATCTGTCCTAGAGGACGCGGGGCAAGCCGTAGATCGTTTGTACGGTGGCCTGGGAGCCATCACAGGCACGCCGGATCAGATTGTCGACCACCTCAAGGCCTACGAGGATGCCGGCATGGAATACGCGATCATCTACTTCGCCGACAGCGCATACACATCGGCGTCGATGGAACTCTTTGCGGCGGAAGTGATGCCTGCCTTCACCTGACCTCGAGTCAGGTCTCATTCCTCCCCGTCGTAGAACTGCGCTTCTTCGGTTGATCCGTCGAGCGCGAGTGTCGAGGACACACCTCCTGTGATGACCTGGCTTACCTGGTCGAAGTATCCGGCTCCGACCTCTCGCTGGTGCCTCGTTGCGGTATACCCATCGGCTTCCATCGAGAACTCGGCCTCTTGTAGCTCCACGTAGGCCTCCATGCCGCGCTGTGAGTATCCCCTGGCGAGATCGAACATCGTCGCGTTGAGTGCGTGGAATCCAGCGAGTGTGATGAACTGGAACCGGTAGCCCATTGCTCCGAGTTCCTTCTGAAATGTCGCGATCGCCGCGTCATCGAGGTGGCGCTTCCAGTTGAACGACGGCGAGCAGTTGTACGCCAGCAGTTTCCCCGGGTGTTCGGCGTGGATCGCTTCGGCGAAGGTGGCGGCTTCCTCGAGGTCCGGTGTCGACGTTTCGCACCAGAGGAGGTCGGCGTACGGCGCATACGCGAGACCTCTCGAAATCGCCGCGTTCATGCCGTTTCTGGTTTCGTAGAACCCCTCACCGGTGCGTTCTCCTGTGGTGAATTGGCGGTCTCGTTCATCTACATCGGTCGTGAGCAGGTTTGCGCCGAGCGAGTCTGTTCGTGCGACGACGAGTGTTGGTGTGCCCATGACGTCAGCGGCAAGGCGCGCTGATTTGAGTGTTCGCACATGTTGTGCTGTTGGAACCAGGACCTTTCCACCCATATGGCCGCACTTCTTCTCGGAGGACAGCTGATCCTCGAGGTGGATCGCTGCAGCCCCCGCCTCGATGAACGCCTTGGTGAGCTCGAAGACGTTGAGAGAACCCCCAAAGCCCGATTCGGCATCCGCCACGATCGGGACCATCCATTCCCGTTCATTCTCACCCTCGGACCACTCGATCTCGTCGGCTCGCTTGAGGGCGTTGTTGATACCTTTCACCAGAGCCGGAGCTGAGTTCGCCGGATAGAGGGATTGATCCGGGTACACCGAACCCGCAAGATTCGCGTCCGCGGCGACTTGCCAACCCGATAGGTAGATGGCTTGGAGCCCGGCTTTGACCATCTGCACTGCCTGGCCACCCGTCATCGCTCCCAGAGCGTTGACGTAGTCCTGCGATGCCAGAAGATCCCACAGCCGTCGCGCCATCGAGTCCGCAATCGTGTGCTGCTCGACGAAAGAGCCCTGGAGACGTGCGACGTCCGTTGCGCTGTAGTCGCGTACAACGCCATCCCATCGGGGATTCGTCTCCCAATCCTGGGCGATGTTGCTCGCTCGTGCGGTAATGGCACCTTCGTTGGTCATGGTGTCTCCAGTCGTTGTCTCAGCTATCGAGAATCTCGTACGCGGGAATCGTCAGGAATTCGGGGAAGTCGTCGGAGAGGGCAACGTCTTCGAAAAGAAGCCTGGCCTCATCGAAGCGGGCCTCGGTGTAGGTCGAGTGCCCGAGCTCTCCCCGCAACCTGTCCGTTTCCTCGTCGGCGACCTTGCGCACATACTCGGGGGAGATCGTCGTCCCGTTCGTGGTTTCGGCACCCGAGTGGACCCACTGCCAGATCTGAGAGCGCGATATCTCGGCCGTGGCCGCATCCTCCATGAGGTTGTAGATACCGACCGCTCCCGACCCGGATAACCACGACGCAAGGTATTGGATCGCGATATCAACGTTCTGCCGAACACCCTCTTGTGTGATCGCTCCCTGCGGAACAGAGAACCGTGTGAGGTCGGCAGCAGACACCGCGACCTCGGTACGCTGCCTCGCGATCTGATTCGGCTTGTCGCCGAGCACATCGTCGAAGATTTCTGTCACGAGGGTCACGAGATCAGGGTGAGCAACCCATGTTCCGTCACATCCATCGGCAGCCTCGCGCGTCTTATCGGCGGTGACCTTTGAGAAGGCTATCCGGTTGATCTCCTCGTCCCGTCGTGACGGAATGAACGCTGCCATGCCGCCCATCGCGTGTGCACCGCGTTTGTGGCACGTTTTGACCAACAGCTCGGTGTACGAGCGCATGAACGGCACCGTCATGGAGATCTGGCCACGATCCGGGAGCACGAAACCCTCCTGGTTTCGGAACTTCTTGATGATCGAAAAGATGTAGTCCCACCTCCCGGCGTTCAGGCCGGCCGAGTGATTCCTGAGTTCGTAGAGAATCTCCTCCATCTCGAAAGCAGCGGGAATCGTCTCGATCAGGACCGTCGCCCGAATGGTGCCTGTATCTATCCCGATGTAGTCCTGGGCTCTCACGAAGACGTCATTCCACAACCGTGCTTCGAGATGGCTCTCGAGTTTTGGCAGATAGAAGTACGGCCCTGAGTCCTGATTGAGGAGTTCTCGTGCGTTGTGGTAGAAGTACAAGCCGAAGTCGAACAAGGAGGCTGAAACAGGTTCTCCGTCGACGAGCAGGTGGCGCTCCCGCAGATGCCAGCCTCTCGGTCTCACCATCAAGGTCGCAAGATCGTTTCCGAGCTCATACCTCTTGCCTTGCTCGTTCGTGAAGTCGACCTCTCCGCGGATCGCGTCAAAGAGGTTGACCTGTCCGTCGACCATGTTGTGCCAGGTGGGGGAGTTGGAGTCCTCGAAGTCGGCCATGAACACGCGCGCTCCTGAGTTCAGCGCGTTGATGATCATCTTGCGGTCGGTCGGTCCCGTGATCTCGCACCGGCGGTCCACGAGATCGGCGACCGGGCGAGCGACCGACCAGCCGGAATAGCGAACTCCTGCCGTCTCCGGCAAGAACCGGAGGGGTTCGCCGTCATCGAGCGCCTTTTGGCGCACGATGCGTGCCCCGAGCAGTCCTCGTCGTCGGTCCTCGAAACGTCTGTGGAGATCCGCGACGAATTCGAGCGCTCCATCCGTGAGAATCTTGTCGTATAGCGGGTCGTGTTCACCCAGTACCGTGATGTTGTTCATGGTTCCGCCTCGTGTGTTGACCCAAGGAAACGTGAATAGTTTCAGAAATGCAAACACATGCGGAGATAAGATTCGCTATAGTTGCGTATATCGACAGTTAGGCGATTTCATGGCGATGATCGACCCACTCATGTTCGGGCAGCGCGTGCGTTTCTATCGCAAGCGGGCAAACATGACGCTCGATGATCTTGGTTCGCTTGTCGGAAAACCGGCTCCGTATTTGTCCTTGCTCGAAAACGGGAAGAAGGAGCCACGTCTCGGTGTCATCAATCAACTTTCGACCGCGCTACACGTTGATGCTGTTGATCTGTTGAATGCTGAGCCGCCCACGCACCGGGCTGAACTCGAGGTTGCGATCGAAAAGGCGCAGAGAGATCAGGCCTATCGGGATCTCGGACTTCCCTACCTCAAACCCGGTTCCCGGATCCCGGATGCCGCTCTCGAGCACATCGTGCGTCTCTACGAAGAACTGCGAGGTCGTGACTCAGCTTCTCCCTTCACACGGGACGAGGCGCGGGCAGCGAACGCTCAACTACGCGCCGAGATGACGGACCGTGGGAACTACTTTGCCGACATCGAACGTATGGCCGCTGAGGCGGTAGCGTCGATCGACTATTCGGGCCAGGGCGCAATGTCCAAAGGTGACCTCAACGCGCTCTCCAAGCATTTCGGGTTCAAAGTGATTCGCACGCCGGACGTTCCTGCCTCGGTGCGGTCGGTTACGGACACGCGAAACGGCAAGATCTACGTGCAAGGCCGCGACACCCTCGATTCCACGCACGCTCGCTCTGTCATATTGCAGACGCTTGGACACTTCGCCCTCGGTCATCCAGACCCCAAGGACTTCGGAGACTTTCTCCGTCAACGTGTTGAAGCGAACTACTTCGCAGGTGCGGTCCTGCTTCCCGAATCCTCTGCCGTCCCGTTCTTGCAGGACGCAAAGGCGGAGCGGAATCTTTCCGTCGAAGATCTCAAGGATCGGTTCTTCTCGTCCTACGAGATGGCGGGCCATCGGTTTACCAACCTCGCCACTGAGCACCTTGGCCTCGGCACACATTTCGTGCGTTCTGACGATCAAGGGATCATATGGAAGGCCTATTCGAACAATGGTGTGCCGTTCCCGAAGAACTCGGCCGGGGCGATCGAGGGCCAGAGGCTGTGCAGAGAGTGGGGCACACGCCAGGCGTTCAACTCGGAAGCCAGATATACGATCCACTACCAGTACACCGATACGAGCTCAGGCAC
>BTQP01000033.1:0-14756 GCA_036985935.1 Acidimicrobiia bacterium | reverse complement strand
CAAAGAGTTCTCTGCCGGAAGCACGATTCTCGTCAGCGTGAACTCGGACGATCCCGAGACGCTCGAGTTCGAAGCAGTCGAGACACCAAACGAACCACTCGTCGATTTCGCCGAGAATTGATCTAGCGAAGCGAAGCGGAACGGATCCGGCTTCCGAGTACTGAGTACCAAGTACAACCGTTTCCACGGTGCTTGCGTGTTTTAGTCGCTACCATTCAGGTGTTCCCGACAGACCTTTGTCAGGGACTAAGTACACGACGAATGAAAGGGTGCGTAATGCGCTCAATACTCAAGCGACGCGGGGTTCTGTTTTCATTGCTCCTCGTTCTTGCGCTCGTTGCAGCAGCTTGTAGCAGCAGCGACGACTCAACAGACACAACGGAAGCCACGGGTGGCACAGAAGCTACGACGACCACTGCGGCCGCGCTGCCAGGCGAAGGTGTCAAGGTTGGTATGGCGTTCGACATCGGTGGACGTGGTGACCAATCCTTCAACGACTCGGCGGCCATTGGCCTCGAGAAGGCGATTACTGATTACGGAATCGACACAACGGAACTCGAAGCCGACGCTGGCGGAGAGAACCGTGAAGAGAACCTCCGTCTCCTCGCAGAGGATGGCAGTGAGCTGATCATCGCTGTCGGCTTCGCTTTCGCTGAAGGCGTGACCAACGTAGCAACCGACTTCCCTGACACGTTCTTCGGAATCATCGATGACGCAAGCATCGACCTCCCGAACGTTGCGGGTCTTGTATTCGCTGAGCACGAGGGTTCCGCTCTCGTCGGTGCGGCTGCGGCCCTCAAGTCACAGACCGGTACGATCGGCTTCATCGGTGGTGTTTCCGGATTCGGACTCATCGAGAAGTTCCAGGCCGGCTACGAGTTCGGTGCCAGGCAGGTCAATCCTGACATCGAGATTCTCGTGACGTACCTGAGTGCGGCTCCCGACTTTGCAGGGTTCAACGATCCCGCAAAGGCGACTGAGTCTGCACAGGGCATGTTCGACGAAGGTGCCGACGTGATCTACCACGCTGCTGGTGGTTCTGGTGCTGGCCTATTCGAGGCTGCCAAGAGCTACTCGGAAGCCAATGGCACCAAGGTCTGGGGTATCGGTGTTGACTCCGATCAGTACAACACTGTCGCTCCTGAGGTCCAGGAGTACGTTCTGACATCCATGATCAAGCGGGTTGACGTCTCCGTGTACACCACGGTCACGAACCTGATCGAAGGGAACCGCCAGTCCGGCGTTCTGGTATTCGATCTGGCCGCTGACGGCGTCGGTTACTCCACATCGGGTGGATTCGTTGACGACATCACGGGCGAGCTCGATGCACTGCGCGAGCAGATCATCACGGGCGAGCTCGAGGTTCCAACGGAGCCAGCTGGCTGAGTCATCCGACTCAAATTGACGAAGGGCCCGGGTGAAAACCCGGGCCCTTCCGCGTCTCGACGGACTTCTTGCCACGAGCGTGTTGCGCCCATAGGGATGTTGGTGGTGGCTACGATGCACTACGCAAGCCCGACGGGTGTCGCCTGCCGATGAGGAGTTGTTGGTGTCTGAGAACGATCGAGCTGTAGAGCTCGTCGATATCACAAAAACTTTCCCTGGGGTTATCGCCAACGACAAGGTCAACCTATCCGTCGCCCTCGCCGAGATTCACGCCATCGTCGGAGAGAACGGGGCGGGGAAGTCAACCCTCATGAACATGCTGTACGGCATGCTCACTCCCGATTCGGGTGAAATCCTGGTACGCGGCCAGGTCGAACGCTTCCATTCCCCCAAGGACGCAATTGGACACGGAATCGGTATGGTCCATCAGCATTTCATGCTGGCGGACAACCTCACGGTCCTGGAAAACATCGTGCTCGGTTTCGAGCCGAAATCTGGAGTCACTATCGACTTCAAAGGGGCACGAGAGACCATTCTTGAGCTCGGATCTCGGTACGGGATGTCGATCGACCCCAACACGCTCGTCGAAAAGCTCTCCGTCGGTCAGAGACAGAGAGTGGAGATCTTGAAGGTCCTCTTCAGAGGCGCAAGCATCCTCATTCTGGACGAACCGACGGCAGTGCTCGTTCCGCAAGAAGTCGACGAACTGTTCGACAACCTCAAGGTGTTGAGAGACGACGGTGTCACGCTGATCTTCATATCTCACAAACTCGACGAGGTGCTCTCCGTGGCGGATTCGATCACCGTCATGCGAGGTGGCAAGACCGTTACGACCGTGCTTCCGGCAGACGTCGACGCTGGACAGCTCGCTGAATTGATGGTTGGCAGCGAACTCCCCAGCCCTGACACGACCGAATCGACCGTCACGGATCAGGTGGTATTGCGTGTCGAGAACCTTGCATACCGTGCGCCGGACGGTCGTGCCCTTCTCGATGATGTGAGCTTCACGATCCACAACGGCGAGATCATTGGCATTGCTGGCGTCGAGGGAAACGGTCAATCGGAACTGATCGATGCCTTGATGGGTGTGGTCGAGCCGGACAGCGGGACTGTCGAACTCGACGGGACCGATATCTCTGGAGCTTCAACCATGGATCGACATGAGGCAGGTCTTGGCATCATTCCGGAAGACCGCCACCGCCAGGGCTTGCTGTTGAACGCTCCGTTGTGGGAGAACGTCATGCTCGGTCATCAGTCCCAAGTGCCGTTCGCGAGGGGGCCGTTCATCGACATGAAGGGCACCAGGAACGCAACCGAGGAGGTCGTTCGGAGGTTCAACGTCAAGACGCCGAACATCAACGTGCCAGCATTGGCTCTGTCTGGTGGGAACCAACAGAAACTGATTGTCGGCAAGGAAATGCTGGCGAAGCCGGATGTCCTCATCGCTGCGCACCCCACTCGCGGTATCGATGTTGGTGCTCAAGCCGCGATCTGGGACGAGCTGCGCGAGGCGCGACGCGAGGGTTTGGCGGTTTTGCTCATTTCTGCGGACCTCGACGAACTCATCGGACTGTCGGATACGTTACTGGTGATATTCGACGGCAAGATCGTGGCCTCTCTTGACCCTGCCGAAGTCACGCCAGAGATCCTCGGTTCGTACATGACCGGTGTGGCACAGGACGTGGCATCGTGAAATTCAGCAAGTTCTTGCTTTCGCTGCTCGCGCCGGTGTCCGCCATCGTCTTCAGCCTTGCGGTCGGTGCTGTGGTGCTCTTGATCGTGGGCATCAACCCGCTCGATGCCTACGGACAGATGTTGAGTTTCTCGACAGATTCAACATCTTTGGCATCGACGATCAACAGGGCAGTGCCTCTGTATGTTTCGGCAGTTGCGGTGGCTATCGGATTCCAGATGAACCTCTTCAACATTGGTGTTGAAGGCCAGTACCTGATCGCTGCCATGTTCGCGGGATGGGTGGGCACCAACGTCGTGTTGTGGGGTCCGCTCCATATCACGGTAATCGTTCTGGCAGCGGTGATCGTTGGTGCCATATGGGCAGGAATCGCAGGCGCGTTGAAGGTCACCAGGGGCGTCAACGAGGTCATCTCGACGATCATGTTGAACTTCATAGCGTTCTCGGCGATCGCGTATCTGCTCGCTAACCGTTTCTCCGTTGAAAGCGAAAGCCTCAACCTATCAACGGGCAAACTGCCACCATCCGGCAGGCTTCCTGATCTGAACTGGATGATCACGATGTTCGGGTTTGCTGAACCGCGCGGGGTAGCGATTCCTGGATTCCTTATCGGCGCAATCGTGATCGGCGCGGTCTATTACATCTTGGTGTGGCGGACGAGATTCGGGTTTGACCTGCGCATTTCGGGCATGAACCCCGGATCAGCGCGGATGTCAGGTGTGAACCCGAAGAAGATGGTCTTCTACACGATGCTGATCTCTGGTGGTATCGCAGGCCTCGTTGGGGTATCAACACTGGTCGGCAAACTTGGAGCCTACACCCAGGACTTTCCGCGTGGACTTGGATTCACGGGCATCGCTGTCGCCCTGCTTGGCCGCAACCATCCCGTAGGCATGGCCCTCGGTGCTCTGCTCTTCGGGATAATGGACAGAGCGGCTCTCGTATTGAAACTCGAAGGTATTCCAGAAGAGATCGTCGTGATCATCCAGGGTGTCATCGTGCTCGCCGTCGTTATCGCATATGAGATCTTCGGCCGCATCATCGCCAAACGAGAGGTCAAGGCAGCTGCTGCGGCCCTCGACCAGCTCGACAAAGGCGTCGAGGTGACCGTATGACCACCGACACCCGCCAGCCCATGGTCGACATGAAAGATGGCTCTTTGAAGTGGTCGCGGTGGGGTCGAATCCTGGTCATCTTCGTCGTGACCATGATCGCCCTGTCGGCCATCCAGGAGGCCACTGGCACCACACAGCTCACATCGAGCGGAACCTGGGGTGCGGCACTGAGGCTCACCGTGCCGATTCTGCTTGCGGGCCTCGGCGGTGTGTACTCAGAACGTGCGGGAATAGTCAACATCGGTCTCGAAGGCATGATGATCGCTGGTACCTGGTTCGGTGCCTGGGCGGGCTGGCAGTACGGCCCCTGGTGGGGAGTCGCTTTCGGAGTCATCGGTGGCGCAGCTTTTGGCCTTATTCATGCGGTCGCGACTGTCACGTTCGGGGTCGATCAGATCATCTCCGGAGTTGCCATCAACTTGCTGGCAGCCGGTGCAATGCGGTTCTTATCGGTCGTGACATTCACCATCGGGACGGGTGGAGGTGCAACCCAGTCGCCCCGAATCCAGTACTTCATTCAAACGTTCGACGTGCCGATCTTGTCACCCTTCCTGGATTCGATTGAGGAGAAGGGATGGTTCTTCTTCTCGGACGTTGCCGGCATATTCGGTGGTTTCACGACAACTGTTTCCTGGTTGACGCTCATAGGCCTTCTCGCCGTTCCGGTCTCGGGATGGTTGTTGTGGAAGACCGCCTGGGGCCTCCGATTGCGTTCAGTGGGTGAGAACCCCTGGGCGGCCGAGTCGCTCGGTGTCCCCGTTCTCCGCATGAAATACTGGGGCGTCGTGATTTCCGGGGCACTGTCCGGGTTGGGCGGCGCATACCTCGTCCTTGTTCAAGCGGGTATCTATCGTGAGGGACAGACGGCTGGGCGTGGGTTTATCGGTCTCGGTGCGTTGATATTCGGCAACTGGATTCCCGCTGGTGTCCTGGCCGGTGCAGGCCTGTTCGGATACGCAGACGCGCTTCGCCTCCGCCAGGCGGCTGCTGTCCACGCCCTTCTCCTCGTGATGGCGGTTGGCCTGGCCGCGTTCGCTCTATGGTCGATCTGGAAGAAGAACTACGGAGCAGCAACTTCGATAACTCTGTTTGCAGTGTTGTTCTTCTTGTGGTGGCTAACGACCGACGAGGTTGCGACCGAAATCGTCACGGCAACACCCTACATCGTGACTCTGCTGGTCCTTTCACTCGCCAGCCAACGTCTCCGCATGCCTGCCGCCGACGGCATCCCATACCGCAAGGGAGAGTCTCACTAGCGAGCTCACTGCGTGAGCGGTACTTGGTACTCGGTACTTGGTATCTGGTACTTGGGCGGCTATTTCGCGGTTCTTCCCTTTCAGTCGCGGGTTCGGTATGACTGAGGGGTGGATGACTATCGCAAACTTCGAGTCTACGAATTGTCCCTCGAGCTAACTGAATCGGTCTACAGATTCACGTCGATGCTGCCAGGAAATGAGATGTATGGGCTGTCATCGCAAATGCGACGGGCATCGGTGTCAATCGTTGCCAATATCGCCGAAGGTGCCGGGCGGGGTGGCCGAAAGGATTTCGCTCGATTCCTACGCATCGCGTTGGGTTCCGCATGCGAATTGGAGGCCCATCTTGAACTGGTCTCACGACTGCACGACGTCGATGGGTTGACCGTTGATAGCCTAAAAGAGAGCACGAGATCGCTGACAAGGCAAATCAACGCCCTCGAACGCCAAAAGGGAACCTCGGCCTAGGAATGCCTGGCTTCCGTCCAAGTACCAGGTACCGAGTACCAGGTACGCAGCGCCCCTGGCGCTGCCTACTTCTCTACCCCGAAGAACCGGACCTCCTGGAGAGCCAGCTCGTTGAACGGGGGATTCTCGCCGACCGGCTCTGCGAGGTGGGTTGTTGTCACAGCGATTCGCAGCGTGATGGTGTCGACACTGGCCACGCGTACCCGCTGCGGCTGATTGGAGTTGACCAGTCTGCCGCTGATCGGGACGTTGAGGTCGTTGACGGTGATCGTGTAACCCTGGATCTTGTAGTTGCGTCGGAAAGCCTCGTCGTCGGTAACGTTCTGGAACTCGATCTCTGTGATCTGGACTGGCGTTCCAAAGGTGAATTCCAGCCATGCCCCCGCACCTCGCAGGCTGTCGTCATTCCATCGCGTCTCGGGGTCGCCGTCGATGAGCATCTCGGCGCCAAAAGAATCGGAGAGCTGAGAGCTCGCAGTGGCTGAGGTTGGGAAGATCTCGGTGACGATAACCGGCTGCGTCGAGGTCGTCGTGGAAGACGTCGCATCCGGCAGCGCGGTCTCATCGCCGCCGCTGAAAATGTTCACTATCAGCGCCACGAGGGCGACCAGTAACACGACACCTGACAGCACTCCGAGAGCACGTCCACCGGCAGACGATCGGCTCGAAGGTGACGCTGCAATCGGCATCGGATCCTGCGAGAGACGTGAGCCACATCGCTCGCAATGGTGGTTGAAGGCCGGATTCCGCGCGCCACAGGCGGGACAGGCGATGATGTCCGGGTCACCGGGCGTCGTCGTGACGTGCTGCTGCGTCGGGATCTCGCTTGTCACGGTTTGGTCATCGACCATGCCGCTCGGGGTCGTAGCACTCGATCGTGACCCCTTCGCAGGTTGCGGCGGTGTGTCATCGAGCTCGAATGGTTCGAAAAGTTCATCGAATTGATCGTTTGTGTCGTCGCCCTGCATGCTCTTCCTCACGTCCACTCCGTCGAGTACGGATGATCGTGCCTCACTCCGGGTATTGTGCCACGAATGGCCTTGTTCTTGTCGATACGTGTCGCTGAGCCGTGGACCGCTACGTCTGTTGCAGTTGCGGTCGTCCTTGGTGTCTCACTCGCGAGCCTCGTTCTTTGGCTCGTATACCGATCATGATCTGTCGTACCGGAGTTGTACTGTCGCTCACATGAAAGGTAGTAGCAGAACAGAAACACCGTCTTACCTGTGTGAGCAGTGCGGACATCGAAGTGCAAAGTGGATGGGATTTTGCCCACAATGCCTCAATCAGGAGGCGTTGGTCGAGACCGCGGCTCCTCGCAGTAACGGGGCCGGTGTCATCGAAGTGTCATCCGCCATCGCGGCACCGTCAACGGTTCGAGATAGGAATGCGGTTGGCATCGGCGAGCTCGATCGTGTGCTCGGGGGTGGCCTCGTGCCTGGTTCGGTGGTTCTCGTTGGCGGGGAGCCCGGAATTGGCAAGTCAACACTCCTTCTCCAGGTCGCCGATCGGATCGCGGGGACGAGTGGGTCCGTTCTCTATGCGAGTGCTGAGGAGTCTGTACATCAGATACAGATGAGGGCGCGCCGCATAGGCGTCGAATCGTCCGGCGTTGAGGTGGCGTCGGTATATCACATAGATGACGTCATCACGGCGGCGAGGGATCGCCGACCCGATGTACTCATCGTCGACTCCATTCAGATGGTTTCCTCACCAGAGCTCGCAGGTACGGTCGGAGGCACGTCTCAGGTCAGAGCGTCTGCCGCGAGGCTGATCGCATTCGCGAAGTCTTCCGGCATCCCGTTGGTGCTTGTCGGTCACGTGACGAAAGATGGCTCCATCGCCGGGCCACGCACACTCGAGCACATGGTTGATGTCGTGCTGTATCTCGAGGGTGACGCGGACCAGGGTCTACGGTTCCTTCGGGGGGTAAAGAACCGGTATGGGTCGGTCAACGAGGTTGGCGTGTTTTCGATGACCCAGAAGGGACTCGAACAGGTACCCGATCCGAGTGGACTTCTCACATCGCATCGTGACCCGGAGGCACCTGGAAGTGTTCTCTTTCCCACGGTCGAGGGCAAGCGTCCGCTCGTAGTCGAGATTCAGGCGCTCGTCGTTGCGACGGACATGCCTCAGCCACGTCGGGCAGTCACCGGACTGCCAACTGTGCGCGTTCATCAGATAATCGGTGTGCTCGAGCGGCATGCGGCGCTACCCCTTCGAAAGTTCGAGGTGTACGTGTCGGTCATGGGCGGGGTCAAGATATCCGAACCTGCAGCGGATCTGCCTGTGGCACTGGCCATCACTTCTGCGTACGGCCAGTTTCCGCTGGGCGGGACATCGGCCTTCGGGGAGGTAGGGCTCACGGGCGAGCTTCGCCCGGTCGGGCGTAGTGCATTGCGTAGAAGCGAGGCGGACCGACTCGGTACAGGCCCCGTCATCTCACCAGAACAGCATCGCCGTTTGATTGATGCCATCATCGCCGTCGGATTCAGCAAAGGGAGTGTCTAGTGATGTTCTGTGAATGATTGGATCCCGCCTTTCGGCGCCGAGATGACTACTCACGGGTCTGGCATGAGCTAGCCTCTGTTCCGATGGCTTCCACCCCGACAGTCCCTATCGAGTTGATCCGGCGGTTTTCGCCGGGTACGCCGCTTCGAACAGCTGCAGAGCTTGTCATGCGGCAAGGGACCGGTGCCCTCGTCTTGATCGGTTCAGGGCCCATCGTGGACGATGTCAGCAGCGGTGGATTTCGGCTGAAAGACACCACGTTCACTGCGCAGCGCCTGGCCGAACTTGCCAAGATGGATGGCGGCATTGTTGTTGACGACCACTCCGGATCCATCCTGGCCGCAAACGTCCAGTTCATTCCGGATCCCTCGCTGCGAACTGTCGAGACGGGAACGAGATTCCGAACCGCTGAGCGTCTCGCACAACAAACCGGCTTCCCGGTTCTGGCGGTCTCTGAGGAGAGGCACCTCGTAGCCGTCGTGTATTCGCAGTCGAATCGATTCACGCTCCAGTCCATCACGGACCTACTCGGTGAGAGCAATCAGCGGCTGCAGTCGATCGAGCGTCTCCGGCACCAATTCGATGAATCGGTCGAGCGACTATCGAGGTACGAGGCTGACAACCTCGTTTCGATGCGCGAGGTCATCGGAGTCATACAGCGAGCGGCGGTGATTCGCGATCTCGCTTCGGCGCTCGATACGATCGCTGTGGAGCTAGGTGATTCCGCGTCGTTGATCACGCTCCAGGCCGATGACCTCACAAGGGGAGTCGCCGAGATCGCCGAGGTCGTCAACCTGGACTACCAACGGCGCAAACCTCGCAAAAGGACGTCGGTATTCAAGAAGATCGATGCACTCGATCGCGATGAGGTCTACAACGCCGAGAGTCTGGCCGATGCCCTCGGTCTTGGTGCCCTCGATGATCACGCCCAGCCACGAGGCATGAGGGCGATAGCCGGCGTTCCGCGCATTCCGGATTCGGTCGCGGACGCGATCCTTCGAAAGTTCTCGTCTTATGACCGCCTGATGAGCGCCACGGTGGACGATCTTGCTGAGGTGGATGGTGTGGGACCTGCCAGGGCGCAGACGATCCGTGGGTATCTCAATCGGGTGAGCAACGCAGGGGTAATCGCTGACGCATAACCTACCGGCTTGATTCATAGGTGCGCTGCGTGGACCTCGACGGTCACGAAGCCACGAATATCTGTACAATCGTCCTCTCCCACCCGTTCTGAGGTTCCGTGGCTACGAAAAAGACCCCCGCTAAGAAGGCGCCTGCAAAGAAGGCGCCTGCAAAGAAGCCTGCTGCCAAGAAGAAGGCTCCTGCAAAGAAGGCGCCTGCCAAAAAGGCAGGGGCGGCAAAGAAGCCTGCTGCCAAGAAGGCGCCCGCCAAGAAGGCGCCCGCCAAGAAGGCAGGGGCGGCAAAGAAGCCTGCTGCCAAGAAGAAGGCTCCTGCTAAGAAGGCGCCTGCCCAAAAGGCAGGGGCGGCAAAGAAGCCTGCTGCCAAAAAGGCGCCAGCGAAGAAGTTCGTCTCGCCCTTCAGGGTCGGGGACAAGGTTGTGTACCCACACCACGGCGCCGCCACCATCGTCAAACGAGAGCGAATCGAATTCGCCGGCGAGCGTCAGGACTACTTCGTCCTCGAGATCGTCACCGACCAGCTCACGCTCCGCGTCCCGATCGAGAATGCACTGGAACGCGGCGTGAGGCCGGTCATCTCCAAGAACAAGGCCCGTCAGGTGTTCGCCGTGTTCAAGGGTGAACCCCAAGAGGCCGGAGCGAACTGGTCACGGTGGTACAAGTTGCTGACCGAGAAGATCAACTCTGGCGACATATTCCAGGTTGCGGAGGTTGTCAGAGACCTCACCTACGCCCAGCAGATCAAAGGCATCTCGCCCGCTCTCAAACGCATGTTGGCAAAGGCCCGGCTGATCATCGTCTCGGAGCTCCAGTTCTCGCTGGATCTATCCGAGGAGGACACGATCAAGAAACTCGACCGAGCCCTACCGATAGTCGAGGAACCGGTCGGAGCCTGATGCCCGATCCGGCGGTCCGTCGTGGTATCGCCGCAGTCGTCGTTGCCGCCGGTGCCGGATCGAGGTTCGGCGAACCGAAACACTCAGTGAAGCTCGGTGGCAAGCCGCTATGGCAGTGGTCTGTCGATGCGTTCACAACTGCTGGCATACCCGAGATCGTTGTCGTTGGTGATGTCCCGGGTGGTATCGCCGGAGGGCCGCGGCGCAGGGACTCCGTACTCAACGGTCTCAACGCCCTCACTCCCGGGTCGGAGTGGGTGCTGGTTCATGATGCGGCGAGACCTCTTGTGTCGGTCGCTTTGATAGTGGCCATTGTGGACTCAGCATTGGCCGGGAGTGTTGAGGGCGTGATACCCGGGATCCCTCTCACGGACACGATCAAGAGTGTCGAGGGCGGTCTCGTTGTCGCCACGGTCGACCGTTCCGGCCTCGAAGCGGTCCAGACACCACAGGCCTTCCGGACGAGCGTCCTGCTACGCGCCCACAATGAGGCAGTGAACGACGATGCAACCGATGACGCCACACTTGTTGAGAGGTTCGGAGGTAGCGTGAGGGTCGTGACAGGTGACCTAACGAACATCAAGATCACATACCCCGTCGATCTCGCGCTTGCCGAATCCCTACTGCGCGGACGCGGGCGATGAAAGGGACGCGGGTCGGGTTCGGTTTCGATGCCCATCGATTCGGCGGCAGCGGTCCGATCGTCGTCTGTGGCGTGGACATCGACCACCCTGTCGGCGTGCTTGCGACATCCGACGGGGACGTTGCATCCCACGCAGTTTGCGATGCCCTTCTCGGTGCAGCAGCGCTGGGGGACCTTGGAATGCACTTTCCAAGCGGCGACCCGCAGTGGCAGGACGCCCGATCGCTTGATCTCGTCGCTGCGTGTGCACAAAAGGTGCGGGCCGCAGGCTTCGACATTTCTCACGTCGATGTCACCGTTGTGGCGCAGAACGTCCGAATCAGTCCGCATCGCAGTGCTATGCGTGCGAAACTCGGAGGGGCTCTCGATCTACCTGCGACATCGATCTCGGTGAAAGCTACGACAACGGACGGTCTCGGGTGGATCGGTTCGGACAAAGGCATGGCGGCTCATGCGGTTGTCACCGTCTACCGCTGATCGACGACTCGTCTCGCCATCGTTGGATCGTCCGTGATGATCACATCCACCTCGGACTCAAGCAGTAGCTGCACCTCGTCCGGGGTGTTCGCACCCCACACAACGATCGCAAGACCTGCCCTCTTGATCCGCGCCGCTGTTTCCTTTGCAGCCACGCCGAAGTAGCCCATATTGGGATGCAACGCGTGTGCAGACACCTCGACAGCTACATCGACACCAGTATCGATATCGAACGGCGCCCTGATCAGCTGCCCCCGCAGAAGATTCGGGTTCGCTGCCGCCGCCCGGCGCACGGACTCACGGTCGAACGACGAGAGCAGGATGCGCGCAGCGTCATCGCACGCGTCGATCGTCTCGATCGTTTTATCGACGACCCACCCGGACGTGTCGAAGTCGGCCTCGTCGGGGAAGTTCTTGATTTCCACATTGAGCCAAACGTTCCGGGGAACGGCAGCCAGTGTCTCGATAAAGGTAGGTACATGCGGCAGCGCGTCTCGAATTTCGGCCAACGTCATCTCGACGAACGGTGCGAATCCCGGATACCGGTCATCGTGGCTCATGATGAGTTCGCCGTCGCTTGTTCTCCTCACATCGAGTTCGATGCCGTCGGCGCCGGCGTCCACCGCGAGTTGGTAGGCCTCGAGTGTGTTGTCCGGCGCTCGCGATCGATCGCCCCGGTGGGCATACACAAGCGGGGCTGGGCTCAGTGGGTTGCGACTCACACGAACACGTTAACGGGTAGCGGTGCGCCGCAGTCTGTTGTCCGTTGATAGGTACCATCGCGTTTCATGGACATCTACAACACCCTGGCGCGTGCGACCGTTCATCTCGACGTGGATTCGTCTGAACCGATTGGCATGTACGTGTGTGGTCCGACCGTCCAGTCAGAGCCTCATCTCGGGCACGGCAGATCTGCCGTTTCGTTCGATGTTCTCCGTCGGTACCTCATCTGGCAGGGACACGAGGTCGTGTTTGTGCGAAACGTGACCGACATCGACGACAAGATCATCGCACGAGCCATCGAACGGGGCATGAGTACTGAATCTGTCGCCGCCGAGGCCGCTGTGGCATTTGGTTCTGCATACGACCTGCTTGGAAACCTTCCGGCTTCCATCGAACCGAAAGCAACAGATCACATCCCCGAGATGATCGAGCTGATCGCGAAGCTGATCGAGACGGATCATGCATACGCCAGTTCGGGTGATGTGTACTTCTCTGTGCGGTCCTTTCCCCAATATGGTGTCCTGTCGCGTCACGATCTCGACGATCTGCGTGCGGGGGAGCGAGTGGCCATCGATGAGAGAAAGCGGGATCCGCTCGACTTTGCGATGTGGAAAGCCGCCAAACCTGGCGAGCCGTCGTGGGATTCTCCCTGGGGAAGAGGCCGCCCCGGTTGGCACATCGAATGCTCGGTGATGGCGACGAAGTATCTTGGTGATTCCTTCGCCATTCACGCTGGCGGATCCGACCTCATTTTCCCGCATCACGAGAATGAGATCGCTCAGTCCGAGGCCGCGACCGGCAAGCCTTTCGCGCGGTATTGGATGCACAACGGGATGTTGAACCTCACCGGCGAGAAGATGGCCAAGTCGACGGGCCATGTCGTCACGTTGCTCGACTCGCTCGAACGGTGGGATCCGCTTGCGGTCAGGCTGTTCTATCTACGCACGCACTATCGCAAACCGCTCGAGTTCTCCGAAAACGCCCTTGACGACGCACAATCAAGTCTGGCGCGCCTGCGGGCGTTCCGCCGACGGTTCCCCGAGCGTTTGGAAGCATCGCCCGACTCGGTCGCGATCGAAAGATTCACCGCCGCGATGGACAACGATCTGGACGCGGCCGGCGCTCTTGGCGTTCTGTTCGAGTTGGTGAGAGAGGGCAATTCACTTCTCGATGCCGGAGATTCCCCCGACGGACTCGCCAGCGCTTTCGACAAGATCATGGAGGTTCTCGGACTAGCCGAACTCGAAGACCAGCCCGGAAGTGACCGTGACATCCGGAAACTCGCCGGGCAGTTCGGGATAGAGGATGGGACGATCGAGGACCTGCTTGCTCTCAGAGCATCTTCGCGAGAGCGGGAGGACTGGGCGACATCTGACGCCCTCAGAGACGCCCTCGCCGAGCTGAACATCGTGATAGAGGACACGCCTGATGGCGCTCGCTGGCATCGGAGCTGACCTCGAGGGCATCCACTCGGTTGCCGCGGCGCTAGACGCTGGTCGTGTCACTCGGATAACGGTCGAACGCAGACGGCTCAATCACGCCGATATCGCAGCTGTGGTTGAGCGAGCCCGGACGCTGTCCATCCCGATCGACCAGGTGGACGACGCTCGACCGATGGCGACAACGAGCGCACCCCAGGGGATCCTGGCCAGCGCCCGGCCGATCGAACCCACCTCGCTCAAGTCGGCGGTACAGATGACGGAGAACCCGGCGTTGGTCGTGCTGGACCATATCGAAGATCCTCGCAACGTCGGGGCGATAGCGCGTTCCGCAGTTGCGGCGGGTATGACCGCCATGGTCATTCCCTCCCGCCGCAGTGCACCGCTCGGAGCAACGGCCTTCAAGGCGGCTGTTGGCGCGCTCGAGCAGATACCGATCGTCGTTGTGTCGTCGATCGCCGACGCACTGAAGCGGACGAGCCAGTTCGGTTTGTGGAACGTCGGGCTCGATGGTGATAGCGATCAATCGTTGTTCGGCCTCGAGATCCTCGCGCAACCGCTTGCTCTGTGCATAGGAGCAGAAGGGGAGGGACTCTCTCGTTTGGTAGCGGATCGATGCGATGTCATCGCGGCCATTCCGATGGTCGGTGAGACAGAGAGCCTCAATGTCTCAATCGCCACAGCCCTGGCTTCGTTCGAGGTCGCTCGAATCAGGGGCTGGGTATCCTGAGTCTTCTGCTGGCGTAGCTCAGTTGGCCAGAGCAGCCGCCTTGTAAGCGGCAGGTCATGGGTTCGAGTCCCATCGCCAGCTCCAGTTCCGCGGCGATCCGCGCCCCGCGCTGGAGTCCGTCCTGGAATCCGATCGCGTGCTGCGTCGAGTTTCTATGCGCAGGTTGGTATCGGCAGGGGGTTTGGGTCGTTGGGAGTTTTCTAGGTCATGGGTTCGAGTCCCATCGCCAGCTCCCGTTTGTTCATTCGTGACCCGGTTCCAGTGCCCGTCGCGGATCGCTGTA
>BTQP01000032.1:0-14759 GCA_036985935.1 Acidimicrobiia bacterium | reverse complement strand
GACCTATGGGTTGATCAGCCGTTGTGCCTCTTGCCTTTTGCTTTGGCAGACCGATTCTGGTCACCGTCGGCTTCGCGAGCCTGTTTCTTGAGCTGACCCAGGTTCCTGGGTGTCTCATTGAGGGTGTCCATTTCATCCGGAGATAACGTTTTGCGCAGCTGACCGAAACCGAAGTCGTAACCGCCGTCCTCGTCCTGCCCGATCTCCTCGAGCAATTCGCCAACCGTCATGTCCCTGGCGGCTGCGATCTGCATCAGTTTGTACAGTGCTCCCCAGCCAATGCTGGGCTCGCCCGTGCGCAACATCACGATGGTCTCGGTGAGGTCTCCGGTAGCCGCCGCGATCAGATCTGCTTCACAAGCATCGACGTTTTCGGCTTCCGTGCAAAGGGCTGTCCCTTCCGTGGACTCTTCGCCGGTCGGAACATAGAAGGGGGCGAAGTAGTCGGCGATGACCTGAGCCTTCCGTAACTGGGCTGTCGCAAGTTCCACCTCCGTCGAAGCGCTGTCGTCGCCACTGTCGTCCGCCTCATCTCCGGCAAACGCAATCGCGCTGAATGACAGGATGAACAGGAGCACGGTCGTGAGAATTGTGACTCGTTTCATGTCTGGCCTTTCATGGTGGCTACACGACGTCGGTATTCAACCGCTCCGCGTAGTTTCTCTACAAGACGACGGAACGACCGAAGTGTTTCAGGATTTCTGAGGGCCTGCAGTCCGTCCGTGCCGCCGCCGTACCCGTGGGCTTCTGCGCTACCATCATGCTTTGGGCAGTTGGTCATGTCATCCCTCGAAGGCGGTCAGGTGCGATTCACGACTCACATTGATCGGCGGACCGACAGTCCCTACCTCTCCGTCGCAGCGAGCGGTGAAACGGTGCTGCTCGACGCCTTTCTCAACAAGGGTGACGCATTCACGCGCGATGAGCGTGAGCAACTAGGACTCATCGGTCTATTGCCGGATCATGTGGCTTCCATCGAGGAGCAACTCGGCAGGGTGCGGTATCAATACGGTCTCAAAACGTCCGAAATGGGGAAGAACATATATCTGAACGGTCTGATGGATCGCAACGAGACGCTGTTCTACCGGTTCGTGCTCGAGAACCTCGCAGAGACGGTGCCCGTCATCTACACACCGACGGTCGCAACCGCATGCTCTCACTGGAGCCGTAGTTACCGCAGGGCTCACGGGCTGTATATCACGCCTCGCGATCGAGGTCGGATCAAGAACATTCTTCGGTCACGCTCGGCGATGGCTCCCCCGGTGATCGTGGTCACCGACAACGAACGCATCCTCGGAATCGGTGACCAGGGTGCAGGCGGGTTGGGTATTCCCATCGGGAAGCTTGCCCTGTACACGGCTGCAGCTGGGATCCATCCGGAGAGAACCATCCCGATTTCGATCGATGTCGGAACGAACAACGAGGAACTTCTCGCAGACCCGTTGTACGTCGGGTACAGAGAACGGCGCGTGCGCGGAGCTGAGTATGAGGGACTCATCGACGAGTTCGTGGATGCGGTGCGCGACGTGTATCCCGGTGCGCTTCTCCAGTGGGAAGACTTTGCGAACGTGACCAGTTTTCGCAATCTCGAAACTCACCGCGGGCGTATCTCGTCTTTCAACGACGACATCCAGGGCACAGCTTCGATGGTCGTTGCGGGTGTGCTCACCGCAAGCCGGCACCTCGGGACCGTGGCTTCGGACCACCGTGTCGTCATTTCAGGCGCCGGGTCGGCCGGGTACGGGATCGCGAGCTACCTTGCCTTCGTGATGATCGCAAGCGGACTGACCGCGGAGCAGGCATGGAGTCGGCTTTTCGTACTCGACAGCAAGGGATTGTTGCTGAGTGACCGTGGGTCCCTCGACGGAGTCAAGGCGGCTCTCGCGACGGACCCCGCGGACATCTCTTCTTGGGACGAATGCAGCAATCCACCGTCTCTGCTCGATGTGGTGCGCAACGTCCAGCCGACCGTGTTGATCGGTGTCAGCGGCGTAGGTGGACTTTTCACGAGGGAGGTGGTCGAGGAGATGGCTCACGGCTGTGAACGTCCCGTCATCCTGCCACTCTCGAATCCGACGAGTCATTCTGAGGTCACTCCACAGGACGCCATCTCATGGACGAAAGGCCGCGCGATCGTCGCTGCCGGCAGTCCGTTCGCTCCCGTGGTCTTTGATGGCACGACGCATCGCATCGGACAGGCCAACAACGTCTTCATCTTCCCCGGCATGGGCCTCGGAATCATCACCGTGAGGGCCAGGGAGGTGACGGACTCGATGTTCCTCGAGGCTTCCAAGGCGCTGTCGTCGGCCACTCGACTCGAGGATGTCGAGCAAGGTCTGTTGTATCCCCACATCGAGGATGTTCGAGACGTTTCGCGTACGGTGGCGATCGCAGTTGCCCGCCGGGCAATCGAGGACGGTGTAGCGGACCCCGTTGACGATGTCGAGGCAGCGGTTGAAGCGGAGATGTGGTTCCCCGAATACACCCCTATGCGCGCTGCCGACGAAACCCGGTAAGTAGCGGTGCGTTCAGCTCGTTGATCAGATGCTCACGATCGTCGACAATGCCGATACGAAACGGTCGAGCTCTTCTTCGGTGTTGTAGTAGTGAGGTGCTGCTCGCACGACGGCGTCCACACCGACTGCGTCGAACATGAACCTGCTGTTCGAGGCCTCTGGCGCCGAAACGTTTATCCGTTGCTCGTGCAATAGCCGGCTGATCACACCGGGGCTGAGCGCGTCCGACACGAACGTCACGATGCCGCACAGTTGCTCGCCACGATCAGTCACCGTGACGCCCGGCACATCGCGTAGTTTGCTCCTCAGAGTCGTAGCCAGCATGAGCACGCGCTCCTCAATCGCGTCGAGTCCGATGTCGAGCGCGTAGGCGACTGCCGCCCCCAGCCCGACCTTTCCTCCGGGGTTCATTTCTTGGAGTTCGAACCTCGCGGACCCCTGAGACATCTGATACGTATCCGCCGTGTCCCACACGGCAGACCTGCCATCGACGAATACGGGATCTGTGAGACTGTCGAGTATCGAGTCCCGAACATAGAGCATGCCGCTTCCGCGGGGACCGCGCAGCCACTTGCGGCCCGTCGCGGTGAGGAAGTCGCATTGCAAGACGTCGACGTCGAGTGGCATCTGTCCAGCAGCCTGACATGCATCGAGCAGATACAACGCTCCCGCATCCCTGATCATCGATCCGATCTGCTCGACGGGGTTCACGAGGCCGTTGGACATGGCGATCTGGGTGAGGCACACGACCTTGGTTGGTTGTTCGAGCATCGACGACAGGGCAGCGAGGTCGACCTGTCCGCTTGCATCGTCCGGGATCATCTCGACGATGACGCCACGGTTTCGGGCCTGTAAGAGCCCAAACGCAGCTGATTGAAATTCTGTCGTTCCTGCGAGCACGCGGTCACCCGGCTGGGGGTTGACGGCAAGGAAGGCCCTCCACCACGCCTCAGATGCTCCGGATTGGAACGCGATCTCGCCTGGATCGCAATTCAGGAGCTTCGCCGACGCTGTGTAGAAACGGGCGATCTCCCCCTCGGCGATCGTCGTCGCCTCGTATCCACCCTCCCGTGCTTCGAGGTCGAGATACGCCTTGTGTGCGGCCAGAGTCGACGTCGCGGGTAGCGAACTTCCCGCATTGTTCAGGTGTATGAGCGTTTCGCTACCGGGTGTGTCGCCACGTACTTTTTCGATATCAATCATCATGACGCCAGCCTAAGGGGCCGCGGGAACAGAGCTAATTCTTCGGTCGGCCCCTGGCTTCGGGAAGTGGATCTACAATCCTGTCTTGCTTGATTCTGACTTTCCCCGCTCGGCGGTTATTGCGCTTTCTGTGTCCGTACTCGTGGCGTTTGGCGTCTCTCTCTATGCCATGTCCGTTCTGCTCACTGAGGGGGCCGCCGGCGGAGAATTCTCGATTTCGCTTCTCTCCGCAGCATTCGGTGGATCGGCAATCGTTGCGGGTTTGCTTGCTCCCCGCGTTGGTCGACACGCGGATGATCACTCAGTCCGCGGGATCACGTTGCTCGGGGGACTTCTTGGCGGAGTCGCGATGCTGCTGTTCGCTGGTGCGCGTGAGCCGTGGCACGTGCTTGTTGCTTTCTGGCTGTTCCTCGGCCCGGCCGCAGCGATGTCGTTGTACGAACCAGCGTATGTTGCTGTCGGTCAATGGGTTCGCAGCGAGAGTCGCAATAGGGCCATCGGTGTTCTCAGCCTTGTGGCCGGTTTGGCTGGCCCGATATTCGTCCCGCTCACGGGTGCACTGCTCGATTCGCTCGGCTGGCGACCGACCTCCGTCGTACTCGGCGGAATTTTCGTGCTCTCGGGCGCCGGTGCCGCAGCCCTCTACCCGCGTCACAAACCGAAGAGGCACAGGCAACACACGGTTTCAAAGGTTCGATGGGTCCGGTTCATATCGGATCGACGGTTGATGTACTTTTCCGTCGCCGTCGTGTTGACGTTTGCGGCGATGAATTCGGTCTTCTTTCACCGGGTTGCTGTCTTCGAGGAGCAAGGTTTTGACGTGTCGACCGTGGCGCTACTTGCCGGTCTTTCCGGTCTGTTGACGTTCCCAGGGCGATATCTGATGCCACGGGCAGCCGAACACGTCGCTGCAACTTCGCTCTTCACGGCGGCATCCCTCGGAATCGCTGCGTCGATGGTGTTTGCGATCGTCGGAACGCCCGCAGTTGTGATGCTCGCGTTCTTTGTGACGTTCAGCATCTTCTTCGGCTTCTTGCTGCCAACCCGCGCCGTCATCATGAACGGCTGGTACTCGGGTGAGGACTACGGCGCGGTGATGGGCAAGCAGTGGGCTGTTGCCGCCGTCGTCGGGGGCGTCACTCCCTGGCTCGTTGGCCTTGCCAGAGACATGCTGGATTCTTACACGTGGCCGCTGATCGCGTTGACCGGGTTCGTTGCGGCAGCCGCGATATTCAACCAGGCTGCCACACGCCACGAATGATCGGATCTCAGCTCTCGTCGAGGATGTCTGCGATCAGGTTGTCAACAGCCCGGTTGGCGACCGACTCGCCATATCTGTCGTCGAGGATCGCCCGCATTTTGGCATAGATAGCGTCCCGCTCATCGTCCTCGGTTTTGAGGGACGCTGGTACCAGCTCTGTTCCGTCGATCCACGGCTTCCCGTCCGAGGTCCACGGTACAAGGATGATCCATGACCAGATGTTGTTTCCCTTTGCCTGCCCGGTCTTTCGAACCAGTCCAAGGCACGAAAAAGGCAGTGGTTCCCACCCCATGCCTCTGAGGAGATCTCGTCCGTCCGGCATGTTTGCGGCGTCTGGCCCCGCCATAGTTCCTCTTCGTGTCTGAAGGCGATAACGCTACCGCTGTCGCTGCCCTATGAGGGAGTCGGCATCGCAAGCGCTCACTCGTGCGAGTGCGTCGACGTGCCGAGCTGTTCGGCATGTTCGGTCAGCTCCAACCAGCGGGTCTCAGCGGTGTCGAGCTCGTCGAGGGTGGTGGCGAGTTGCTGTGACAGTGACAGCGTTTTCTCGTAGTCATCCGCCGCTTGTTCCAGCGCCTCAGTCAGAGAGATCTTCTGCTTCTCGAGTTTCGGGATCTGTCGGCCGATCAGTTCAAGGTCTCGTTTGTCGTTGTATGTGAGCTTTGTACGTCGTTGCTGTGGCCTGGCGCTCGACGGTGAACCAGCGGCGGCGGTAGAGGCCTTAGCGCGACCTTGTTGAGTCGCACGGTATTGCGACCATCCGCCGGGATGGTGGAGAACGGATCCGTTCGGTTCGATCGAAAACAGATCGGTGCACACGCGGTCGAGGAAGTAACGGTCGTGACTCGAGACGACCAGTGCGCCTTTCCAGCCATCGAGGTACTCCTCGAGAACGTCGAGCGTTTCGATGTCGAGATCGTTTGTCGGCTCGTCCATCAGCAAGAGATTGGGTGCTTCCATGAGGCTCAGGAGAAGTTCGAGTCTGCGGCGCTCGCCACCCGAGAGGTCTCCAACTGTCGATTGCTGCTGGTCGCGGGTGAACTGGAACCGTTCGAGCATCTGTGAGCCGGAGACCTTGATCCCGCTTTCGAGGCGCACCTCGTCGAGGTGTTCCCGAACGGCAGCCTGAACCCTGGTGCCGGGCGCGATGGGTCTCGGGTCCTGGCCATACCAGCCGTAGTGGATCGTCGAGCCCACCGAGACCTTGCCCTCATCGGGTTCGATTCGTTGTGCAATGAGTTGCAAGAGCGTCGTCTTGCCGGATCCGTTGGGACCGACAATCCCGATTCGTGCGTCGGGTTGCAGTTTGTACTCGACGTGGCGAAGTACCCATTGCTCGTCGTACTTCTTGCCAACGTTGTGCAGGTTCACGACCTTCGATCCGATGCGGCGTGATGGCAGATCGATGGTCAGTTCTTCCCGTACGGTTCTGCGTTGCTGACTCATGAGCTCTTCCGCTTGATTCATGCGAAAACGAGATTTCGAGGTGCGGGCCTTTGGCGATCGGCGCAGCCACGCGAGTTCCGTCTTGATTCGGCGCTGTCTCTTGTGCTCACTCGCTGCGTCCGTCGCGTCGCGTGCAGCCGCAGCCTCGAGGTACTGCTCGTAGGTTCCCTGGTGTGCATAGAGCGAATGGTCGTGGATCTCTATGACCCGGTTCACCACGCGGTCCAACAGATACCGGTCGTGCGTCACCAGCAGCAGCGATTCCCTGCGGGATCCGAGATGGTCTTCGAGCCAATCGATGATGTCCACGTCGAGGTGGTTGGTTGGTTCGTCCAGGATCAGGAGATCGCACTCAGCCGCGAGGGTTTGTGCCAGGGCGAGGCGTTTGGATTGTCCTCCCGAAAGGGTGCCGCATGTCGTGTCGGGATCCGTCAGTCCGAGCCTGTCGGCGATCGCGATCGCTTCACGATCACCGCCGAGTACGTCTCCGACCGAAACCGCATCGTTGAAACCTGGATTCTGCTTGAGCGCACTGATCCGCAGGCCTCGTGCGCTGACTATGCCTCCGGCATCGAGATCCTCCTGCCCGGCGATGATTCGCAGCAGGGTCGATTTTCCGGAACCATTTCTCCCGATCACGCCTATCCGTTCCCCCGAGGAGATCCCGAGAGACACGCGGTCCAGCACGGGCGTCTCCGGATAGGACTTTGTCACACTCTCGAGGCTCAGCAGATGCATAGCCGCAAGGGTACGGCTGTGGCACGAACGACGGTCCAACTTGTTGTCCGCGCGCCAGCGCCGGTCTGATTCTTCGGTCCCCTTTTCGAGGGGATCAGCAGAGCGGAGCGACTGCTAGGTCGTGCGGTCGATGACCCGTTGAGCTTTGCCTGTCGATCTTTCGATTGATCCGGGTTCTGAGACTCGCACATCGACGGTGATCCCGATGTTGTCCTTGATATGGCCGGCAGCTGTGGATGCCATGGCTTGGGCGACGGATGCATCGAACCTCTCTTTGGATTCGACCCGCACGCTCAACCGCTTCGCATTGCCCTCCTGGGTCACCTCGAGTTGATAGTGGGGTGCTAGCCCGGCGACCTTCAATAGTTCGACTTCGACCTGGCTCGGGTACACGTTGACACCGCGGATGATCAGCATGTCATCCGTGCGACCCTTGATGCGCTCGATCCGACGCATCGTGCGAGCGGTTCCCGGCATCAGCCTGGTCAGGTCTCCCGTGCGGTACCGGATCACGGGCAACGCTTCTTTGGTGAGGGAGGTGATTACGAGCTCTCCTTCAACGCCCTCGGGCAGTACCTCAGCCGTGTCGGGGTCGATGATCTCGGGATAGAAGTGGTCCTCCCAGATCGTGAGCCCGTCCTTTGTCTCGACACACTCCTGTGCAACGCCCGGACCGATGACCTCCGAAAGTCCATAGATATCGACAGCGTCGATACCGAGGCGTTCTTCGATCTGGCGGCGCATCTCATCGGACCACGGCTCGGCACCGAAGATCCCGATCTCGAGGGAGCTTGCCTTGGGATCGAGTCCCTGGTGCTCCATCTCTTCGATGAGGCTGAGACAGTACGAGGGGGTGACGAGGATGATGCGTGGTTTCAGATCGTGTATGAGGGTTACCTGTTTTGCTGTCTGGCCGCCGGACATGGGAACCACGGTGCACCCGAGGCGTTCGGCTCCGTAGTGGGCGCCGAGCCCTCCTGTGAAGAGGCCGTACCCGTAGGCGACATGTGCGATGTCGCCCGGTCTTCCGCCCGCTGCGAATATGGAGCGAGCCATGACATCTGCCCACATGTCGACGTCGTTCCTCGTGTAAGCGACCACCGTCGGCTTGCCAGTCGTGCCTGAGGACGCGTGAACCCGTATGACATCAGAGCGGGGCACGGCGAGAAGCCCAAACGGGTAGTTGAGTCTGAGGTCGTCTTTGACGAGGAACGGGAACTGGTTGAGGTCTTGGAGCGACCCGCAATCTCCGGGACTCACACCAGCGGCATCGAATGCGGTCCGGTAGTGGTCAACGTTCTCGTACGCATGCAGAAGTGTCGTACGGAGTCTGGTGAGTTGGAGTGCTGTGAGTTCGTCCCTGCTGGCGGTCTCTATCGGATGGAGTCCCTGGCGTTGAGTTGACATACGCCGATCGTAGCTGAGCTGACGCCGCGGGTGCTCAGCTGTCGGGGGTGGAGTCGACGCTTGCGAGTGACGGCAGCCCGTGGGGGACACAGCTCGGGCCGATGCCCTTGCTGCCCTCGAAGAAGTCGGCGTCTGTGTTGGTTCGACGTGCCGCCCAAACGAAGGGCAGGGCGAGGAGCGTTATGGCACCGCCAACGATGTAGGCCAGGGAATAGCCTTGCCGCTCCGAATAGATACCAAGGCCTGCCTGGCCGCCTACGGCTCCGATGCCCGTGATCATCGAATCGAAGGACACAACCGTTGCGCGTTCCTCGGATGTAACCATATTGTGAATGAACGCCTGCCGGACGGGCATTTGGACGCCCATGGCGACCGCCGCGACAAGTAAGAATCCCAAGGCGACCGCGAAGTTGGACGCAACCCCCACACCGATCGAGCCGAAACCGAACGCGATCGATGTCCATAGGAGCATGGTCGTGCGTCTGCCGCAGTACTGCGTGAAGAACTTGACTAACGCGTTTCCGACGATCATCGCCACCGAGAGCAGGGCAGCCACCACACCGGCGACCCACACGGCGTCGCGCTCGAGCAGATCGAGGAAATACGGCTGCCATGCGTACCAGGCCCAGAAGAAGAAGCCATTCTGGATTGCCCCACCGATCATGATCATTCGCAGTGGGCGACTCCGCCAGCCATTTCGGATACCGGATGATGCTATGTCCTTTGCCTCCTTCGGTAGCGACTTGAGCGTGACCGAGCGGCGTTGGAATCCGATGTCGTGCATACCGAAGAACGCCAGGAACAAGAGTGCTATCAAAAGGACTGAACGAAGGATGAATGGGAGCGCGAGATCGATCTGCCCGAGCAGACCTCCGCCGATGGTTCCGACGAGCATCGCGCCACCACCAACGATCTGCGCTGTGGCAAAAACAGAATCCATGTCCCCGTCGTATCCGAGCTCTCGTACGCCATCGACCAACCACGCCTCCATCGCTCCTGAATAGAAAGTGAACCCAAGGCCCATGAACACCGAGACAAGCGAAAAGGCGAGCACCCCGCCACCGACCTGGGCGAGACTGACGTAGAACATCGTCGAGGCTGCAAGAACGATGAGCGAGAGCAGGAACGATGCTCTTCGCCCGATCGTATCGGCAACGACCCCCGTGGGTATCTCGAACAGCACGGTTCCGACGGAAAAAGCAGCGTTGGCGATGAAGACTTCAGCAATCGAGAGTCCCGCATCGAGCAGGAAAAGCGTGTTGATGCCCCAGATGATCGATGCGGCGAGGGTGTAGATGCCCGCATAGGTGTAATACCGTCGAATGAGCGTGTGTGCTTCTGAGGGCATGGTCACCGGTGGAGTCATGGCGTCACCCTAGACGGTGGTTGTGCTGCCCATCGCAGTCGCCGCGAAAAGGCCAGCTCCGGTATGCGACACCGGCGCCACGCACACCGTCTGACTCCGTTGTGTAAGACTGAGACGATGTCGCACACGCATTCATGGCCAGGTGAGTACACGTTCTGCCCTCACTGTGCCACCGAACTCGAAACCGCCGTCATCCAGGACGGGGAACGCAGACGATGCCCGTCATGCGGTTTCGTTCACTGGAGGAATCCCGGTGTTGGGGCCGCAGTGGTGGTGTTCAACGCCGATCGCCAGTTGCTCATGGTCCGGCGCGGGCCGACGGCGTCGCGTTCTGGATACTGGTCGATCCCCGCCGGATATGTTGAGTACGGCGAGGACGTGCGAGCTGCGGCGGCCAGAGAGCTGCTCGAGGAGACGGGTCTGATTGCAGACATTGGGGACGTCGTGTTCGCCGCATCCAACTTTCACGATCCCGAGAAACTCACCGTGGGCATCTGGTTCGCAGGGTCGGTGACGGGCGGCACCCTGGCTGCGGGCGACGACGCAGACGACGTTGGCTGGTTCGATCTCGACGTCTTGCCTCCGCTCGCGTTTGAGACGGACGAGGACTTCCTGAAGAATCTCGGCTGAACCCCGACCTGGAATCAGAAGTCGAAGTCGGCCGGGTCTGGCCCGACACGGTCGTTGCGATCGAGGGCGTCGATGGCGTTCATCTCGATGTCGTCCAGGGTGAACCCGTAGAGATCCAGGTTCTCCGCGATTCGCGATGGCGTCACGCTTTTGGGGATCGTGACGATGCCCTTTTGGAGCATCCAGCGCAACGTCACCTGAGCAGCGGTGACGCCATGGGCGTCGGCGATTCCTACGAGGTCTGGATCTTTGACGATCTCGCCATGTTTGAGGGGACTCCATGCCTCCACCACGATGCCCATTGACTTGCAATACGAAACGAGTTCCGGGCTCTGAAGGTGTGGGTGAAACTCGATCTGGTTGATAGATGGCCTGAGCGTCGCGGTTTCGGATAGCTGGTCGAGGTGCTCCTGGAGGAAGTTCGACACGCCGATCGCTCTCGCCTTTCCCGACGCCCGAAGCTCTTCCATCGCCCGCCACGTGTCGGCTGTGTGTTCGGGTTTCGGCCAGTGCACCAGATACAGATCGACGTAGTCCATGCCGAGTCGGCCGAGGCTGGCATCCAGGGCTGCCAGCGCGCTCTCGTAGCCCTGGTCCGAATTCCAAAGTTTGGTTGTTACGAATACATCGTCTCGGTCGATGCCTGAGGCTGCAATAGCGTTTCCCACGCCCTCCTCGTTGCGGTAGATCGTCGCCGTGTCGATGTGCCGGTACCCGCTCTCGAGCGCCGCAGCGACGGCGTTCTCTACCTGAGATCCCCGGTCGGCCTTGAACACCCCGAGTCCGATCTGCGGGATGGAGCTATCTCCGTGGAGGTCGATCACCGTATCGGCTGAGATTGTCACGCGGTCGGGTCGAATCCGTCGACGATGAACATCGAATGGGTGTCTGTCGAAGCCTTCCTGATCTCGCTTGCGGCCCGATATGCGTCTGACGATCGCCATGCATCTGCTTCGGCGAGCGAGGGGAATTCGATGACGACGACCCGGCCGTCCTGGTTGCGGCCCTCGATGACCACCACCGAATCATCGGCGACGAGAAGTCGTCCGTTGTGAGCCTCGATCAGAGGTATCGCTTTTGCGACAAAACGTTCATACTCGTCAGAGTCGGTGATAGTGAAGTTCGTGATGAAATATGCGGACACATCGACCTCTCTGATAGCGACGTCCGACAATCTAGCGACCTCGAATGCTGAGCCGTTGCAGGATCACATTCCCCGAGCGCGGTCGATCGAGGCTATAGCGAAGTTGGCAGCGGAGCCGTAGTCAAGGGCCAAACCACGATCAGATGTGGTGGCGGTGGCGTCTGGCCCTAGATTGTGTTCGATAGTGGACACCATCGCGAGGTACTTCTCGCCGATAGGACCGAACAGTTCGGGCGCATGCTCGACATCGGCGAGGACGGCTGAGTGCAGAACGTACGCGTCCGAGTCCATGCCGATCCTATTGAGGATCTCGACGAGGTTGCGAATTGCTGTCCACATCTGAGGTCGGTTTCCTGCCCCTCGCCACAGGCGAATGCAGCGATCCATTCCATCGAGTGCGATAGCCGTTTCGCCAAGCCGTCCAGCTGTCGACGTAAGTGCGATTAGTGCGATTCCTGCGGTGAATTCGTTGTCCACCGCGAGTCCGAACTCGACTGCTTCCTCAAGTATCTCGATTGCCGCGGTCGGATCAGATTCGGCGAGAATGTCCCCCTCGAGATACCTCGCCCACGCGAGTGCCGTCGGGCTAGCCGTTTCTTCGGCAGAGGAGATGACCTGCCTCATCGTGCGTTGGGCTGCCTCGTGGTCCCCGGTGTAGTGATAGGCGAGCGTGAGGTCGACGCCTAGCGCCATACCCCACCTTGGGAAGTCGGCTCGTGCACTGGCATCGATGGTTGCAGCGCTGTCCCGGATAACCGTGTCCGTGTCGCCGAGAAAGAACGCGGTCACTAGCGTGAGGTAGCTGTGAAAGAGGCTTACCAGCCCTGTGTGTTCGAGCCCGCCAGTCGCGTCAACGAAAACTTGTGGCGCATTGTCGAGGCTGCCGAGATACATCGTGGACAATCCGGCGCTGAACGCATAGTCGATCCGTGCATCATTGTCCGCCGGCAGAATCTCTAGGGCCTCGAGTATCCACTCTCTCATTTCAGGCCGCATCCGGGATTCGACGAGGAACGGAACTGTCGATCCGATCTGAGCCATAACGTCATACATTCCGTGATCACCCGACCAACGAAGTGCAGATCGAATGTTGTCGAGTTCCGAAAGGAGATCGTCGAGATGACGGGCTTCCTCGGGCCCGATAAGTCCCACTCGTGCTGTTTCACACCAGTTTCCGTACCAGTGTGCGTGTCGGCCTGCGACGTCCCGAGCGTCGTCGCTCTCTGAGAGCCTTTCGGCTGCGAATGTCCGGAGTGTCTCGAGCTGGCGGACCCTTGTTTTTCCTTCGTGTCGGTGTGGAACGATGAGGGACTTGCGGATCAGTATCTGCAACGATCGCGTGACCTGGGCCCCGGATATCTCAGCGTTCGCACACACGAAACGTGCAGCTTCGGTTGTTTCTCCGTTGCGGAACACCGAGAGGCGATCGAACACGGTCTTGGTAGTGGGGTCCAAGGTGTCGTACGACCATCGGATCACCGCGTCGAGCGAGCGGTGCCGCTGTGCCGTGGACCGGGAATCAGATTGCAGGCTCAGATCATTTGATTCGAGGGCGCTCAGTAGCTCCCGGGGTGTCATCAACTCGCACTGAGATGCTGCAAGTTCTATGGCAAGTGGCAGTCCGTCGAGTCTTTGCACGATCTGGCGCAGCGTGTCATCGTCGAATGTTCCGGGGTCCAGGTCAGGTGCCACGCGACTGACTCGGTCGACAAAGAGGGATACGGCAGGGGATGTTTCGGTGCCATTCTCGAAGGAGAGCGGGTCGACCCGGTGTGTGGCCTCACCAACGACAGTGAGGGCTTCCCTGCTCGTGACGATCAGACGGAGTTCCGGAACGTTGTTCAGCATCGTTTGGGCTAGGTCGGCAACCGCGGCGATCTGGTTCTCGGCGTTGTCGAGAACGATAAGCCGCCGTTCCGCCCGTAGAGCATCGAAGATGCTCTCGAGTGTCGACATGTTCGGCCGGAGCGAGATGTCCAACGCCGTTGCGGCCGATGTCGCAACAAGGTCTGCGTTCTCGACGCCTGATAGATCGATGAACCAGGCGCCGCCGCTGAAACCATCTCGCATCTCCCTCGCTACGGCCTGGGCCAGCGTCGTTTTTCCAACACCGCCAACGCCCACGAGGGTTACAAGCCTGTTCTCTCGAACCATCTCGATGACAGCCCGGATCGCCTCCGACCTCCCGATCACGCTGGTTCGTTGTGTTGGAAGATTGCCAGCCTTGACCTGGTCGTCGAGCTCCGCCAAGCCTGCAGGTGCGCCGGTGCTGTCGACCTGCCAGATTCGTTCAGCTCTCACGAGGTCTCGCAGTCGATGTTCCCCAAGATCACGGAAGCGCCACGAATCAAGCGAATCGTCGATGACGAGCGACCGCACCGCATCGGTTGCAAAGACCTGCCCCCCTGAAGCTACTCCGGAGACCCGTGCCGCTCTATTGACTGCTGACCCGAAGTAGTTGCCGGCCCGCTCCGTCGCGGTTCCTGTATGTATTCCGATCCGCACCTTGATCACGTCGATCGGTTCGGGCCACGAGACTCCGGCGAAGGTCTCCTGGATCGCCAGAGCAGCGTCGACTGCCGAGGTCGGTGAGGAAAACGAGATACCCCATCCGTCGCCGGCTTGTGAAAACACGTACCCGCCGTGACCCACGACCGTTTGCTCCAGGAGCTTGTCATGTGTTTGCATCGCACGGGACATGGCATCGGGGTAGCGGTCCCACAGCCGTGTTGATCCCTCGATATCTGTGAATAGAAATGTCACTGTTCCTGTTGGAGGGGTCCCGGTCATGGCAAAACACTACTGCGAGGGTATGCGCTGTAGAGAAATCGGCCTCGCCGTAGTCGATCAGCGTTGCACCTCCCGGTTGACCGTGCTTATGTCTGGGTGTGGAAATCGTCAGATTTGCAGATCGCTCCGACCTCGACATCTATCCGCCCGCGCTTTCTGCGTCGTGGCCGAGGTTCATGCTCGAGGACCCCATAGCGTTCCTCTACTACGAGTTTCTCGACGAATGGTCCGATCACGTACTGCTGGGGTTGATCGATG
>BTQP01000031.1:0-14802 GCA_036985935.1 Acidimicrobiia bacterium | reverse complement strand
CCCGCTGCGAGTGCACCGACCGGATCGCTCGTACCTATCACGTTCGGGAGATCGGCAACCGTTTCCTGAATTTCAACCAGCGCAGCCACTGCGGCAGGCGAGCTGTAGAAGGTTTCGCTGTCGTCAAGCGGGGTTGCGACAACCTGGGCAGTTAGCCCGGCCGTGTCCGATTGGGCGGCTGACAGCAAGTCCGTTGCGTCCTGGGAGTCCAGGCCGGGTACCTCGAACGAGTCTGAGAGTTCCTCGCCAAAGAGTCCTGAGGCTCCAATCACGAGAACCGAGACAACGATCCAGGCAGCGATCACGCGCCAGGGGCGGCGGGCCGCGAAACGACCCAATCGGTAGAGAGCATTCGACATGTGTTTGGTCCTCCGTGAACGACCGGTTGCAATGTGCAGGATCCGGTTTCGAACAATCGTGACGGAGCCCGGCACGACACGCATCAGGCGAAAGGTCGGATGACCATTGGCCGTTTGAGCGGGTTTCGAACCGTCCTTTCGGCCGATGCGCCGGGTGGCAACGCTCCCTAGCATTGATGCCTATGAAAGATGCCATTCGGTCTGCCTTGGCCGAACCACGGGTACCAAATCCGCCGGAGCGGGTATGGCGCGATTGGGCGCTGATCGCTGTACTTGTACCGGTCTCGGTCGCAGAAGGACTACTCCGTGGCAATCTCGGGTGGCCGGCGGCCTCGCTCCTCCTTGGAGTGGCGCTGGTTTTCACCTTGCTGTGGCGACGTACCCACCCACTCGCAGTGATCGTCGCGGCTCTCGGTTCCGTGACAATCTTGACGGCCGCGGCACAGCTCGCCGGGGTCACGGAGCCGGCCGTCGGCTTGTACACAACCGCGATCATGGTCCTGCTCCCCTATTCGCTGCTGCGCTGGGCCTCTGGACGCGACGCTGCCATCGGCCTTGTGTTCATCACAGTTGCCGCGGTAGTCAACAGCGTGGCCGCTGCGTTCGCCGGCTCCACGACCGACGTGATCCTCGAACCGCTTATTGGAAGCGCGATATTCTTCGCGTTCCCTGCCGCGCTCGGTGCGTCGGTGCGTTACCAGACCAACTCGAGGCTTCGCGAGATAGACCATGTCAAGCTCAGTGAGCGTGAGCAGTTGGCCCGCGAACTACACGACACGGTGGCTCACCATGTTTCGGCGATCGTCATTCAGGCTCAGGCCGGGCACATCGCTGCTGAATCACAGCCCGGCGCGGCTGTGGAAGCACTGGAAGTCATAGAGCAGGAGGCGTCGCGTACGCTCGCCGAGATGCGCACCATGATCGGTGCCCTTCGCGACACCGAGCACGCCGACCTTGCTCCGCAACGCGGCGTGGAGGACATCCAGCGACTCGCCGCCAACGTCGGAACCTCGCCGATTGTCGAAGTACTACTCTCCGGCGACCTCGATGAGCTCACGGCATCTGTCGATGCAGCGATCTACCGCCTCGCCCAGGAGTCGATCACAAACGCTATCCGGCATGCCCACAACGCGACTCATATCAACGTCTCTGTCGATGGGGACGTCGACAGTGTGCGTCTCAGCGTCAGCGACGACGGCGACACGGTCGTGACCGGTCGAAACCCTGCGGGTTACGGCCTCATCGGCATGACCGAACGAGCCACTCTCCTGGGCGGGACGCTCGACGCAGGCCCGAGCCCGAATGCAGGATGGACCGTCACCGCGGTTCTGCCAAAGTCCGGGGCCAGCGCATGACCGTGCGAGTGGTCATCGCAGACGACCAGGAACTGATCCGCGCAGGACTCAAAACCATCCTCGAATCCCGATCCGACATCGTGGTGGTCGGCGAGGCAGCTGACGGACGCGAAGCCGTGAGGCTTGCTCGTGAGCTGGACCCGGACGTGTGTCTGTTCGATATCCGCATGCCGGAAATGGACGGCCTCGAGGCCACCCGTCTACTCGCCGGACCCCAGGTCGAAGATCCAATGCCGATCGTCATCATCACGACCTTCGATCTCGATGAGTACGTGTACGGCGCACTCAAGGCGGGCGCTCGAGGCTTTCTGCTCAAAGACGCCGGCCCCGAGCTCCTGGTACAAGCAGTTCACGCGGCCGCCAACGGCGATGCTCTCATTGCCCCGAACATCACCGCGCGACTCCTCTCGACTTTTGCCCACACGGCAACCCAACCTGCGCCGCCCCAGCCAAGCTGGCCTCTGACCGAGCGCGAGGAAGAAGTGCTGCTCACCGTCGCCCGGGGTCGCACCAATGCCGAAATTGGAGAGGAACTCCATATCAGCCTGAGCACCGTCAAGGCCCACCTCTCGAGCCTCATGACCAAACTCGAAGCCCGCAACCGTGTGGAACTCGCCATGTGGGCCCACGAGACGAACCGGATATAGCCAAAGAGGCAGACCTCCGAGGATCGTGCGGGTGCGTGATGTTTCGCGCGATCGCAGTGTGGAGTCAACCCCACAACCGACCGGTTAAGGTCGCACGATGACGATAGGTCGAGTCCGCCGCGAGCCACCGCCGTTTCGACGCCTCAAGGTTCGACAGACGGAATCGGTTTCTCCTCACATGACGCGTGTGATACTTGGCGGGGCCGAACTCGAGGGATTTCGCAACGAAGAACCGGCGGCGAGTATTCGGCTGCTACTGCCAACAGACGGCAGCCTCGCCATCCCCGCGTGGAACGGCAACGAATTCCTCAGCAGCGACGGCAGCCGGGCGATCATACGAACATTCACCCCTCGCCGATTCGATCGAGACTCGTTGGAACTCCACCTCGACGTCGTCCACCACGGCTCGGGCATCGCATCGACATGGGCCAAAACAACGCAACCAGGCGATGAGGCTGCGGTGTCGGGACCGGGTCGGGGCTACCGGATCGACCGGGACGCAGCAGCCTTCCTCCTCGCCGGTGATGAGACAGCCATCCCTGCGATCTGCCAACTTCTCGAACAGCTCCCTGACGTTCCGATCGCCGTTCACCTGGCAGTCCGTTACGAAGACGCACGCGTCGATCTCCACCGCGACGTCGATGTCACCTGGCACATGACGTCTGAGCGCCCGACGACAGAGGAGACTCTCTCCATGGCGATCCGCACGACCGAGCTCACACCGGGCATGCGTATCTGGGCCGCCGGCGAGGCCGCCGAGATGCAACGCATCCGCAAGCATTTGTTCAACGAGCGTGGTTTCCGGCGCTCGCACGCAACGGTACGTGGCTACTGGCAGCGCAAGGATCCGGGCAGGATCGTTGGATCGTCGCCACCGAGCGACTGAGTGCCACCCAGGTCAGCAGTCGAGTGCGCGGAGAGAGACCTTGACGTGGATGTTGGCGTGACCGCCGAATGTCTGGATCTCGCTTAGTGAGTCGGATTCCATGGAGAACGACGCCCAGCCGACGATGCGCATCGGGTGGCTGGCAAGTGAAGGCATCGTATTGTTGTCAGGTCGCCAGCGGTCGATCGCCGACAGCATCTCGTCCCACCGGGCGCCCGGGTCGGTCCATGTCCCTCCCAGCACGTCGGACACAACGCACTCGTTCGTCTCAAGCGCAGCCGCGAGACCGGCGGGTGCTCCATCTGACCCCGGCAACAAGCCCAGATCCGAGCTGCCACCGACGACGCCATCTCCGTCGCGATCGCCGAAACCCGGTCCGTTCGGCCCGACTACAAGATTGGCAGCCGTCTCGGCAGCGGCCTGTGCCTCTGCTACGGATGTGGCGCCTCGCCAGGCCTCGATCGCCGCATCAATCGTTTCGATGCGGCCGGACAACTCCATGGTCGCCGTCTCAACGTCGGCGGAAGAGTTCTGTGTGGTAGGCGCTGGCTGGTCTTCACCGGTAGCGGCGGGAGTCGTGGCGCCACCGCAGGCCGCGACGACGATCCCTGCGGCCGCGATCCAGATGACTAGCCGGGATATTCGCATGTGCGCCCTCCTTGGTGCATCATCCGGTCGCAGAAGACTAGGAGAGAAATGTCGAGATGATGGTGGTAGATACGCCGGTCTCAGATAACGATCGTGTTCATGACCCCGAGACTGTAAGTTGCGCGTTCGCCGGAACCGTGCGCCACGGCACGAGGAAGGCCAGGAGGAATCCGACGTTGAAAAGGGCGTTCAACGGAGCAGCGGCTGCAATAGAAGCAAGGCTGTCGGTGATGAACCAGACCCAGACGCCGGCCAGAATCACCGTCCGCACAAGCTGAGGATCACGTGGGTAGACCTTTGCGACGAGTACGAGCAGCGTGGTACCGAACCCGAGCATCACTCCCCCGAGAATCGCGGACAGGAGTCGAGACTCTGCCGAGAGCGCCTGACCGCCGTCGATCGGCCACAGAACGACATCTGCTAGGAAGACCGTCGGTGCCGAAGTTGCTGGGAGAGATGCGAGGGAGATCACGCCGCCGAATCCGATGAAGAGCCACGCACCGAGGTTCTTCCACATGCCCGCTTTCATAGTTTCCATTTCAACTCCTTGTCGGTTCGAGACCAGTATCTCGATGTGCGACGACGGTCAGCAATTACCTGAGAGGTAAGTGTTCGACGCAGGACGGCCACGTATAGTCGGCTCATCGAAGGAGACTGTGTCGATGAACACGACGTTCGGCCCTGCCCTCAAAGAGTGGCGCAATCGCAGGAGAGTCAGCCAACTGGACCTCGGCTCCCTTGCTGGCGTCTCTGCGAGACATATCTCGTTTCTCGAGACCGGGAGATCGAAACCGAGCAGGGAGATGGTGCACCACCTGAGCGAATTCCTCGAGGTCCCGTTGTCCGAGCGCAATGCACTGCTCAACGCGGCAGGCTTTGCCGCTGCATACTCCAGGCGGGATCTCAGCGACGACGAGATGGCACAGGTCCGGGCTGCAATCGACTGGACGTTGGAACGACACGATCCGTTTCCCGCCCTGGCACTCGACAGGCACTGGAACCTGGTTCGAGCCAACAACTCCGCCAGGATCATGATGGGTGCACTCGGATTGGGTGAAGGCGAGAGCATGCTGAGCGCCATAACCGACGCGAAACGCATGGAGGCCGCTGTCTTGAACTGGGACGAGGTCGCCCGACACCTGATAGTGAGACTGCGCACTGAGAGCACGTTCGTAGGAGGGGATCCTCTCCTCGAGGCGGCTGCGGACCAGCTCGTCGAGCACCAGCGAACACGCTGGCCCGTGGGTTCGGGAACCCTCCAGGCCGTCGTTCCGATTCAGTTCAAGACCGGCGACATGATCTTGTCACTGTTCAGCACGATCGCCCAGTTCGGAACAGCGGAAGACATCGCCCTGGCGGACCTCCGCATCGAAATGTACTTCCCTGCCGACGAAGTAACACGACAGACGCTCATCGCCTCACTCGATACGTGACCGCGATGGCGGGTTACGGGGCGATTGCCTCAGCAGTCTCGTTGGGAGCGCGGGCACCGACTTCTTGAGAACCACATGCCCCGGCCTCATTGCAGTCCTCTCCGTGTGTGCACCACACGCATTCGCATGTCGGCGAATGACATGCGCGATCGCGGCGCTCGAGCCGTACCCTCCGGAACCTCGGCAGCACAGCCTTGGCGACGGCCGACTTTGCCACATTCGGTGCCCAATGTCGACGGAGACGGGCGAGCAGATCTGCAGATTCGGCGCCCCTCCTGAGCAGCCGCGGCACGACGGCGTCAGGAAGCCGCTCGAACAACAGTCGGTTGAAAAGCGCTGTCTCACGACGGTTGTCGAATCGCTTCCGTGCGGCCTCTGCATAGTCGAATCCCTCGAGCAGGGATCGGGCTGCGAGAGAGCCGGACTCCATTGCGTACCACATCCCGAATCCCCACTCAGGGTCTTGGAGCCCGGCTGCTTCACCAACGAACAGGCGGCCTGCTTCGTCGGTGAAGCCGGCTGTGCCGAAAACGGACCCGTAACCGGTAAACGGTCGGGCGCCATTCAGATCGAGGCCTGGCACGAGGCGAGTGAACGTCTCCACTGTCTTTCGTCGCGCCACCTTCTGGTTGTCCAGGTTCTTGAACAGGCACGTGGCGAGCGTCGCTCGGCCGTTCCAGACCAGGAGATACGCGTATCCGGCAGGGGCGAGGTCCTGTGAGACGACACAGTGCGCCTGGTCTTCCAGATCTGTGGAGAACACGTATCCGGTGGCGATGCCGTCTGCGAATCGTGGCCCGATGGCGACGATGTCGCCTCGGCGTGCGTGGGTGGCTGCTTGGCCAAGCAGCACGTCGGCGCCTGCAGCTGTGGCCTGGTCGAAGAGCGCCCGGTCCAGGGTGCCATCTTCAGGACCGCGTCCCACGAGGTAGAAAAGCGGCTTCTTCGATCGGGCGACAGCGGGCCGCAAAGCCGAGTCATAGAACGTCACCTCGTGAACAGGTTTGTAGGCAAACGTCGGCTCGACGCCAAGACGAGCGAGGCGTTCGAGCACATCTGTCGATGAGGACCAGTTCTCCAACCCCTGGAAGTCGCCCGCGAAACGGTGACCGACCATCGGCGACTTCTCGTAGACCTGAACCCGCCGCCCTGCGCGAGCCAGCGTTGCCGCTGCGACGAGCCCGGCCGGACCTGCGCCAATGACCGTGTGCTGTGGTGGCGACGCCGCCGAATCGGTTGTGACATGCATCGAGGTCTCCTTGACGCGTCTCTTTGATCTCTGATGTGATCGTATACCTTCCACTCCGATGGAATGTCAAGGAAGTCGAACGGGACATCTGGCCACTAGCCGCTTGACCTTCCTCTCGACTAGAAGGCGTACGGTTGTAGGGCGCAACGAGTGCGACAAGAAAGGTGGTGCACTATGACTGCAAAGCGCTGGCAACGTTGGCAGGACTGGCTACTGCTCCTCGCTGGCATCTGGCTCGTCATCGCCCCCTGGGCGTTGGATACGGCCTCTGATTCAGACTCCTCGAGGAACGTCTGGACGATGGGTGTCCTTGTGTCGGTAACCGCCCTGTGGGCCCTCGCCAGACCGGCGGACGAGGCTCCTGGATGGCTGCAAGCCCTCTTTGGGGCCTGGCTGTTTGCGTCGCCGTGGGTGCTCAGCTACTCAGGGCTGACAGAAGCAAGCTGGAATGCCTGGCTGCTAGGTGCAGGCATCGTTGTCGTGGCCTGTTGGGAGCTCATCGAGCAGGCCGTGGCACGCTCTCGCCCGATTCCGGACGACATCGCACACGGTACCCACTGACGATCGGACCAGCCGGAGGCGTGGTCGTGCTCCGACCGGAGCAGCGAGGGGTCGGCGAGGTTCATAACCCGCCGATCTCCGCTCGGTATGACCGGTGTATGAGCATGGCCTACAAGTGGTGACCCGCGATGACGCCGAGACCTGTTCACCTCTTCGAGGGAGGTTCGACGGTCTGGCTTGGCTTTCGTCGGGACTGCAACGCGCTGAGACGCTGAGAACGTGCTAGACAAATCCACTCTTGCGGAGGCGGGCTGGGGCCTCATATTCACGGGTGGGGCGAATTGGGGTGCAGTCCAGGTCGGGGCAGCGAGAGCGCTCTTCGAACGAGGCTTCCACCCCGAATTCATCGTCGGTGTGTCCGTGGGGGCGATCAACGGCGCGTATCTTGCGACGCGGCCTTCGCCTGAGGGGGTCGAGGCCTTGCTCGGACTTTGGGAGACAGCAGACGCAGACAAGATCTTTGGCAGCCGGCTCTCGCGGATTCGAGAACTGGTAGCCGTCCTCTTCCACGACTCCGCGTTCTCGAACCGTGCGTTGCGATCCTTTTTGAACGAATCCATACCGGTGCGTCGTTTCGATGAAACCGTGATTCCACTCGCCGTTGTGGCGTCAGATCTGAAGTCGGGGACGTCACGCCAGCTCTCCACCGGCGATCTGATCGATGCCATCCTCGCCTCTGCAGCCATTCCGGGTTTGTTCCCGCCTGTGGAGATCGATGGCGAACGCCTGGTGGATGGCGCCATTGCTGACCCGCTGCCTGTCTCTGCTGTGTTGGAGCGAGGGATCCGGCGGGTCGTGGTCATTGATGCTGGCCAACCGTGCGGATGCGGGAACGACCTCGGCCATGTTCCGGGACTCTTCCAGAGGGCTGTCACGGTGGTGATGAGTGACCGCATGGACCTCCTCGTCGGACTCGTGCCGCCTGACGTGGAGTTCGTCAGACTCGGGCAGGTGTGTCACCCGGAGACCGCGCTCACCGACCTCTCCAATGCAGCCTTGCGCGCGCGAATCGGTTATGAGCAGGCCGTCGATGTCCTCGATGCGTAAGCGATCACGCCCAACGTCGTGCGAGTCGAACGGCTGATCGATGTGCTGTTGTTTTCCGCTTGACATTCCATTCGACTGGAGGGCTTACGCTGTCCACAGGGGCGAATTGTGAGGTGGTGGTGATGAACGGACAACTCCGATACTTGCCTGTGGCGACCGTCATCGGCGGATTCCTGGCGCTGTCATTTGCGGGCTGCGTGGCATGGGATGCGATCTTTCCTGACTGGGCGATGAGGAGCGTCTGGGCGCCCCTGCTCCCCGGGTTCACGTGGCTGTCGGTCGGCACCTTCTTTCTCGGGCTGGCAGAATCCTTCGCATACGGGTTCTGGTTCGCACTATTGGTGCCCGCGGTCCAATGGATGAACGTTCGCCTCATCCCTCAGCCTTGACAAGGATCCCTTTGCAAGTAGTAGCGGATCCGACAGGAAGCTCACGCCGCAGACGACAGACCGTTCTATGAAGGCACCCTCCCGGTCGCGTTCACTCAAGTACCCGACGCGGCCCCAGATGCTCATCCGAGGTGCGCGGCCGGACCAGAGAAAGCCACCATCAGCGTGAGCACAGACAGCGCTCCGAAAACCACAAAGGCCGACCCCATCACCCACTTGCGCCGCCTCGGCCGACGCTGTGGGGAACGATCGAGAAACGGCAGTGCCGCGAGGAGCAGTATCAGCACGACCGGTGCCCAGATCAGCCCTTCGATTCCAATCCAGTTCTCCAGCTGATACATCCAGTAGAAAACCCACAACGGCTTCGTGACTTCGATTCCTGCAACAGGAGCGGCCCCGACAGGGGTCGTCGTCAGTGCAGCGAGCCCAACCAGGACCGCCAGCAGAATGAAGCTCCAACCGATCAGATGACGCGCATGCTCGGTGAACGGCACATTCTCATCGGGCTCGTCCTGTCCGACGTCAACGTTCGACTTCGACGACACGCCGTGACGTCTCACCAGGGCGAAATGAAGGATCAACAGCAGGAACACGAGGGCAGGAAGGAAGCTGACGTGTGCAAGATACAGTCGGCTCACCAGTGCAGTGCCAGCACCGAATTCGGGTGTGAACCAGGTGCCGAAGCCTCCAGACAACGATGCAAGCTCCGTGTTGTGAGCGACTGCTTCGAAGGCCTCCTGGTCCCATCGAAGCGTGGATCCGGTGAAGATGAGCAGAAATACCATGCCCAGCAATGCCAACCCGATCAGCCAGTTCGCCTCTCGGGGCCGCTTGTAGGAGCCGGTGATCAAGATCCTGGCGAGATGTGCCAGAGCGAGCACGAACATCGCCTGCGCTGCCCAAATGTGAATACCACGCACCAAACTGCCGAAGGGCACCTGGGTCTCGATGTGGAGCACGCTTGCGCGTGCATCCTCAGGTGTCGGAGTGTAGAACTGGGCAAGCAGGATGCCTGTCACGATGAGGATGACCAGCGATGCCAGCGTCAGACCCCCGAGCGTCCACGCGACCGTGTTCGAGTGGCGCGGCACCGGATATCGTAGCGCCGATATTCCAAGCCTCTCATCCGTAGCAGCACGCCATCGCGCCACCCGGCCTACTTCCGGTGTCGCGTCGCTCGTCGGCCGTTCGGCCTTCAGATCCGTCATCACTTGACTCCTGTTCTCGAATGTGCGAGTGCGAACCCGCCGACTGCAAGCACACCAGCCAACGCCAGCGCTGCAACTCCGGTCCCCGTCGGAGCACGGAATCCGCCATCGACGCGTTCCGTCAGCCCGTGGGAAGCCACGCTCGTTGACGCTGCCGCAGTCTCGGCGGGCCGCTCCACGTCGTTGGAGTCTTCCGTACCACCGGTTTGGTCACTGTCCGGGACCACGTCGGCATCCGCTGAGCCATCCAGGGGGACGATCGGCACCTCTTCGACAGCCTCGACAGGTTCGTCTTCATTCGCGTGCGGATCGATTCCAAGAGCTGCCACGAGGGCATCTTCAGCGTCATGAAGATCACCTGTCTCGAGCGCTACTGCCGCGAGCTCGAGTGAGGCGATGTCGAGCTCTCCGGTCGACTCCTCGGCCTCCTCGGCAAGAGCTGCCTCGACACGTTCGAGAGCTTCGCCGACAGCATCGGGCGTATTGACGACGATCGCAAGGGCCTGCTCCACGAGATCGACCGCGTTCGCCTCGTCGTCTCCACCGTGTGCCAGCGCGGACGGAGGCGCCGCCAACACACCGGCACCGGCCAAGGCCACCGCGACGGCAAACATCGCGACTACCGTTCGTCGTTTTCGACTGCCAATGATTTCTGATCTCCCCCTGCGCATACCGCCCATCTCGCGCCCGAGATTCTTGGCGATTTCGCGCGAATCGGGTGTTTTCACCGGATGGTTCACACTCATTCTTCGTTCCTTGGGTCTCACCCGGCGGACTACGCCGGTGGTTCTTCGTTGTCATGTCGAAGTGTATACCTTCTATCCGGATGGAAGGTCAAGTCTATTCAGGACGGAGCGATTTCTTGGCGCGACTCGCTCGGGAACCCTTGAGGCATAGACATATTCACTCGAACCCGCACACCGGTCAGGGCCTGACGGCGAAAAACATTTTTCTCTTGACATTCCAGTCGACCGGAAGGTATACGGTGGTGACAAATTCGATACTTGAGACAGGGGTGTTCCAGTGAATACTGAAGAGGAGATCGTTGGGTACCGGGTTCTTCCGCAAGGTCGAGCCCCTAGGAGTTTCCCGACCGGACGCGTCTGCATAGCGCAAGAGTGCTCCACGAAACTCAGCATGTACAACCGCAAGAACACGTGCTTCCGGCATAGCCCGATTCGTTTTCCGCGGACCCGCGGCCGTGTTAGGAAATAGGCAAATCGCGTCTCACGCGCATGGACTCGACGAGGTTGCGGGGCGAAACACGACGATGCGCACCGACGACGAGGAGAACGCGGAACCAGTAGCGCTCCACGTCGAGATCGCCGACGAAGACGTCGAGATCGCCGACCAAGACTCCTTGGATCAGCCAACGGGCACGCCACATTCATATGTCTTTCTTCACGGGCTTGGTGGCACCCATCGGTACTGGACCGCGGCTAACGGTGCTCGGCACCTTCCACCAGGTTCGACGCTCATCGACCTCTTCGGCTTTGGCCGCTCGCCCCGGCCGCTCACTCGCTACACGCTCGAGAAACATCTATCGGCTCTCGAGTCGGCCCTCGCTGACAGGGGGCCATTCGTCCTCGTCGGTCATTCGCTTGGTGCTGCTCTCGCCGTGGCATACGCGGCGAGGCACCCGGCCCAGATCGAACGGCTGGTGCTCCTCAGTCTGCCCGCCTATGAAAGCCAGAAGAGTGCCGTGCGTTGGCTCCGGCAGAGGCTGCGTGGGTGGTTCTTCACCAACATGGTGCTCAACGTCGTCGTGTGCATCGGGATACGGCGCATCCTCGGTCCCGTGCTCCCGTACGTCATACGGGACGTTCCCCGTGAAGTCGCCCGCGACCTCGTCGAACACAACTTCATGTCCTCAACGACCTCGCTGTGGAACGTGCTTTATCGCCACGATATCCGCGCCGAAGCCAACGCGCTCCCGGAGGAGCTCCCCGTTGTGTTCATCCACGGCACGAACGACACCACAGCCCCGATCAGTCAGATCCAGCGCCTCGTGCAAGAGCGCGATAGCTGGCGCCTGATCGAGCTGAATGGCGTTGATCATCATCCGTGGCTGCGACAGCCTGAAACATGTGCAGAGCTGATCGCAGCCACGGCCAAACAGATCGCATGAGACTGAGTTCTCGTCACACGGAGCGCAGATTCACTTTCGGGCAAACAACCGCTTGAAGAAGTTCACAATGGAGCCCGTCATGCTCGCAAAGAACAGCGAGATGCCCTTCACCTCGCCGGCTACGACAATCGCGGCTTCCTCCGAGTGACAAACGGGTCCGGGCCACTTGTGGACCCGAACCCGCATGTTGGTGCCTTGGAGCCAGATTCGCTACGGAGCGTCAGTCGTCTTCGACTTCGGTGCCGTGTTGGGCTTCGTTGTCGCTCCCGTTCTCGTCGTCATCTTCGACTTCGTTTGCGTTGTGATCAGCTTCGTCCTCGCCGTCATCGGCTTGCTGACTCAGGACCGAGCCGTCTCCAGCATCCACAGTGACCTCGGTGTGTGCACCGGCCGCGTCGGTGACCTCCACGGAGTACACGACAGAGCCGTTCTCGTTCTCGAGTTCGACCTCGCCCACGTCACCCGGAACCGCTTCGGTCGCTGCCGTTGCTGCTTCGCCTGCGCTGATCGTCGCCAACGGCTCGAGCTGTTTCGCTTCGTCGGCGTCGCTGAGGGAGCCATCTTCGGCGGGGGCTTGGACCGAGCCCGTATACGCCGGCTCGTGCACCTCGGTTGCGTCATCGGCGGGTGCGGTCGCATCGGCACTACCGCTCGTTGCCGCAGCCGCGATGCCGACGGAACCCACAGCGAGGCCGAGTGCGACGGCTCCGGCGTACAGACGTTTCTTGAATCGAGAGTTTTTGCTCATTGTCAGTCCTTTCCACATAGGGATAGTTGTCGTTGAACCATCGTTGCAAATGGAGCCTGAACCTCCGCTGAAGCAACCTGAAAAGCCCACCAAACGCGAGATGAGGCCAGGTGGGGAACCAGGCCTCATCTGCGTCGGGGACAGGGAAGATCTACCCTTCGTTGTCGTCGTCTGCACCCTGGTGCAGAACCGTCGCGTTGCCGGCATCGATCTTCACTTCGAATCTCGAACCCGAGGCGTCTGTGATCTCGACGCTGTATATGACTGCGCCGTTCTCGTTCTCAAGTTCAACTTCACCAACCGTGCCCGACACCGCCGTCAAGGCGGCTTCTCGTGCTTGCTCTGGTGTCACCGTCGCCAGGGATTCGAGCGACTTGCCCTCATCGGCCTCGTTCGAACCCTCGTCGGCGGGCGCCGAGATCGAGGATTCATAGGACGGATCCTCAACCTCGGTTGCCTCATCTCCGCGTTCCGATGCCTCATTGGCGTCCGGAGCTTCGCCGGCTTCGGTCGCCTCGTTGGATCCGGGAAGCTCGGCTGCGGTATCGGTTGCGTCCTGACCCGTCACCCGGCTGACCTGGTTGCTCGGCGCACCTGGAGGGGGTGACGTCGGATTGATGGCCAACCCGATACCTACCGATCCCAGGGCCAATCCGAGTGCAGCAGCGCCTGTGAAAACGGCGGTGCGCATCTTTCGATCGCCTTGCATCTGATACTCCTTTTCGTTCGATGCGTTCCCAGCCCCATCCGGCGCCGGTGCCACTGTCCTTTGTGAACAGCTGACACCACCCTGCAACATCCACCATGAAGCTCCGCTGAAGAACCCTGAACCTGGTTTCAGGAACCACCTACCGTTGGGACAGCGCCGCGGTCATTGACGCTCATGTCGCCGTCACGGACTGGTGGGCACGCATACGGCGGTCAACCGATCGCACGATCTCAAGAATCGCGATCTTTCTGCCGATGCGATGGTATGGAGCTTCATGGACTCGACGAAGTGGTCGGCGCTGCACAAATCGGCGAGGAGTGGGCATGGTCACGCCTCTACGAAATCGTCGCACCGCGCCTCATGGGGTACTTCAGAGTTCGAGGTGTCCCAAATCCCGAAGACCTCGTTGGGGAGACGTTCGTTCAACTCGCCCGCAACCTGTCGACCTTCGAAGGTGATGCTTCATCCTTCCAGTCGTGGGTATTCATGATCGCCCACCATCGACTCTCCAACCACAGGCGTCGGTTCGCCCGCAAGCCCGAGACCCTGACGAGTACACCTATCGATGATGGTCGAAGGAGTCCCTCTGCGGAAAGCGTCGCCCTTGATGCGATTGGATCGAGCACGTCGATGGCGATGCTGTCCGTGTTGACGGCAGAGCAACGAAGCGTCGTTGCTCTGCGATTCGTCGCCGATCTGAGCGTCAACGAAACCGCCGAGATCATGGGATCGAGTGCGGGAGCGGTCAAACAGCTGACGCGTCGAGCCCTTCTGCGCCTCCGAAAAGAAATCTCGCAGGAGGTCGTAACCCAATGACGCACTCCGGGGGTGACTACGACGAGATGAGAAAAGACCACACTTCTGACATAGGCCTCGAGGCGATGATCACTGGATCCCCGGATCCTGACAACCCTCTCGGCCGCATGCTCACAGACCTCCGGGATTCGGCAACGGGCTGGCCGACCCCCGAACGGGCAGCTGAACATATTGCAGCGGCGGTCGAACAGGCTCGTCTCAACGTACCAGCCCCGGTGGCTCGGCCAGCTTCAACGCCCACGAGTCGCCGCATACCAAGGAGACGCACAGTGTTCAGCTTCCTAACAACGAGCCTGATCGGAAAGATCCTCGTAGGATCGATGGCCCTCGCCGCGACGGGCGGATCGCTCGCAGCGACCGGCAACCTTCCAGAATCGGCTCAAACCGCCGTAGCCAATACCGTTGGAATCGTCGGGATACACATCCCGAACCCGGCCGAAATCGACGAGGCCATCGAAACGGATCATGCGCCTGAAGTCGACGAGGCTGTAGAAACGGACGAAGCACCCGAGGTCGACGAAGCCGTAGAAACGGACGAAGCACCCGAGGTCGACGAAGCCGTAGAAGCAGACGAAGCACCCGAGGTCGACGAAGCCGTAGAAGCAGACGAAGCACCCGA
>BTQP01000030.1:0-15393 GCA_036985935.1 Acidimicrobiia bacterium | reverse complement strand
ACGAACCCACACGCGACCGTTGCAGCCGTGGGTGCGTATCCCTCCGTTGTTCTCCTGGCTGGCGGCCGCAACAAGAACATCGACCTCACGCCGATCGCCGATCTTGCGTCCTCCATCCGCCTGATCGCGTTCGGAGAGTCGGGCCCGGAGATCGCTTCGTTGGCACGCGCGTCGGTCGATGTCGTGCCGACGCTCGAGGACGCCGTAGCGAAAGCCAGGGAGATTGCGGTGCAAGGAGATACCGTGTTGCTGTCACCGGGGTGTGCGAGCTTCGACGAATTCTCGTCGTATGCCGAGCGCGGCGAAGTCTTCGTTGCCCTGGTGGGATCTTTCGAAGGGATTGGCGTATGACGGATACGGCGACAAAAAGACAGGCACCGGCCCATGCTCGCACGCTCGCCCGCGTACGATCTGCAGGCGGCAGGCGGTCGGCTTTCCTTCTTGTCATCGTATCGATGCTCGTGATCATCGGTCTCGGCGCGATGCTTTCCGCATCATCAGTGGTGTCGATCTCGTCGACATCAGAACAGTTCGAACTCTTCAGGAGACAGGTGATGTGGGTCGGGCTTGGTCTTGGTGCGCTCGTCATCGCGGCCTTCGTTCCCTACACCTTCTGGCAGCGGATCGCACTCCCGGCGTACCTGGCTGTCGTGGCCGGTCTCATATTGACTGCTCTCATCGGCGATGTGCGGGGTGGTGCGGGGCGTTGGATCGTCGTCGGCCCGGTGACGATCCAGGTCGCCGAGTTCGCAAAGTTCGCAACTCTCGCCCTCTTGGCCGCCGTTCTGACGAAGAAACACAAGCTTCTTGGAGAGTTTCGCCACGTCGTTGTTCCGGTAGGGACGATTCTGTCGGTTGTGACGATTCTCCTGCTTGCGCAACCCGACTTCGGGAACATGTTGCTGATCGTGGTTCCGGCGTTCATCCTCCTCGCTGCTTCCACGGTGCCGCTCCGTTTCGTATTCGCCCTCGGCGCCTTTGGAACGCTTGCGATGACCATCGCAGCGATGTCCGCTGACTATCGCAAAACACGACTCTTGAGCTTTCTGAATCCGTTCGACTACGCCCAGGGATCGGGTCTTCAGGCGGTACAAAGCATGGTCGCCCTGGGTACTGGCGGGTTCTTTGGCGTTGGTCTTGGTCAGAGCCGCGCTCGATGGTCGTGGTTACCGAACGCTCACACTGACTTCATTTTTGCGATCATTGGTGAAGAGACCGGTTTTGCGGGTGCCATCATCGTGGTCACGTTGTTCGCACTTCTTGCGGCCGTCGGCGTGTCGATCGCGTACCGCGCTCCCGACAGATTCAGCAGGCTGTTGTCGATCGGCATTGTGTCGTGGCTGACGATCCAGGCACTCGTCAACATCGGCGGCGTAGTTGCTGTCCTCCCGATCACGGGAGTTCCTCTGCCGTTCATATCCAGCGGAGGCAATGCGATGTTGGTGAACCTCTTCGCTATCGGCGTGCTTCTCAACATCGCCAGGGCACCTGGTGCGGACAGCCGGACATGACGATCGGGATCGCTGCGGCCGGGTCTGGCGGTCACGTGTATCCCGCGCTTGCCGTTGCGGACGAGCTCGTTGAACGGGGCACACCAAGGGACGAGATCACCTTCTTCGGCGGAGATCGAATGGAAGCGGCCGTGGTGCCTGAGGCTGGATACGAATTCGTGGAAGTGGACATCCATGGAATCAGGCGTTCCGTGTCGTTCGACAACGTGAAACTTCCAATGAAGATCCGCTCAGCGCGCTCGGTCATCGTCGACACGATACGAGAGCGAAATATCGGCGTGATGCTCGTATTTGGAGGATACGTCGCGGGGCCGGCCGCTCTGGCTGCCCGACGCTCGAAGATTCCGTTGATCGTCCATGAGGCGAACGCGGTCCCGGGAATCGCCAATCGTCTGGTCGCCGGTCGCGCAGACACCGTGTACACGGCCTTCGCTCCAGCGAAGAAGAAGCTGCCGATGGCGCACACCATCGGCAGCCCCTTGAGAGCCTCGTTTGAGAACTTCGATCGGGACCACCTTCGCGTTGACGCGAGAAGCCGTCTGGGGATTGGCGAAGATGCGCCGGTACTGGCGGTTGTCGGTGGCAGCCTCGGCGCTGCGGCCCTCAACGAGATAGTCATTTCCCTCGCGGAGGCGCCGGATCGCGACTACACGATCATTCATGTGTGCGGGCCCACCCACGAGGCCCGGTTCCTCGAATTGTCGCTCGGCACCCACGGGTGGATCGTCAAGGGATACGAAGACGATATGCCGATGCTCTACGCCGCGGCTGATCTTGTTCTCGCCCGCGGCGGAGCAATGACAATTGCAGAGCTGCACGCGACACAGACCCCCGCCGTGATCGTGCCGCTACCGGCCGGCAGTGGATACCAGGGGATGAACGCCGCCGACGCGGTCGCGGCGGGCGGCATGAAGACGATCGATCAAGGCCACCCTCAGGAAATCGTTGAGACGGTTGTAGCGCTCCTCGGCGATGCAGAAAGGCTGCGGAACATGTCGGATGCCTTGGCCAACGCCCCGCATCTCGAGGCGGCCGGCATCATCGCAGACCGAGCCGTGGCGGTACTTCATGCCTGAGTCAGCGACCATCCCCAAGAGAGTTCATATCGTGGGTGTCGGAGGCGCTGGAATGTCGGGCCTTGCGAAACTCCTCAGCCAACTCGGTCACGATGTGTCAGGGTCCGATCTCAAGCCCGGCAGGATGCTCGATTCTTTGAACGACGTGGGGGTCAGAACGTGGATCGGTTCCCGACCACAGGCCATAACCGACGTCGAACTCATGGTCGTTTCTTCAGCCGTTCCGGATTCAGACCCTGAACTCACCGTTGCCACCGCTGCCGGAGTGGTCGTCTGGCGTCGACCTGCGTTACTCAGGAATCTCACGAGCGGCCGACGAACGATCGGCTTTGCGGGAACACACGGAAAGACGACGTCGACCGCTCTTGCCGTCACTGCGTTGAGAGGGTCGGGGCATGACCCGACGTTTCTCGTCGGGGGCGAGATGATCGGACTGAACACCGGGGCATCGCTCGGGGCTGAGGAGATCATGCTGCTCGAGGCTGACGAGGCGTTCGGCACATTCAGACATCTCGATCTCGACTCGTTGCTCGTGACGAACATCGAGGCAGACCACCTCGATCACTACGGATCTGTTGCTGCTCTGGAGGATGCCTTCGCACAGGTCGCGGCTGGAATAGGCGGCGCTGTCGTGGCTTGTGTCGACGACGCAGGTGTACGCCGTCTCGAGCAACGAACGGACGTCACGACCTACGGATTCAGCGACTCCGCCGACTACCGGATCGTCGACATCGAACACACGGAAGGCGATGTGTCGTTCACCCTTGCGGGCCCGAATGGCGCGACTGCCGTACGTCTTCCCAGGCCTGGTGAACACATCGCATCGAATGCGGCAGGCGTGCTCGCCCTGCTCGAAGGAAACGGGTTCGACATCGCCGCCGCCGCCGACGCTCTGTCGAGCTTCGAAGGGGTTCGTCGACGATACGAGATCAGGGCAAAGGTCGGTGGCGTCACAATCGTTGATGACTACGCCCACCACCCAACGGAAGTCGCTGCCACGATTGCCGCTGCGTCGTACGGGGCGTCAGGGCGGGTGATCGCCGTGTTCCAGCCGCATCGCTATACGAGAACCGCAGATCTCGGTCCCGACTTCGGTGCGCCACTTGCGCTCGCCGATGCAACATTCGTGACGGATGTCTATCCGGCGGGTGAGCGCCCGATCATCGGCGTGAGTGGTCGGCTCGTCGCCGAAGCGACGGAGGCTGCAGGGGGTGACGTCAGATACGTCCCACGCCTAGCCGACCTTGCGACTCTCGTCGCCTCAGATGCGCGCGAGGGCGACGTTGTTCTCCTGATGGGCGCCGGCGATATCAACTCGATAGCCGATGACATCGCTCGTGCGGTCGAGACGTCGCGATGATCGATCATCCCGCCGTTGCGGGCGACGTCTCTTTGGCTCAGATGACGACGTACAAGGTTGGCGGATCGGCACAGTTCATGGCAGAACCAGCGACGCTTTCTGAGTTGAGAGAGATCCTGGAGCAGGTCCCACACGAAATGGACGTCACCGTTCTTGGGCGCGGGAGCAATGTGGTGATCGCAGACAGCGGAATTCAGGGTTTGGTGATACGGCTGGGACACGGCTTCAACGATGTTGCTTTCAATGATGATGGGTCGATGGTCGCCGGGGCAGGCGTTGCCTTGCCAAAGCTTGCGAGACTGGCCGCCCGTGAGGCTCGGGCTGGTCTTGGGTTCTACGTCGGAATCCCTGGATCTGTAGGGGGGGCGGTGCGGATGAACGCCGGCGGTCACGGTTCTGACACCGGAGAGGTCCTCATCTACGCGGTCGTACTCGACAGCTCATCAGCGGAGGTTCGACGCTGGCCGGTGGACGAACTCGGATTGGCATATCGCCGGTCGAATCTCGAGTCGAACCACATCGTCGTGCAAGCGAGCTTCTCCACAACCCACGGTCAGACGTCAGATCTAGAAGCGGAGCTTCGGGAGATCACGCGGTGGCGCAAACAGCACCAACCGGGCGGAACCCTGAACGCGGGCAGCGTCTTCAAGAACCCCGAGGGGCAACACGCAGGTGCCATCATCGAACGAGCGGGTCTCAAGGGCGAGCGATTCGGTCCGGTTCGCGTGTCGGAGATCCATGCCAACTTCCTGGTTGCCGCGGATGACGCCACCGCCAACGATATCTTTCGGTTCGTGCAGTACATCAGATCATCAGTCGCGGAGCGTTGCGGCGTCGAACTTGAACCGGAGATCAAGTTTCTTGGTTCGTTCCCCGACACGGAAGTGCTGAAATGACCACTGTCGAGCCACGGATAGCGGAGCGACGACGCAACATCTCAGAGGACCGCGCACGAAAACGTCTTCGTTGGATCCTGCTGATCATCGTCGTCGTATCGTTCATCGTCGTCGGTGTCTGGCTCGTGCGCAGCCCCTTCTTGTCGATTTCGACGATCGAGATCACCAACGCCGAGCAGTCCAATCCGAATTCTGCACTGACCCTGCTCGGCGTCGGAGTCGGGTCACCGACGATCGACGTCGATGCCGGAGCGATCCGGTCGGCGATCGAGGAGGACCCCTGGGTCGCATCGGCGTCCGTATCGGTGCAGTGGCCGGGCAGTATCGTGATAGACATCCAGGAGCGCGTTGCGGCCTCTCCAGTACGAGCCGGATCGGGGTGGGTGATGCTGTCGGCTGACTCGACCGTGTTGACGGTTGTGAATGAGCCATCGGCTGGAACATTGATCATCGATATCGACCTTGGTGTCGTGACTCCCGGTACCGCCGTCGAGGATCCATTGATCGTTGGAGCTCTCGCGTTTGCCACGGCACTTCGAGACGACCTCAGAGACAATACGGTCATCTACGCGGAGGGCGAGGGGCTATTCGCAACCGTTTCTGCACGAACGGTCCGGTTGGGGCGTCCTGTTGACATGGAGACCAAAGCGACCGTTCTCGCCGCCTTGCTCGATCAGGGACTCGACCCGGAGGCAGCGATCGATGTGATCGCCCCATCGCGGCCGGCGGTCCTCAACCCTGAACCTGAGGTAGAGCCTGAGGAATAAGCACCCCGGATACCTCGACCTTGTGGCTAAGGTTGATTTCAAGCTTCGTGGGATGGATGGATGTCATGACGGAATCAGATAGACAACCGAATACATATCTCGCTGTAATCAAGGTCATCGGCGTTGGTGGCGGCGGCGTGAACGCCGTGAATCGCATGATCGATCTCGGTGTCGGCGGCGTGGAGTTCATCGCAATCAATACGGACGCTCAGGCCCTGCTCATGTCTGACGCTGACGTGAAACTCGATATCGGTCGTGATTCGACGAGAGGTCTCGGCGCGGGTGCGAACCCCGAGGTTGGCAGAGAAGCCGCCGAGGATCACCGGGACGAGATCGAGGATACGCTCGGCGGAGCTGACATGGTCTTCATAACCGCGGGTGAAGGAGGCGGTACCGGAACCGGTGCAGCTCCGATTGTGGCTGAGGTCGCTCGCTCCCTCGGGGCATTGACCGTCGGTGTCGTGACGAGACCGTTCGGATTCGAAGGCCGACGTCGTAGTGTCCAGGCCGAGCAGGGTATCCAGGCGCTCAAGGCTGCCGTCGACACGCTCATCATCATCCCAAACGAAAGGTTGTTGGAGATCTCCGATCCAACGACACCGGTGACAGATGCGTTTCGGATGGCCGACGAAGTTCTCACATCTGGCGTGCAGGGCATCACCGAACTGATAACAACACCGGGTCTCATCAACGTCGACTTTGCCGACGTGAAAGCCGTGATGTCGGACGCTGGTTCGGCAGTGATGGGCATTGGTATGTCGACCGGCGACTCTCGGGCGCAACAGGCGGCCGAGAAGGCGATATCGAGTCCGCTGCTCGAGACATCGATGGAGGGAGCGCGTGGCGTGCTGCTGTCGATCGCGGGGCCGTCGGACATGACATTGCATGAGGTCAACACAGCTGCGTCATTGATCAGCGAACATTCGGATGCGGATGCGAACATCATTTTCGGTTCAGTCATCGATGAGACGCTTGGTGATGAGATGCGGGTGACGGTGATCGCGGCAGGATTCGATCGAGACCGGCGAGGGAGCTTCACTCCAAGCTCCGCAGGCTCCGGCACCAGCCCCGGCTCGCAGGAGCGGAGCAAACCGTCGATACTCAGCGACGACGCGGCAGGGGAGCAGGAACCAGGAACGGACGAGATGGACATTCCAGGATTCGTCAAGGGATGATCACTCCTCCCGGTATTCGGGGGGTGGCGTTCGGGACGAGGAACCATCGAGACGGCCGGAAGTCTCGGGACGCGCGACTCTCGGTGAGTTCCGAGCTCCACATATCCGCCGATTGGGCGACTGTTCACCAGGTCCACGGCCACCGGACCGTTGTTGCTACCGAGCCGGTGCACTACGGGGATGCCGACGGGTTGATCACACAACGCGTGGGCCTGCCGATCGTCATTGCAACCGCCGACTGCGTTCCCGTGGTCTTGATCGGCGAACGGACCCGGGCGCTCACGCATGCCGGCTGGCGAGGCATCGCTAGCGGTGTCGTGCGTGGTGCCGTCGAAACAATGCGTGCGCTCGATGACACGCCGAGCCGTGCGATTCTGGGGCCTCACATCTGCGGCTCGTGTTACGAAGTCGGAATCGAGGTGAACGATGCGATCGGTGGATTTGCGAGTCAGACCCGAACGGGAACCAACGGTGCGGATCTTGCGGGTGCCATCCGGGACCAACTCGATGGGATCCCGGTCGTGGACACCGAGGTGTGCACTTATGAGGAAGCTGCCATGGCTTCGTATCGAGAAGACGGAACGCCCGACAGGCAGGTGACTGTTGTATGGATGCCGGCGGACTGATCGACGTTCAGCGCCGGATCGCCGGGGCAGCCCGGGGTTCCGGGCGTTCCACCGACGACATCGTCCTCGTTGTGGTATCGAAGCAGCGGTCTGATGCTGAAGTCATGGCAGTCTTTGATGCGGGACAACGGATCTTTGGAGAGAATCGTCAGCAAGGCCTCCAATCGAGGCTCGACTCAGATCTTCCCGGCGATATCGAGTGGCACTTCGTCGGTCCGCTGCAGTCACGAAAGGTTCGGTACGTCGCATCCGCTGCCGGGTTGTTGCACTCGCTCGACCGCCTGTCCCTTGCGGATCGTTGGGTTGCGAGTCACGGAGGATCGGCTCTCGTCCAGTTCAACCTCGCCGGTGAACCTCAGAAGTCGGGGTTCGATCCGCGCGATGCATCGCAGGTTCTCGACGACCTCATTTCCCGCGGCGTAGATGTGCGCGGTGTCATGGCGATCCCGCCCCTTGCGGCGAATCCTGAGACGTCTGCCAGATGGTTCTCCAAGCTCCGTTCGATTTTCGAGAGCTACCGTGACACTCGTGACTCTATCGACGTATGCTCGATGGGAATGTCCAACGATTTCGAAGTTGCGATCAGAGAAGGTGCGACCATGATTCGCGTAGGACGGGCTATCTTTGAAGCAACGAACAACGGTCTCGACTGACGACAGGTTGGAACGACGCAATGGCATCAATGTGGAACAAGACCCTCTTCTATCTCGGACTCGTCGATGAAGACGAGTCGGTTGCCGATTCACCAGACCTCGTCGGCGACGCACGACCCGTCGTCTCACAAACCAATCAGCCGACACAGGCACTCGAACCGTACGAGTCGTCCGTAGCATCGGTTCGCCCGCCAGGCGCAGGGATCGCAGGTCGAAGGGTCGAGCCACCCGCTTCGACGGCGAACCGTGTCTCCGGGGATCGAGCCCATGCTGAGGCTGGCGTGTACATTCATCCGAGCGCCGGGTCGATGTCCACCGCGGACATGCCGACACGGCGAATCGAGCCGGAATCACAGATCATCGTGGCCCGCAACTTCTCTGATGCCCAGACGCTTGCTGACTCGATTCGAGCGGGGCGCACCGTCGTACTCGATCTGCGAAGTACCGAGCCCGAGATGGTGAGGCGAATCGTCGACTTTGCTTCGGGCCTGACCTACGCACTCGAGGGCAAGATGTCCAAGACCGCCCAGGGAGTCATCCTTGTAACTCCGACGGGTTCCTCCCTTGGTGTCGGTGAGCAGGAGCGCCTCTCGAGACTCGGCCTCTTCGGTTCAACTATCTGACGTGGGGATCGTCCGGTCACTGATTCAGCTCATTCAGTTAGCGCTTCTTGCGTGGATCGTTCTGTCCTATGTCGTGACGTTCGGTCGCGTGCCGTGGGATCATCCGATACGCAAGTTGTACGACTTCCTGTCCCGCATCATCGAACCAATGCTGAAACCCATACGGGCAGTCGTTCCACCGGTGAGGATGGGTGGAGGCGCGCTTGACCTCTCACCATTGATCCTCATCGTGGGTCTCCTGATACTTTCGAGCCTGCTCCCCGGGTGAGCGATTTGGAGGGCATGGTCTAGCCGATCCGTGTGAGCTCGATCTGCACCAGTTCTCCCGCGAGCTCCATCACGTCCGCGTGTGACGACTCGTTGCGCGACATATCGGTCGCGAGGACCTCGCCCGCGATCAGATCACTGTGGACATCGAACGCTGAGACAACGACGTCGCTCGTGCTCGTCCAGCGCAGCTGGATTCTGTCGGTCACATCGAAGTCGAGTGTTCGGCGTGCTGCCTGTACACGGTTGACTATCTCTCTCGCCATACCCTCGACGACAAGCGATTCGTCGAGCATCGTGTCGAGTGCGACGGAGATCGACCCGACGGTTGCGACCACGGTGCCCTCTCTCGGTTTGCGAGATACGACAAGGTCTTCATCGGTGATCACATGACCGTCGATGTCGTGTGATCCACCATCGAGGATCGCCGAAATGGCTTCGTGTGTGAGATCGGCAATGGATTGAGCAGCGTCCTTCATGTCCTTTCCGAGCCGGGGTCCGAGCGTCTTGAAGTTCGCTCGCGCCTCGAGATCGACGAGGCCAGCTTCATCCTTGTGCACAACCACCTGTTTGACGTTCAGCTCCTCGGCGATGAGCGTCCCGTGGGCGTTGATCGAGGCCCTGAGTTGCGGTGAACGCGTGACCACGGTGACGCTTGCGAGCGGCTGCCTGACGCGAATGTCGTGCCGCTTTCGCAACCCTCTGCCGAGACTCACGACCGTACGCACGGCCTCCATCGCCTCTTCGAGCTCCCCGTCGATCGCAGCGAGGTCGGCGACCGGATAATCGGCGTGGTGGACGCTTGCCGGGGCATCCGCATCGACGGAACGCACGAGTCCCTGGTAGATCTCCTCGGTGATGAAAGGGAGTATCGGCGCAGCGACCTTGCTGAATGTGGTGAGTACCTCGTGAAGAGTTGCGAACGCCGCCATCTTGTCCGCCTCGTTCCCCAGACCTCGGTGTGACCAGAAGCGTCGCCGTGTCCTTCGGATGTACCAGTTCGTGAGGTGACCGACGAATCCGATGATCGGTGGTACGACCGAATACAGGCGGTATGCCTCCATCTCGGCATTGACATCGGCAATCAGCGATTGGAGTACGGAGACGATCCACCGGTCGATCTCGGGTCTTTCGACGAGAGGTGGAGCAGAATCGAGATCCGCTGCGCTCAGCCCGTCCGCTTCGGCGTAGGTTGTGAAGAACGAGTACGAATTCCACAATGGGAGCAAGACCGTACGCACGACGTCGCGCACACCTGGCTCGGAGAACCGCAGCGGTTCGCCCCGAACGACCGGCGAGTTGATGAGGTACGCCCTCAACGCATCGGCCCCGAATTCGTCGATCACATGTGTCGGATCGGGATAGTTCCTGAGCGACTTGGACATCTTCCTTCCGTCCTCGGCGAGGATCATGCCCGTCACGACGCAATTCTGAAAGGGAGCTTCGTTCGTGATCGCGGTCGACAACACGAGCAGCGTGTAGAACCATCCTCGTGTTTGATCGAGACCCTCGGCTATGAAATCTGCCGGGAATCGGCGCTCGAATCGCTCTTCGTTCTCGAACGGATAGTGGATCTGTGCGAACGGCATCGATCCACTCTCGAACCAGCAGTCGAGGACCTCGGGAACTCTGGTCATTGTGCCTTCACAGGCTGAACAGTCGAATGTGACGGGATCGACAAAGTGCTTGTGGATGTCGTCGAGCATCGTGCCTGAGAGCTCGAAGAGTTCCTGGCGTGATGACATTGCGATCTGTTCATCACAGCTGTCGCACACCCACACGGGGATCGCGGACCCCCAGTACCGGTTGCGCGAGATGGCCCAGTCGCGGGCCGCCTCAAGCCAGTTGCCGAAACGCTTGGACCCGATCGCTTCGGGTACCCAGTTGATGTCCTTGTTGACCTCGACCATCCGTTCGCGGAATCTCTCCACTGCCACGAACCAGGTCGGTATCGCCTTGTAGATCAGCGGTGTCCCTGTGCGCCAGCAGAACGGATAGGAGTGGTTGATGGTCGCGCGGTGAAACAGAGCTCCGCTCTCGTCAAGCAGCGTGATCAGGTGCGCATCGGCGTCCTTGACATTGAGTCCAGCGACATCGGGGACGTCCTCGGTGAATTGGCCCTGGGCGTCAACAGGATCGACGAGCGATTTGATTCCGGCAGCCTGCATCGCCCGGAAGTCGGTTTCGCCGTAGGCAGGCGCCATGTGTACCAGCCCCGTACCCGTCTCAGTGCTGACATCGTCAGATGCGATCACAACGAATGCGCCGGAATCGCGCTCGTTCTCGAAGTACGGAAACGCAGGATCGTACGAGGTGCCGATCAGGTCGGAGCCCATTGCGGTGGTCTCGCGAACTGCGTCGTCGCCGAACACGGCTTCGAGCCTTTCCGTAGCCACCCAATAGTTCCTGTGGTCGTCGGGTTTCGTCACCTTCGTGTATTCGATTCCTTGACCGACGGCGATCGCGAGGTTCGCAGGCACCGTCCAGGGAGTCGTCGTCCACACGACGAACCAGTCGCCGGCTCGCACCGGCCCGTTGTCCGCGGAAGCCTGAACTCGTACCGTGATCGCCGGGTCGTCCACGTCGCGATAGTCGAGGTTGGCTTCGAAATTCGAGAGCGGAGTTGTCGCGCCGTAGGAGTAGGGGAGGACCTTGAAGTCCCGGTAGATCAATCCGCGGTCCCAGAGTTGGCGGAACACCCACCAGACGGACTCCATGAAGTCGACGTCCATCGTCTTGTAGTCGTTGTCGAAGTCGACCCATCGGCCGATTCGACGTGTGACGTCGTACCAGTCCTCGGTCGTATTGTTGACCATCGCCCGGCAGGCTTCGTTGAACGTATCGATGCCGATCTCGCTGATTTCTCGGGGGCCCGACACACCGAGCTGTTTCTCTACCTCCATTTCGACGGGAAGTCCGTGGGTGTCCCAGCCAAAGCGCCTTTCCACCCGACGTCCGCGCATTGTCCAGTAGCGAGGCACGATGTCTTTGACGACACCCTGGAGGATGTGGCCGTAGTGCGGCGACCCGGTGGCGAATGGGGGTCCGTCGTAGAATGTGTATTCGGCTTCGACATCGCGCATCTCGACCGACGTCTTGAATGCGTCGATCGAATCCCAGAACTCGAGGATCCGCGCATCGAGCAGCGGAAGATCCACCGTCGAGCTGACTCTTGGAAAGTCGCTGGTAGGAGAGTCGCTGGTAGCTGTCACGTTCGTTTCCTTGTCTCGTCACCTTCCGGTGCCGGGACGGGGGAACCGCGGTACCACCCGGCTTGCTGACATCGTCAGCCGCTTCATTCGCCCGTTTCGTGGATCGACGGCGGACTCTACATCCCCAATAAAAGGGACTCTTCCCGCTGCTCGGAGGTGATGCCCTCATCGGCAGGGTGCGGGACTCTCACCGTCTCCCGCTCGCTGTGACCTGTCGACCCGTGAGGTCCGTCCTCTTCAATGCGTTGTCGTAAAGATAACAGCCTGACCGCGATGCTGGACAACAGTACGGTGCTGTCGTGGTACACGACGCGATCCGGATGTCAGGCGAGGCGGTAACGGTAGATGTGCTCGTGGTGCCGAACGCATCGAGCACCCACGTCGTCGGTCGCCATGGCGACCGCATCCGACTCCGTGTATCGGCATCTCCCGAAGACGGGAAGGCGAATCGAGCGGTTGAGAAGCTGCTCGCGGATGTCACCGGTGCTGAGCTCGCCGAGATCGTCTCGGGTGCCTCGTCCCGCACGAAGACGCTGCGTTTGTGGGGCGTAACGGTCCAGGACGTGTGCGAGTCGTTGCTCGAATCGTGAACAAAGCCAGAGGCGTGCTACATTCTCGGCTCCAGGAGGATGAATGTCTAGACAGTTAGCACCGTCAACGCTGAAGAAGCTCGAGCGTAGGCTTCAGGGTGAGCGCGAGCGACTTGAAGGGATAATTCGTGGCCATGAAAAGGACCGCGAACAAGCCCTGGTGGCCGAGGGTCCCGCGGACCGAAGTCCGGACCCCGACAATGTTGACGGCGGCGCGATCGCCGTCGAGCTCGAGACGGACAGATCCATGGTTCAGAACGCCAGGGACCTGCTCGATGCGGTGATACACGCCCAGGACCGGATGGAGAAGGGTCTCTACGGAATATGCGAAGTGACAGGCGAACCGATTCCAGTGGCGAGACTGGAAGCGATTCCGTACGCGACGACGACGGTAGAAGCCGCCAGAAAAGGCTGAGCACGCGGCAGCTTGCGGTTGCGGTTGCGGTTGTTGTTCTTGCGGTTGATCAGCTTTCGAAAGCCTGGGCTGTCAATTCCCTTTCTGACGGTCCGATCGTCATCATTGATGGCCTTTTCCAACTTCGGCTCACATTCAACACTGGTGCAAGTTTCTCTACCTTCAGCAACGGTGGTCCGTTCCTCGCAGTGATCGCAGTGGGCGTGATCGGAGTGATCTTCTACGCACTCGGGGATGCCTCCCATCGCCTCGAAGCGATCGGTCTCGGCCTTGTACTCGGTGGATCCATTGGCAACCTCGCCGACCGTGTGTTCAGAGGTGATGGTCTTCTCGATGGCGCGGTTGTCGATTTCCTCGATGTCCGGGTGTTCACCAATAACTTCGCCGACGTGGCTCTGTTCATCGGCGTGGCGCTGCTGCTGTTTTCTGCGTTCTTTCGCAAGTCATGACGTCCCACACCGTCGTCGTACCGGCCGACCTGGCAGGAGTTCGGGCGGATCGTGTGATCGCCGAGGTTCTCGAGTTGCCGCGCTCACATGTGAGGGACATCATCGACGCCGGAGGGGCAACGCGCGGCGGTGTCCCGGTGAAACCGTCGGAGAAGCTCTCTGCGGATACCTGGTTGGTCGTCGAAGTTCCGACAGAAATCGTAGTTCTTTCGCCTGATCCAGACGTCACGTTCTCCGTCCTGTATGAGGATCGGGACATCATCGTCGTGGATAAACCGATCGGACTGGTCGTCCATCCCGGGTCCGGCAAGGCCATGGGAACACTTGCGAACGGACTCCTGAGCCGGTACCCGGAGATCGAGGGCGTTGGCCAGGTCGATCGGTGGGGGATCGTTCATCGGCTTGACCGTGACACGTCCGGGGCGATGGTGGTCGCTCGGACACAAGTTGCGTACGACCGGCTCGTCGAAATGATGAGAAGCAGGACGATCACGAGGAGGTACCTTGCAGCGGTCGCCGGAACGTTCGCGAATACGACCGGTACGATCGACGCGCCCATCGGCAGGGATCCCGAGAATCCAACGCGAATGGGAGTTGCGCGCTCCGGTCGACCAGCGGTGACGCACTATCGGAGGTTGGCTCAGTGGTCTGACCGGGACGCAACGTTGTTGTCCGTGACACTCGAAACAGGGCGTACGCACCAGATTCGCGTTCATATGCGAGCGATCGACGCTCCTGTTCTGGGGGACAGCGCGTATGGCCGTCGGGGTGTCGTTGGCGATCCCGGCCGACCGTGGCTTCATGCCAGGCAGCTATCGTTTCCACACCCCACCGATGGCGGTCCGATCGACATCGTTTCGGAACTGCCAACCGATCTATGCCATAGTCTCGATGAACTCGGTTCTCCGGATATTGGCGAACGTGCAGACATCAAAGGGGAGACACTATGACCGTGCACTACGAGCGGCTATCGAATCTTGATGCATCGTTTCTCGCACTCGAATCGAGAGCGACGCACATGCATGTGGGTGCGGTGGCGATCTTTGCGGCGGGAGAGCACTCGAATACGGACGGTGTAGACATCGACACGATTCGCGCCATCATTGCGGGCAGGCTCGACCAGATCCCGCGGTATCGGCAGCGTCTCGCGAACGTTCCGATCGAGGGCAGCCCTGTCTGGGTCGATGACGAACATTTTCACCTGGGGTATCACGTCCGGCACGTTGCGCTGCCGCATCCGGGAACCCCCGAACAGCTCAAATCGCTCGCTGGTCTCTTGATGTCTCAACCGCTCGACCGAAACCGGCCGCTCTGGGAGTTGAACGTTGTCGAAGGTCTCGAGGACGGCGGGTTTGCGATAATCTCCAAGATCCATCACTGCATGATCGATGGCATGTCCGGAATCGACCTCATGGCCGTGATCCTCGATTTCACACCTGAGGTCGTTGTTACGGAACCGGAACGCTGGCAACCACGTCCTGCACCCAATGGAACGGAACTGGCCGTCAGAGAGATATCGCGATCAATTTCTTCATTCGTCGCGAATCTCGCAGATCTCTCGCAGATGACGTCGGACATTGGAGAACTCACCGCCAGCTGGTCGCACAAGCTCAAGGCTGCATCCGCTTCACTGTCGTCAGGTTGGCTGACACCAACGGACAAAACGCCGCTCAACGGCGATATCGGTCCGGCCCGACTATTCGACTGGATAGACCTTCCCCTCGATGGCGTCAAGAGCATCAAGAACGACCACGGTGTCACCGTGAACGATGC
>BTQP01000029.1:0-15759 GCA_036985935.1 Acidimicrobiia bacterium | reverse complement strand
TTCACGCTTTCAGGCGGTTCTGCTGGCTGTCTACTGTCGACCGTCTACTCTCTTCCCATGCACAAATTCACGCGAAGAGAAGCTCTTGATTTCATCGCCGCAGGCGCACCGACCGGCCATCTGGCGACGACAAGAGCGGACGGGCGACCTCATGTCGCTCCGATATGGTTCATCGTCGATGGCGATCAAATCGTCTTCAACACGGGTTCGTCGACCATAAAGGGTCGCAACCTTGCTCGAGAAAGGAGGGCCTCGATCTCGGTCGACGATGCAAGCCCGCCGTTCACATACGTGATAGCTGAAGGACCGGTGACGATCAGCGAGGATCCGCATGACTTGATCGTGACGGCCAGCGAGATTGGCGGACGCTACATGGGATCGGATCGAGCACAGGAGTACGGCAAGCGAAACGGCGTGCCAGGCGAGTACGTCGTGCGAATGCGTTGCGAGCGCATCTCTGGTGGAACCGACGTAAGCGGCTAGACCTCCGTCGACATCGATAGCGAATCGAGGGAACTCAGAGTGACCCTTCGGCGTTCTCATGTTGGGAGCAGGAGACAGGAAGCAGACGGCCGATTCCATGGTTTCGATCGACAACGACAGCCTCTACTCGCATGACACCGAAAGCGGGCACTCGGTCCAGCGTGTCGCCTGGACAAAGGGTGGCGCACAGAGCGACGTAGCTGAGATTCTTGGTCACGAACTCGTGCGGGTAACGGGAGATCTCGACGCATCGTGTGTCACCAACCGCGTACATCTCTTGGTGACGAAACGCTTTCCCCGTTCGCTACTCGTTCCTACCGTCGTGCCCGTTGGTTTCGATCTCGAATCGATACACCAGGTGACAGTGGCAGTCGGCGACGGCCCCCACACACCCAGAGCCGTCCGAACCGCAGCCCAGGTAGCGACCAGTCTCGGCATCCCTGGGACGATGTTGACGGCGTACGCCTCCGAGCACGACGCCGACGCCGCAAACGAACGGCTTTCACGCTACTCGTCGTCGACACCCGACTTCGATGCGATCGCGATCGAAACCTCGGATCCGCGCTCGATAACAGATCACCTCTCACGAGACACTCTCCTTGTACACGGCGCCGGCGGAGGTTCGTTTCTCGATCGGCACTTCACCGGCACCGGAAGTCGCCTCACCTCGAGGGCTCGCGGCTGTGTCCTTGTCGTAAAGGATGCACCAGGGCGCTGCTTTCAGGTGATGCTCGATCCAACGGAATACGCGATCTCGCCTGATCTGCTCGTTGCAGACGCACTTCAACTGATCGCCCTTCCGTTCGCACCGGTCGTGGCCGCACACCGGCTTCTCGGAATCGTCAGGGTGCGCGATCTCATGAACGTGTCACCAGGGCAGACCATCAGCGAAGCGATCAGCCAGCCTCCCGCAGTGAATGAGTGTGATCCGACGGAGACACTTGTCGCGGTACGAGAAGAAACGGGGCCTGGACCGATTCCCGTGACCAACGCAAATGGCGACCTGGTGGGCGTCATCACCTAGGTCGGACAAGTGCCGCCCAGGACGATCGGCCGACACCACCGGGAGCTAAGGTCATGGGTATATGTTCTTTGCCGCTGACTGGATCCACAATCTGACAGAATCTGTTGCCTACTTCGGTGGGTTCAGGGTGTTCGTCGCCGCCATCATCGGCTTCACATTGGGCCTCGAGCGCCAATTCTCGAACAAGGACGCTGGTCCACGCACCTACGCACTGGTGGCGTCAGGGTCGGCTCTTTTCACGCTTCTATCGATTGAGGCCTTTGAAGGAGCCGATACCGCAAGGGTGGCTGCGCAGATCGTGACTGGCATTGGATTCCTCGGGGCAGGAATGATCTTCCGGCAAGGCATGAATGTGCAAGGACTCACCACGGCGGCGGGACTGTGGTCTGTCGCTGCCATTGGTATGGCCGTTGGAACCGGTCTCTGGGGCCTTGGCATCGTCGTAGCCGTGATCGTGCTGCTCGTTCTCAAACTGTCAGATCGATTCTCAACGCAGCTCAGATCACAGACGCTGAAGGGTGCACAATGGTCCGTTCGTCTGACTGTCGCGGATCCAGCAACAATCGAAGATCTCCGCAGCATCGTCGCGAGCCTGGCACCGTCGGTCGCGCGCCCTCTCCCGGACCTCGGGCACTGGGCGGTCGGGCAGCGGAAGGGACTTCCTACGATCACGCTTCTCCTGACCGATGCGGAGTGCGATCAGCTCATCCCCGTGTTCGAAAGCCACGAAGGTATCTCAAAGATCCGCATCGAAGAAACGCAACACAACGGCCACCGATCAGCCACCTAGGCAACGCCAGGTCGCCAATCGCGAGGCGTTGTCGATTCGGTGTCCAAGTACCAAATACCAGGTACCGGGTACCGCGAAGCCCTACTTGTTCTGACCAATCGCGAATCCGCTCATGAACGGCTTCTGCATCAGCACGAATACGATCGCGGGAGGAATCGAAGCGATGATGGCCGCCAACATGAGGGGGCCGAACGTCAATGAACCATCGATATTCGTGAGGGTCTGCAGGGCAGACTGAACAACTTGCTTGGAATCGTCTCGAATGATGAGGCTTGGCCACAGGAACATGTTCCATGTGTACACGAACTGGATGACGAACATCGCCGCGATGACGTTCCACGACAAGGGAATGAGGATCTTGGTCAGGAACTTGATCGGCGACGCTCCGTCGATCTGGGAAGCCTCGAGCAGATCTGCCGGCAGGTTGGCGAAATGTTGTCGGAACAAGAACGCACCGGTCGCCGAAGCCAGGAACGGCACGACAAGGGCCGCCATCGTGTCCTGCCACCCGTATCCCGAAACCTGACGGAACATCGCCAGGATCATGACCTCCGTGGGCATCATCAGCGTGATGAGGACGAGGAAGAACACGAGCCACTTGAACTTGAACTTGAAGTAGACGAACGCAAGGCCAGCAAGCAGCGATAGCACCGTCTTTCCGACAGTGACGAGCAGCGATTGCTGCAGTGAGTTCAACATCGCACCAGCAAAGTCTCTGTCGAACCAGACCGTCTGGAAGTTGTCCCTCAATGCCGATCCGGGTGTGAGCTGGATGGCATAAGTTTCGGCGTTCGTCTGTGTCGCGATGAGCATCGCGTATAACAATGGGAACGCGATTATGAGTGCAGTGATCGTCAACCCGATGTGGTACGGCCAGCGGCGGCCCCTGAACATGGTCTTTGCCTGAACGCCTGACGTGAGACCCTTCATCACGACCCTCCGTAACTGACACGTTCGCCGCTTGTGCGGAACTGCCACAAAGTGATTCCGATGACAGCGACGAAGAGCAACACGGACTGTGCGGCGCCTCTGCCAAGGTCCCGATTGTTCACGCCGATGCGAATGATCTCGTAGATCGCCACAGACGTCTTGCCCGCAGGCGCGCCCTTGGTCATGAAGTCGATAGTTGCGTAAACCTCAAAGAACGCATACGTGAGGTTCGTGACGAGGAGGAAGAACGTTATTGGAGATAGTGCTGGAAGCACGATCTTCGTGAACCGGCGCCACGGCGAAGCGCCGTCGATCAACGCAGCCTCGATCTGATCGACGGCCACTGTCTGAAGACCCGCGAGGTAGAAGAGAATGTTGTAGCCGATGATCTTCCATGAGCTCGCAAGAATGATCGACATCTGGGCGAGAGTTGCATTCTCACGGTAGTTCGGAACCTGGATCCCGAAGAGATTGTCCATTGTGGCGGTGAAGATGCCGGCCGTCGGGTCGAAGATCATGAAGAAGAGCAGGCCTGCGACCGCTGGCGAAATCGCGTACGGCCAGATCAGCAGGGTCCGGTACACCCCTCCGCCTCGAATCTGCCGGAACGCCAGGTACGCAACGGCGAGACCCGCACTCATCCCGAAAAAGACGATCCCGACGGAGATGATGACCGTATTGATGTACACCGGGCGGTACGCGACCTGACCGTCGCCACCTGGCGAGAAGATCGCGTAGAGGGCGACGAAGACAGACAGCGCTGCAAAGACCGCTGCGATGTCTGCTCCCTTGCGACTTACCGATCCCTTGTTCGAGTGCCTCTTCCAATAACCGGCTGCGTAAACAAGAGCGATAGCGATGAGAGGGTAGGCAACCAGCTTGTACGGGTTGGTGATCAGAAGCTCTGTGAAGTTGCCGAAACACACATCCACGGACTTCGGCGCACCGAGTCGGGTCAATTTCGTGGAAAGCGTGAAGGTTGATACCGCGGGGTAGTAGAGGAATACGATCAGGATGATCAACGTGGGAGAAAGCAGAACCCACGGCACCCACCACCCGAGTCGGAATCCACGTGTCCGGATCTCTCCGGCCATCGACGATCCGGACTTGGTCTTGCCGTCTACACGATCAAAGACAGACTGAAGAACGATCAGCGCGAGCCAACCACCGCCGGCCATGAGGCCCCAAGCAAACAAGTGGTCGACACCAGATGTTTCTTCGGCGAAACCACACTGTCCCATGGCGATCGGCGTTACTGCCGCTCCAAGGACCGCCACCGCCGACCCGATTCCGTACCGTTGCACGGTCGGGTTCTCGATGTTTCTCCACACCCACAAGGGACCGACGATGGCGGCGACTATCAGTCCGATGATCAGCATGCAATACCAGGTGTCATTGAGAATCCATCATTCGTGCGAATCGGGGGCAGGGCAAATGGCCCCACCCCCGATTCCTCGTATCTTGATCAGCCTCCGAAGAGCTGTTCGTACTCTGTCAACGAGGCGTTCGCCTCAGTGTTGGCCGCACCCAAGCGGGTGGCAACATCAAGATCGTTCACGAGGATGTCCTCGATCGCGAGCGTGATGATGTCGCGGATAGCCACGAAGTTACCGATCAACGCACCAAGCGATGCCGGTGTGTTCTTCGCTGCTGCGAGCTGGTCAGAAGCAACCTTTGCATTCGGTGCCTCGTCATACCAACCCTCGCTGTTGAGCAGGTCGACAGCATCGTCAGTGATCGGGATATAACCCGTCAACTGATGCCATGCGGCTGCATTTGCAGGGTTGGAGAAGAAGTTCATGAACGCAAGAGCGCCGTCTTCCTTCGCCTGATCCATGCCGTCGAGCATCCAGATCGTCGCACCACCAATGAGGTTGCCGACGTAATCGACGTTCTCATTGAACGGCATGAACGACGTCTTGTAGTCGAACCCGAGATCGGCAGCTTCAGCCTGGTGGATGAGCGTGTCGGAGCTCGAGTCGATCTGCATAGCGATGTCTTCTGCAAGGAACAGAGCGTCTACGCCGCCCCAGTCACGCTGAAGACCGGTGTACGTGTAGTACCCCGCATCCTGAAGGTCTTGCATCCAGCTGACGTATGCGATCATTCCAGGAGAGTCGATGAAGACCTCAGTTGCACGATCTGTGCGGCCGTTGTCGTTGTTGGCAAGCAGTTCACCCTGCTGACCAAGCGCTTGCTCGGCGAACCAGGAATGGTTCGGCCACGAGATACATCCCGCCGGCGCATCGGCCATTCCCATAATCTTCTCACAGGCTGCTGTTACTTCGCCCCATGTCCCAGGTGGCTCAGTGATGCCGGCCGCTTCGAGGATCGACATGTTGGACAACAGAACGGTGCTCGACGTGTTCCAAGGCATCGAGTAGAACGAGCCGTCGACTGTGTAGTAGTCGCGTGCTGCGCTCACCACATTGTCGAGCACGATCGGCTCGCCAAGGATCTCCGTACGACCAGCGATCGCTTCGGTGACCGACTTGAACAGTGGGTTACCGCTTCCGTCCACCGCATCGAGAGCTTCCCTCGTGGCAGCCTCGAAGAAGTGGATGAGAGCTGGTGGCTCACCGGTGTCAGCAGCGAGTACCGCTGCATCGAATACATCGTTGTACGATGCGAACGATGTCACCTTGATGTTGTAGTCGGGATGCGCAGTGTTGAACTCTGCTGCCCGATCTTCTGCAAACCCGAGACGCTTCTCATCCGAGAACGCGACCCAGAAGTCAATGTCTATGACTTCAGCGCTGTCGCCACCTCCGCCGGTGTCGCCAGCGGTCGTTGTAGTCGCTTCGTCGTCTCCGCTACTTGAACATGCCGCAGCGACCAGAGCGATCACCGCGAGCAAAGTTAAAAGTCGATATTTCATATCACTTCCTTGTTCCCGTCCTGCCGCCAGGCAAGACACCCCGAAACGGGAGTCTCCCGTTTCGATGACCCCCGATGGTAGTCACATTGAGCGTGCCGCGTCGTCCGTTCCGCGTACTTGTGATGGATCCAAAACCAACAGCCAAACACACGACACTCTGGGTCCCCAGCGTGGACGCCTGTCAGTTGTCAGCGATAAACACCGTCTTGTATTCGCTGTAGTGGTCGAGCGCCGCCATCCCTTGCTCGCGTCCTACGCCGCTACGTTTCATCCCACCAAAAGGTGCCTCGATATGCACGCTCGAACTGGTATTGATCGAAATCATCCCGGTATCGAAACCTCGCGCCACACGGAGGGCCCTCCCGACATCCCGTGTCCAGATTGAGCCGGACAGTCCGTAGTCAGAATCGTTTGCGATGGCAAGGGCCTCGCGTTCATCTTCGAACGGCATCAATGCGACAACAGGGCCGAACACCTCCTCGCGCATGATTGACATCGCCGGATTCACGTTGACGTACACAGCCGGTGTGAGGAAATTCCCCTTCGACAGAGACCCGCCAGGCCTGTCCCCACCGCACACTCTGGTAGCTCCCTCATCCTCGGCTCGTTGCATATGATCTTCCACAGAAGATCTGTGCGACGGCGTGATGAGCGGACCCATCTCGGTGCCCTCGGCCTCAGGATCGCCGACGGTCAGCCCCGCAGCTCGATCCGAAAACGCAGCCACGAATCCATCAAAGGCGGACTTCTCGACGAGGATGCGACTTCTCGCACAGCAGTCCTGCCCGGCGTTGTCGTACACAGCCCCGATCGATGACTTGACCGCTTCGTCCAGGTCGGCGTCTGCAAATACGATCGCGGCGGATTTGCCGCCAAGCTCGAGCGATACCCTCTTTATGTCGTCCGCCGCCGCCCGCATGACACCGGCTCCCACCTCTGTGGATCCGGTAAACGAGATCTTGCGCACGTCGCGATGACCGACAAGGGCTGAACCGACTGACGATCCCGGCCCGGGAACCACGTTGAACACTCCGGGTGGCAGACCAGCTTCGATCGCGATATCTCCGAGCATCAGGGCCGTCAAGGGTGTGACGCCGGCAGGTTTTGCGACGACGGTGTTCCCGAGGGCGAGCGCCGGAGCGACCTTCCATGCAAGGATCAACATCGGAAAGTTCCAGGGAACGATGACACCCACAACACCGATCGGCTCCCGGAACGTCATGAGGGTGCCGTTTGCGCGCGAAGGGATAGTTTGGCCATGGAACTTGTCGACCGCACCGGAGTAGAACTGGAATGTCCGCGCAGCAGCGTCGACCTCACCGAGAGCCGCGGATGTGGGTTTCCCTGCGTTTCGAGATTCCGCCGCGGCGAGGGCATCGCGGTTCGCTGTGATCCCGTTGGCAATCCGCATGAGGATCTCACCACGATCGACCGGATTCATAGTGTGCCATTCGCCTGCCGAGAATCGGTCACGGGCGATGCGGACCGCCTGATCGACGTCGCCTGCGCCCCCGACAGCAACGTCGGCGACTGGCATTCCCGTAGCTGGGTTGATCACCTTCTCGTAGCTGCCCGATTCGCTCTCGGTGCGCACACCATCGATGAGCAGCCCCTCGCGTTTCATCGTCGCCACCTCACGCCGGAGTCACATAGGCGGACGTGATGCCACCGTCGACGAGAAATTCGGTGCCTGTCACGTACGAGGCGTCCTCCGACGCAAGAAAGAGGGCAGCTTTCGCCATCTCCTCAGCAAGTCCGAACCGCCCCATCGGCACGTGCACGAGCCTACGCTGTCTCTTTTCGTCTGTGTCCAGGATCTTCATGAGCAGTTCTGTGTGCAGCGGGCCGGGGCACAGGGCGTTGATTCGGATGCCTTCGCGTGCGTGCACAACGGCTAGCTCGCGCGTGAGTGCCAGGACTGCGCCTTTGGACGCTGTGTAGGCGACCTGTGGGGTTGCAGCTCCGAGATGTGCCACAAACGATGCGGTGTTGATTATGGATCCGCCGCCAGAGCGGCGGATCGCTGGGATGCCGTGTTTGCATCCGAGAAAGACACCCTTTGCGTTGACGTTCATCGTGAGGTCCCAGATCGCCTCACTCGTGCTCTGAGCGTCACCATCATCTGAATGCATGATGCCTGCGTTGTTGAACATCACATGCAAGGCCCCGTACGTGTCTTGCGCCACGGCGACCATCATCTTCGTGTCGGCGTCGCGAGACACATCGGCCTTGACGGCCACGGCGTCACCACCTCGCTGGGTCACGATTTCAACGGTCTCGAGAGCAGTCGATTCGTTGAGGTCGACGCACACCACGCTGGCGCCCTCGGCTGCAAAGAGTACAGCCGATTCTCGACCGATCCCGCCACCAGCGCCCGTGATGAGCGCCACCTTTCCCATCAACCTGTCCATTCTCTACCACCTCTCATGTGAGCTTTTGAAGCGTCGACGACCACTAGACACGGTCAAATACGGTCGAAGTACCTGACTCGTTCCCAGTCAGTCACCGCGGCGTCGTACGCCGCGGCTTCTACAGAATAGAAATGCGTGTAGTGGTCCTGGACATCCGGCCCCAGAGCAGAGCGAACGAAGTCACTTTCTGCGAACGCAGGAATGGCCGCAGTCAAGGTCGGTGGCACACTTGGCAGATCCTGTGCTGCGTACACATCACCTGAGAACATCTCGGGAAGATCCGTTTCGTTGACGATCCCATCGATGCCTGCTGCGATCGAGCCTGCATAGACGAGGTACGGGTTGACGTCGGCACCTGGAACCCTGCACTCGATTCGTAGACTCGGTCCGGCACCAACGACCCTGAAACCTGCGGTCCTGTTGTCATAACTCCACGCGATATTCGTCGGTGCCCATGACGCCTCTTGATACCGCTTGTAGGAGTTGATGGTCGGGGCAAACAGGGGCATGAGCTGTTCGATCTTATCCATCCAACCCGCCAGAAACCCTGAGAAGGCAGGGGAACACCGGATGTCGCCAAGGTTGATGTCGCCAGCGAACGCGTTCGCTCCGTCGCTCCACAGGCTCAGATGGATGTGACAGCTCGACCCGGCCTGGTCGGTCTCGGGTTTCGCCATGAACGTGGCGCTCACACCCAGACCATCCGCGACATCCTTCATCAGCAGCTTCATGATTGTGTGACGATCAGCCATCTCCAGTACGTCTGCGTACCGAATGTTCATCTCGTGTTGACCTCTGCCGAATTCTCCCTTTGAATTCTCGACCGGAATGCCCGAGGCTGAAAGATGCCTGCGGACCGCACCGTTGAAGAACTCCTCGCGTGCCCCCTGCATCAGGTGATAGTCCTCGCTGTACCACCCCACCGATGTCAGATCGCTGAAACCCTTTTGTGCGGCCTCGCGATACGACTCTTCATACAGGTAGTACTCCAACTCCGATGCTGCTTTGGCCGTGAACCCGAGCGACGCCAGTTTGTCGATCTGGCGTCGCAAGATCGAGCGCGGCGCAACGGACACGAACTCATGGGTTTCGGTGTCGACAAGGTCGCACAGGACAATGGCCGTAGAGGGAAGCCAGCTCGCAACCCGCAACGTCGCCATATCCGGCACCATGTGGAAGTCGCCGTAACCAAGCTCCCAACTCGCATACCGGTACCCCGCTACGGGTTCCATATCCATGTCAACCGCCAGGAGGTAGTCGCATCCATGAGTTCCAGCAGCAGCGACTTCCTCGACGAAGAACGAACCATCGACCCGTTTGCCGTGAACGCGTCCATAGTGATCAGTGAATCCGACGATGACGGTATCAATGTCGCCGGCACCAACCAGGGCGCCAAGCGACTCGATATCCAATTTTCCGCGAACCTCCGACATCCGGTCACCCTCAGATCAGTTCAGCTCGTAACGACGATTGTAGGCCCGATCCCGCAGCCGACTCAGCGGCGACGATGGCACCATTGCGGAACCTCCCCGACCTCAAGTCGCTATTCGCTCGGGATCGAGATCCTGGTATCCGCCTGTGCGAAGGTGACACGAGACGGTGCGACTGCCGCCTTCGTATGGCAACAGTTCCGGCTCAATGACGTCGCAGACTCCCTTTTGTGCGATCGGGCAGCGAGGATGGTAGTGGCAACCCGTGGGAGGATTGATCGGGTTCGGGATCTCGCCCTGGGGCAACGGCTCGGTCCTTCTGTGTCTGGGATCTGGAACTGGTACCGCAGCCATGAGGGCACGCGTGTAGGGGTGCTGTGGATTCGTAAATATGTCTCTCAGATCGCCGATCTCTACGATCTTTCCCAGGTACATGACAGCGAGACGGTCGCACAGATACTTGGTGGTCGCGAGATCGTGTGTGATGAACAGATATGTGAGATTGAACTCGGTCTTCAGGCGCATCATCAGGTCGAGCAGCAGCGCCTGAACCGAAACATCCGCCATCGCGATGGGCTCATCGGCAACGATGAGATCGGGTCGGGTGATGAGCGCACGGGCGATCACCACCCGTTGCCGTTGACCACCACTGATCTGATGCGGGTATTTGTCGTAGAAGTACTTGGGAGGGTCGAGCCCAACGGCGCCGAACACTTCGTACACCGCCTCGCGTCTCTGTTGCGTTGAGAGCTCGGCCAGGTGGATCCGGGCAGGGTGCTCAACGGCTTTGCCAATTGTCATACGCGGGTTGAGTGAAGCCAGCGGATCCTGGAACACAACCTGCATCCTGCTTCGTGTCTTTCTCATCTGCTCGGACTTCAATGAAGCAAGATCGACGCCGTCGAAAGAGACCGTCCCGCTCGTCGGATCAAGAAGGCGAAGCACAAGCCGCCCGACGGTGGACTTACCCGATCCGCTCTCACCTGCCAGTCCGAGGACCTCTCCGCGTTTGATTTCGAAGGAAACGTCATCGACGGCACGCACGGCGGGTCTTTCGCCCCCGGGCATGATGCTTTGAAGGAAGCCAGCCGGCACGGGAAAGAACTTGTCCACGTGATCGAGTTTGACGAGTGGATTCTGATCGGTCATTCCGTCTCGTCCCTCGGTCGGTCATCGCGATCCGAGTAGATCCAGCACGCGGCCTGATGATCCTCACCTACCGACATCAGCTCTGGCAGCTCACGCGAGCACAAAGCAACGGCGTACGGACAACGAGGATGGAATCGGCAACCTGACGGTGGTGCTACGAGATTCGGAGGTGCGCCCTTCATCTTGTAGAGATCCTGGTTGTCTACGTCGATGTTCGGGACAGACTTGAGCAGGCCCCTCGTATACGGATGTTTCGTGTCGGCGAACAGGGACTCGACCGGCGCTATCTCAACCATCTTGCCCGCATACATCACTGCGACCCGATCGGCGATCTCGGCGACGACCCCGATGTTGTGAGTGATCAACAAGATGGTTAGGTTGAATTCTTGCTGGAGATCTCTGAGTACATCGAGGAACTGTGCCTCGACGATGACATCGAGTGCCGTCGTCGGCTCGTCTGCGATCACGAGAGATGCGTTCAGGGCGAGTACAAGAGCGATCATGATTCTCTGGCGCATTCCGCCAGAGAATTGGTGCGGGTAGTCATCGATACGCTCGACGCGGATGCCGAGTTCCTTCACCATTTCCATTGCCCTGTCACGGGCGTCCTGTTTCGACATGTCCTTGTTGTGAACCCGGATCGCCTCGGTCAGGTGATCGGCGATCCGCATCAGTGGATTGAGAGACGTCATCGGATCCTGAAAGACCATGCCGATCTTGTTCCCGCGAATATGACTCATCTGCTTCTCGGTCAGGCTCATGAGGTAGATGTCTTCGAACACGAGCTGACCACCCGTGATGTGCCCGGGTACGGTGATCGTGCGCATCATGGCCTTGCCCAGTGTCGACTTTCCACAACCGGACTCGCCGACGAGTCCAAGGATCTCTCCTGTGCGAATATCGAGCGACACGTCATCGACGGCACGCACATCGCCAATGCGCGTGCTGTAGTCAACGTCGAGATGCTGCACCGAGTAGAGGATCTCGGAGCTCACTGTTTCCTCAGCTTCGGATTGAAGATCTCCGTGAGACCCTCGCCGAGCATCGTGAAAGCCAGCACGACAAGCATGACGGCGATTCCGGGGAATGTGATGAGCCACCACGCACGTTGGATGAACTCCTGCCCTCTTGCAAGATCGATGCCCCAGTCAGGCGTGGTCGGCGGCAGACCGAGACCGAGGAAACTGAGAGCGGCACCGGTGAGGATGGCATCGGCGATGTTGACCGAAAAGATGATCGCCACCGAGGGAACGATAAGCGGGAAGATGTACCGTCCCATGATCGACGTCTTTTTCGCACCGATACTACGCGCAGCCTCGACGTGGAGACTCTCCTTCGTCGACAATGTCTGACCTCTGACTATTCGATAGTACGTCGGGATGTACAGCACGGCGATCGCGACGATGACGTTGACGATGCTCGGGCCGAGGACGGCTGCGATCGCGATCGCGAGTATCAGACCAGGGAACGCGTACAGGCTGTCCATCACGAGGGTCAATGTTCGATCGAACTTTCCTCCCGTGAATCCAGCAAGTAGGCCCAGGGGAACCCCGATGAACAACGAGAACAGCGATGCGCTGAAACCGATCGTCAATGCGATCCTTGCACCCCAGCTCAATCGGCTCAACACATCCTGACCGATCTGATTTGTTCCGAGCAGGAACGATTGGCCGCCCTTTTCCCCCGTGATCTGGCCAGCGATGACCAGATCGGGATACTCATCCATCAACGTTTCGAGTTGCTGAGACGAACCGACGCCGAGTTCGACCTCGGCGGAGTCGACCGCATCCAGAACTTCCTCGAGCGTATCGAGTCGGACGATCTTCAACCGAACCCGGTCGTCAGATCCCGACGCATCGAGCTCTTCAGTTATCCGTTTGGCTTCCGAGCGAATGTCTTCACTCGATGGAGCTCCCTGCACAACGGCCGTCGGGACTCGACCCACGCCCGCGAGGTCTTCCAGCGACTCGATCGGTGAATCTGCTCGCAGTATGAGGACCTCGGAATCAGGAACCTCCCCAGGTGGCAGAAACCGGGGCCCGACCTGCTCCAGCGGGTCGTGGGGTGCCAGGAGTCCCGGAAAGAACGCAATGACGATAAAGAATGAGACCATGACCGAGGAGATCACGACCATCCACCAATCGACCCCGTACCACTTTCGCCCGTTGAGGAGCCGCCGCAGCAAACCGACCTGTTCCAGATCGATCTGCCACTGTTCCTGGATCGCCTCCGCATCCTCGCCAACTTCGGATTGGTTCGAGTCGAAGGGATCGGGTATCTCGGTGTTGGCAGGTCCTGACATCAGTAGCGGACGCGCGGGTCGAGGACCGAATACAAGATGTCAACGGCCAGGCTGATAACCGCAACGAAGAGGGCGAAGAACACGATGACGCTTTGAACAGCGGTGAAGTCGCGCGACAAGATGCGTTGAATGAGATACCGGCCCATTCCGGGCCACGCGAAAACTGTTTCGGTGAGGACCGCACCTGCCAGCAGAATCGCGACGTAGAGACCGATCAAGGTAATCACGGGAATCATCGCATTCTTGAGGGAGTAGCGACGCGTGATGGTCGCTTGGTTGACGCCGCGGGCGCGGGCGGCTGCAACGTAATCTTCTTGTTGTGTCTCGATGACGTTTATCCGTGTTAGACGAAGGAACGCGCCCGAGAGAACGAGTCCGAGAGTCAGGGTTGGCAAGATGAGATGGGAAAGCACGCTGCGCAGCGCGGCCCAGTTCCCAGAGATGATCGAATCGATCACGAGCATGTTCGTGACGCGCTCAAGCGGAATCTGAGGATCAATTCTGCCAGCTATCGGCGTCCAGCCGAGCCACACGCCAAATATCAACTGGAACAGAAGACCGAGCCAGAAAATCGGCATCGCGTAGATCATCACGCTGAAAATTCGCGATCCGTAGTCGGTCGCGCTCTTGCGGCGCACACCCGCCCTCGTCCCGAAGAACACGCCTATTCCTAGCGCAAGTGCGGCTGCAGGAATCACCATTTCGAGTGTCGCGGGTAATCGCTCGCCGAGTTCGTCGACGATCGGTCGCTGAGACTGAATGAGGGAATTGCCGAAATCGAGCGTGAAGATATCCCCGATGAACCGGCCATACTGAACAAGGATTGGATCGTTCAGCCCGTGTTGCTCGGCGAACCGCTCCTTGATCTCAGCAGTGCCCTTCGGCCCAAGTGTTGAGTCGATCGGATCGCCTGGGAGGACCCGCATCACGAAGAAGACGACGGTCGCCAGTATCAGGATCATCGGGATCGTCAGCAGCACCCGTGTCGTGATGTACGAGCGAAGTCCAGGACTTCCTGTCACGAAAACCCACACCAGCCCGATCGCCGCGGGTATTCCGAAGATCAGGAACGTCAAGAGCAGTGGATGCATGGTGTCCCGTCAATGTGCGTGTCGAACGAAATGAGCATTAGGAAACTTGGGGGAGGGCCGGAGCCTTCCCCCAAGTTTCACGCACGTTCGACGACCTAGTTTCCGTCGGTGCTGAGCACGGAGTACACGAACTCCATCGTGGCCCCGATGTTGAGCGACGCTGCGTTCGGCAGACTGTCGTCTCCGCAGATGCCATCGCGATACACGATGAACTCCGGTTCGATCCACAACGGAACCGTCACAACCTCGTCTGCGTACACATCCTGGAGTTCTCCAAGGATTGCTGCACGAGCATCCGGATCTGTCTCGAGGCGTGAAGCTGCGAGCAGATCAAGCAATGCCTGACTGATACCAGGTGTGAGGGATCCATCCTTCTGTGTGACCATCGTTCCGATGCCACCGTTCTCGATGAATGGCTGGAGATAGTTCTCCGGATCCGGGAAGTCGAAGAACCAGCCCAGTACGGATACCGGGTAATCCTCGCCGCCGACAACGGCGCCGATGTAGGTGCCCCACTCGACGGCTGCGATTTCGACCTCGATCATGCCGGTCGCCTCGAGCTGCTGCACGATAAGCAACACTCCATCAGCCGTCGTTGCGCCGTAGTGCTCCGGTGGATACCAGACGGGAAGAACAAGCTTGTTGTCTTCCGAGTAACCGGCTGCTTCGAGGAACGCACGTGCTTCGTCGAGATCCGGCGATGCGTAGAGATCATCGAAGGCCTCGTTGGCTCCCAGGAAGCCTGGCGGCACCTGAGAGTAGAGCGGGTCAACCGCTCCGCCGAAGATCACGTCTGCGAGTTCATCACGGTCGATCACAGAAGCGATGGCCTTACGCACGTTCGGGTCGTTTGTCGGCTCGAGATTGTGGTTGATGATCAGATAGCGAATCGGGCCGGCCGGCACTACGACGGAATTCAAACCGTCAACGTCGCCGAGCTCGGTCGCCAATTCTGCTCCCAGAATCCGCCACGCCACATCGATCTCGCCGCTCTGGACTGCCAGAGCCATCGACTGTGGGTCTGCGAATTGTCGGACGATGATCTTGTCAACGCCTGGCGCTTCGCCGTAGTAGTTCGGATTTGGCTCGAGCGTCATCGTTTCGTCAGCAACGATATCCGTGACGATCCACGGTCCTGTTCCGGTGAGCGGCGGTGTCGGGAAGATGTTCAGCTCCCCTTCGGGGAACGTAGCCGGGTTCGCCGGAATGTACGCGGCACTCGCCAGCAACTGCGGGAAGAACGCGATCGGTCCCGGCAAGTTGAACTGCAG
>BTQP01000028.1:0-16854 GCA_036985935.1 Acidimicrobiia bacterium | reverse complement strand
CACCGATCCGTCACCGAGATCCGCAGATCTCGCATAGGACGATCAAACAGGTCGATTGTCATGCCGCAACGGTAGCCGACCATCTCAGCCAGCCAACCGGAAAGATCCCGGACGAGGTTCGTCTAGTTCGTAAAGTTCAGGAACTCATTTCGCGTCAACGGGTCGGTCTTGAACGTCCCGCGCATGGCGCTCGTGACCATGTTGCTTTCCTGTTTCTGGACACCGCGCATCATCATGCAGAGGTGCTTTCCTTCGATGACCACGCCGACTCCGAAGGGCTCCAGGATGTCGGTCATTGCATCGGCGACCTGGTTGGTCAGACGTTCTTGAACCTGGAGGCGACGAGCGAACACATCCACGATACGAGCGATCTTTGATAGCCCGATGATCTTGCCCTTTGGTAGGTAGGCGACGGTCGCTTTGCCAAAGAACGGAAGCATGTGGTGTTCGCACATCGAGTAGTACTCGACGTCACGCACGATAACCATTTCGGAGGCACCCTCCGCATCGAAGATCGCGCCGTTCACAACCTCGTCGAGTGAGGTCGTATATCCGCTCGTGAGGAAGTCCATAGCCTTGGCGACCCGCAGCGGCGTGCGTTCAAGACCCTCGCGGTCTGGATCCTCACCGAGCTCGATGAGTTGATCGCGAACGATTTCCTCGAGCCGCGGGGCGTACGGACTTTCGACGTCATCGAAATCCTCGATCGCACGAGCCGTATAGGGCGTACTGAGTTTGATTGCCATTTTGGGAGTTCCCTCCGGTTTTTCCGCTGCTAGTTCTGCGGCGATGTCCGCCGCTGTTCGCCCCGAAGCCGGGTGCACCCACCGTGGAGCAACATCGGCGACGGGCACCGCGACATGCAGTTGGGTCTCCAGATCGGGATCTGGAAGAGTCCAACCGTCGAAATCCTTCACAAGGTCGTCATAGAGCACGACGTCGAGATCGATTGTTCGAGGAGCGTTCGGGTCGTCTGTCCGTACCCGACCGAGCGTGCTTTCGATTTCGTGCAGTTCTGCCCTTAGCTGCTCGGGGTCGAGTTCCGTCGTGACAAGCGCTGCGGCGTTGAAGAAGTCGGGCGCGTCTGCTGGGCCACCGACCGGCGAGGTTTCGTAACATGAACTCACGGACTTGACGTTGATGCCGGGATGCCTGCGCATCAGCCGTATCGATTCTGGGATGCATCGTTCTTTGTCCACGTTCGAGCCTGCGAGTATGACGGCTGTTGCCGAGCGGGTTGTGTCATCCATGCAGTCTCCTACTTTGGGAGTTCGGTACGCGAACGCACGATGCTGATTCCCACTGTGCGGGCATATCGCAATGCACCGGGTTTCTCTACGGTCACTTCAACCTCTTTCACCCGCACATCTTCCAAACACATTTCCGCGATCTCCTCGACGAGCCTTTCGACGAGCATCGGCTCACCCTGTTCGATATGAGCGATGATCCGCTTGGTGATCGTGCGGTAGTTGACAGCGTCCGCGATGTCATCCGAGACCGCCGCCCGGGATATATCGACGGACATCGCAACGTTCACACAGATGTCCTGTTTGTTGATCCGCTCATCGGGATTGATCCCGATGATCCCGGAAACAGTCAGATCTTTGATGAGCACGCGGTCCATGGCAAGAAGATAAACGGATTGCGGATGACGGATGACGGATGACGGATCGGTCCTCCCTTCAGGGGGGACCGAAGACGCCCCTACACCAGATGCGCTCCGCCATCGAGCCGAACGATCTCTCCCGTTACGAAATCGTTCTTTGCGAGGTACACCACGGTATCGGCGACGACCTCGGCACCTCCAGCTCTCGCCAACGGGATGTCCTCCGCAAGGGCGTTGACATACTCCTCCGTCTCGCCCGGCGGTGGCAATATCACCCCGAGAGCAACCGCATTGACACGGATCCTCGGGGCGAGCGCAAGTGCGGCTGCCTTGGTAAGAGTGTCGACGCCGCCCTTGGCGAGCATGTAGGAAACATGTTCCAGGTACGGCCGCTGGGTCTTGACATCGGTGACGTTGACGACCGCACCCTCGGCTTCGTCACCAAGATGCTTCGCAAAGGCCTGTATCAGAAATAGCGGAGAGCCAAGCGTGAGATCCATTGTTCTACGCCATTGCTCGACCGTCACATCAAGAATCGAGTCGGTCGGGAATCCCGATGCGCTGTTGACGAGGATCGAGACTGGCCCGAGGGCTTCAGTAGCTGCGGCAATGATGGAGTGTGCGGCCTCTGGGCTCGAAAGATCGCCCGAACCGATCGCCGCAGTGCCTCCCGTGTCGACGATCATGTCTCGGAGCTCCGCCGCAGGTGCCTCGGAGCGGTTGTAGTGGATATAGATGTCAGCGCCCTCGCGCGCAAGCGCAAGACTGATAGCTCTACCGACCCTGACCGCGCCGCCGGTGACGAGGGCGACCTTCCTGTCGAGTTCCATGCCAGCCATCGTAGCGAAGATGCCCTGTTCTGCCGATACCGCCTAAGCTCTCGGGCGTGAGCAAAGAGGATCCCAAGCCAGGCCGTTGGATACTCCCTATCGTGATCGTCGCGCTGATCGGCTTTACCTACGTATTCGTGAACGCCTTGCCGGCGGCCGATGTCTCGGCGTCATCAACCACCACAGTTCCAGCAACAACGACCACAACCGTTGCACCGACGACGACTTCGACGCTGCCAAACGACATCCTCGCTTTCCTCGCGGAGGTTGATCGATTCGAGGCACTCGCAGCTGACCTGCTCGTCGAGCTCAACAGTGTCAACTCACAGTGGGAAGCGAAGGAGATCGACCTCCACGCAGCAGAAACAGGTTTCACGGCCGTGCGTGACGACGCACAGAAACTCGCCGATCAGGTCGCAGCGACCACGGTGCCAGATCCGTATCAGCCGGCATGGCCTGACACCATCACTGCCTCACAAGAACTGGTTACCCAGGCGGATGCGGTCATTGCCGGGTTGCTCGCTCCCGATGATGGCACTCTGCGTCGAGCGGCTGTCCAGGCCTACAACGACGCGACCATCGCGTTCTCCACCCAGCTCGACGTCGTCAGAGATCTCACACCCGGCACAGGGTGATCACAACCGTTTCCGGTTTCGTGATCTGGCTGTGAGCTGTTGGCTGTCAGCCTCTTCACGCCGCAGCTTGTTCCTCAAGCCAGCTTGCTGCACACCGTTTCCGTGATCAGAGTCGCCACGACATAGGGGTCCGCGTTCGCATTCGGGCGCCTGTCCTCGATATAGCCCTTCCGGTCGACGTCGACCATCCACGGGATCCGGACGGAGGCGCCACGATCTGAGACGCCGTAACTGAACTCCGACCATGGAGCGGTCTCATGGAGACCCGTCAGGCGCTGCTGGATGCCTGCCCCGTACGCCGCGACATGTTCCTGGGCCTTTTCGCCAAGGGCCTCACAAGCCGCGATGATCGGATCCCAGCTTTCACGCATCGCCTTTGTGGAAAAATTCGTGTGCATTCCTGCACCGTTCCAATCACCCTTCACAGGTTTGGGGTTCAACGTCGCGGAGATGTCGTAGTCCTCAGCAATGCGATACAACAACCATCTTGCAAGCCAGAGCTGATCACCGACTTCGACTGTGTCGACAGGGCCGATCTGGAACTCCCACTGACCGATCATGACCTCTGCGTTCGTCCCTGATATCGCAAGCCCGGCCTCCATGCATGCCCAGGTGTGATCTTCGACGATGTCGCGACCCCAGATCTCGTCAGCGCCGATACCGCAGTAGTACCCACCCTGAGGGGCGGGGAATCCGCCTATGGGCCAACCATGCGGGCGACCATCCTTGAAGAACGTGTACTCCTGCTCGAGACCGAACCACGGTTCCTGATCCCCGAACTTCTCCAGCGCCGCGACGGCGGCAGCCCTGGTATTGGACTCGTGTGGCGTCATATCGGTGTTGAGAACCTCGCACATCACGAGAACGTCACCATCGCCACGGATGGGATCCGGAACGACCTTGACGGGCCGCAGCACGCAGTCAGAGTTACTTCCGGGGGCCTGTTCCGTTGACGAGCCGTCGAAACCCCAGATGGGTGGCTGCTCGCCATCAGCCACGATCTTGGTCTTGGATCGCAGTAGAGCAGTCGGTTTGCGGCCATCTATCCAGATGTATTCAGCGCGATACGGCATGAGTCCTCGCTCTCAGCAGGTTTCGTGTGTGGGCGGCGCGGAGCGCCTGATCTCTCAAGGATGGTGCAAAGGCGTTTCATATCGGTAACTGCAGTATGAACGCTGTGTTACATGCGCGTTCACGTCTGGCGCTTTCGCCCAGATTCAATACGATGGCACCACAACGAACTTGGAGAGTCCGATGGATCGACAAATGGAATACGTGCTGAGCACGGTCAAGGAGCGCGGTATCCGCTTCATCCGACTGTGGTTCACCGATGTACAGGGGTTCTTGAAATCCTTTGCGATCACCCCGGCCGAACTCGACATCGCCCTCGAGGAGGGGATCTCGTTCGATGGCTCCTCGATCGACGGGTTCTCGAGGTCCTACGAAGCGGACATGCTTGCACGACCCGACCCGTCAACATTTCAGATCCTGCCATGGAAGGGAGGCGACGCAGGGGTGGCACGGATGTTCTGCGACATCGTCACGCCGGACGGTGAGCCGTTCCCTGGAGACCCCCGGTACGTTCTTCGTCAGAACGTCAAGCGCGCCGCAGAGCTCGGATACTCCTTCTACGTCGCTCCCGAGGTCGAGTTCTTCTACTTCGAGGACTCCTCGCCTGAACCCAAGGTTCTGGACAAAGGCGGGTACTTTGATCTCACACCCCTCGACGTGGCTCAGGAATATCGCCGGACGACGATCGACGCTCTCGAACAACTCGGCATCCCCGTGGTCTTCAGTCATCACGAGGTGTCACCATCGCAGCACGAACTCGACCTACGCCACACAGACGCCATGACGATGGCGGACACGATCATGACCACGCGCCTCACGGTCAAGGAGGTCGCAACGGAACACGGCATCTACGCAACGTTCATGCCAAAGCCGCTCGAATCTGTCGACGGATCAGGGATGCACCTCCACCTGTCACTCTTCCAGGGAGACGAGAACGCGTTCCACGATCCGAGCGGAGAGTATGAACTGTCGAAGGTCGCGCGCGGATTCATCGCCGGGCTTCTGACACACGCTTCGGAACTCACAGCAGTAACGAACCAGTGGGTGAACTCGTACAAGAGGCTCGTCGGCGGATTCGACGCCCCGGTATTTGAAACGTGGGCAAGAAACGATCAGAGCGCCCTTGTGCGCGTACCTGCAACGAAGAAGGGCAAGATCGACTCCACACGGATCGAGTACCGGTCCCCGGACGCGTCGTGCAATCCATACCTCACCCTGTCGGTCATCCTCGCGGCGGGTCTCGCTGGGATCGCAAACAACTATGAGCTGCCACCGGAAATGGGATCCGATGTTCTCGCGATGTCGCCGACGCAGCGACGCGATGCAGGTGTACGACACATCCCTCACAACCTCAGCGAAGCGATCGCGACCATGGAGGGATCCGAACTCGTCAGAGAAGCACTCGGTGACCACGTGTTCGAGTGGTTTCTCAAGAACAAGAAACGCGAATGGGCAAGGTACGAGCAGCATGTCTCTCGATTCGAGCTCGAGCAGTACCTCCCCGTGTTATGACGTCTCCAACGGCATACGTGGCCGTGTTCCCCGAGTCCTCGTCACCGTCCCTCACGGGGGCGCTGTTGAGCGCCGGGTTTCGTCCTGTTCCGGTGAGCGGTGTTTCCGATGCCGGAGCCAAGGAGCCTGAGGTCGGGTGGGCGGCAGTGGTCGTCGAGATCGGTAGGGATCCCGACGTCGCGCTAGCGGTCGCATCGAAGATCCGCGAGGAACTCGCCGCGGCGGTATTGATCGTCCTCGATCGCACTCTGAGTGGCGACCTCATCGATAGAGACGGATTCGACGACTTCATCCTCACACCCATCGACGCCACGGAGCTACGCATCCGGCTCGCACGAATCGGCAGCGGCCTCGGTTCCGTGCCAGATGCAGACATCATCCGCTACGAGGATCTCGAACTCAACACCGGTACGTATCAGGCAACGATCGCAGGCCAGCCGAAGGACCTGACGTACATGGAGTACGAACTCCTGCGTTTCCTCGTGGAGAACCCCAACCGGGTCTGGAGCCGCGAACAACTGCTCTCACGTGTATGGGGGTATGACTACTTCGGTGGTTCGCGAACCGTCGACGTCCACATCCGCCGCCTTCGAGCGAAACTCGGAGAACAGCGCGCATCGTGGATAACCACAGTCCGCTCAGTCGGCTACCGCTTCGGCTGATTCACTTGAATACCACCCATTCGATTTGTTCGAGCGATTCGAGATCCGATGCCAGTACACCCGTCTCGGAGATCGTGAAGAGGGTGTCACCGATGACGAGCGATCGCATGATCGGTGCCGTCCAGTATCCGCATTCTTCACATTCAGAATCGCTGTCGCCGGGGTGTTCGATCACACCGAGCTGCTTCACGCGCTGCGGCGTAACACTGAGCACGGTGGCGCCGGAGAAGAAGTCTTCTTTGCCTGTCCGCTCGTCCCAGGACCAGCGCTGCATCGGCAACACTGAGATGCCCTCAGGGGCCCACCACAAGAACGCCTTGGTATCCCACTCTGCTTGCGACTGCGTGTCATCGAACGTCATCCGTGAAAGACGATGCGGGTTCGCTGGATCCGACACATCGAATACGGACACCTGGGTGCCGAGCACCCTTCCTTCATCGGTCGCATCCTGGCCGACGCCGAGAAGCAGGTCCTCGCCGATCGGATGCAGATACGACGAGTAACCGTTGATCTTCAATTCACCCTTTACCTCGAGATTCGTGGGGTCGGACAGGTCCACAACGTAGAGCGGGTCGACCTGACGGAAGGTCACGACGTATCCCTTGTCCTGGATGAAGCGCACTGCGAAAACTCTCTCGTTCTTGCCAAGACCGCCGACCGACCCGACCTCAACCAGCTTCTCGTCCTCACGCTGCAACGCCACCACCGACGTTTCCGGTGCCTCTGACCTTCCGCCCCACGGCGGTTGGTCCGTCACGACAACACGGAGCGTGCCCTCGTACTCATCCATGGACCACTGCGAGAGAAGCGTGCCATCGACCTCACCCGAGGCGACGTATGAGGCTTCCTTGGGATCAGATATATCGAACATGTGAATCTGCGTCGTCAGCGTGTCCTGGCGTTCGCCATCGTCTTCAAATGTGGCTATCGGCCAGGCCATCCATGGCGCCGTAGCGACATAGAGATTGTCGCTCGAGGCGTACACGGTCTGTCCCTCAGCGAGCAGCCCGATCCCGTTGCCGGGCTCGAGACCCTCTTCGAGGTCGATCGATAGCACGGTCATCATGGAGAGTCCCGAGAAGTCCTGGGGGTATCCGACTTGACCACATCCAAGCAACGGACCGTCGGACGTGAGTCCTGTCTCATGGTCCTCCAGAACGTACCAGGGAACCCAGTTCTCGAGTGTTGAGTCCTCGATGATCTTCTTGTTCGCATCGATGGCCTTCTGTTCTGACCGAATGCCACTTCCTTCGGGAAAGACCCATGCGAACCCTGTCGGTTGGGAACGAACGACGACCCGGACAGATCCGTCGGACATGCGGGAAGAGAGCATCGTTCCGTCAAATGTGAGAGTTCGAATCGCTTTCATTGATCCTTGGTCTGAGACGTCGACCTCGGTGAGAACCGTCCTTTGGCTGTTCCCCGGGTACACCTCGGAGGCGATACCTCCATCGAAGAAAGGTTCCGCACGGTACCCACCGCCGGAGTTCATGACGAGCAGCGTGTCGCCCGACAGGAACAGTTGCTGTCCCCAACCTTCAAGGCTCATCGAATCAACGATCTCGGGGGTCCCAGACGCATCGATCCAGTACAGCGTTCCTTGTGCGACCACGAAAATGCGTTCGCCGTCTGTTTTGACGAAGTCGGGCTCGTCAATGCCAGCGACCTGGACGTTCGTACCGGAGTAGTCGGTTCCCTTTACCCCACCGGCTGATGCAGCCGTCGTGGTAGAAAACTCGCCATCTCCCCCACGGCTGAGATCTGCCGAAACTTCCTCGAAACCGGCGTCGACGAACCCAGCGATCTGGCCACCGTACCCGTAAGCATCAAGTCCGTATGGTCCCACCCGGTCGAGCGCATGCTGCTTCGCGTAGTCAAGAAATTCGGTGCACGAAGCAAACGGCTGGACATCACCGGCCGCAAAAACTCCCGTTCCCCCTGTATTGAACACTGACTGACCCGTCGGGTTTGAACCCCTCTGACCGGTCGTGCTGGGCCCGATCTGTGCACCCGCAGTACATGCCGTAACAACGAGTGCAAAGGCAACCACCATAACGATCGTGATTCGTCGCATCTCAATCTCCTCTCAATCCCTCCCATGTGCGACGGTCGGAAGGGCCGAGGAGGTTCCCGGGAATTTCAGGTGGTGCGAACGTCTTCGATCGTGGAGACACCGCGCAGTTCCACAAATGTGAAGTAGATAGCGGCCGCTTGAACCACAACGGTCACTGCAGCGACAACAACGCCGAGGAGAAAGCCGATCGGTCCCGGGACCAACCGAAAGAATCCCAAAAGGAAAACGAAGAGTCCGACCGAAAGGATGATCCCGAGTACCGGCCACCAAGACCCGCGGACAAGACGGATCGATTCTTTGAACGAATCAAGCGGGCCTTTGTCTTCGAGAAAGAAGATCGCCACTGCGGGAACAAGACTCACCGCTATCCATATCCCGGGTGCCACCAGCAATAGAAAACCGACCATGATCGAGATCGTCGAAAGCAGTACCAAACCAAGCAGCGGGAGGAATCGCGAGAACGACTTCGACAATGCAACATTCACATCTGGTACACCGGAACGATCAGCCTCTGCCACCATATTGAGCATCACCGCTGTGATGACCAATCCAACGACCATGGCGAGGACGGACCACACGAAGAGCCCTCCAAAGATCTGTCCGACGTCGAGCGTTTCGGGATCGATCGTCTCCGCTGACTGAAGATCGTTCAGCGCGTCCTGATTGAATACCTGGAACAGAAGCCCGATCAACTCACTGAGGGCACCGAACGCTATGGCGGCACCGGCAAGGCCCTGCCACCGATCTCGAATGAGTGCGACTGTCCGACTGAGAACTTTTCCAACCACCGCGTGCCCTCCCCTTGGCAACTACAACCCTACGTTGTGCAACGACCAAGCGCTCCTCAGCCGAAGTCGATGCCCTGGGAGAGCGGCAGGTCCTTGGACCAGTTGATCGTGACGGTCTGACGGCGCATATAGGCCTTCCAGGCATCGGAACCGGATTCACGGCCACCACCTGTTTCCTTCTCGCCTCCAAACGCACCGCCGATCTCGGCACCGGATGTTCCGATATTGACGTTCGCAATGCCACAGTCGGAACCCTCAGCTGAGAGGAACTGCTCGGACATTCGTACTGAATCCGTGAATATCGCTGACGACAGACCCTGCGGCACGTCGTTCTGGACTGCTATTGCTTCGTCGATTGAGGCGACTTCGATGAGGTACATGATGGGGCCGAATGTCTCTTGTTGCACGATCGGAGCATCTGCCGGGATTCTGACGAGTGTCGGTTCGAAGAAATAGCCGTCGCGGTCTAGCTCGTTTCCGCCCGCGAGGAGTTCTCCTCCTTGCTCGAGGGCAATGGCAAGTGCGGCCTTCGTGTTGTCGACGGCCTGCTGGTTCACCATCGGGCCGATCAATGTGCCTTGCTCGAGCGGATCGCCGATCGAGATCTGGCCGTACGACGCTGCGAGCTTCTCTGACAGTTCGTCGATGATGTCGGTGTGGACGATCAATCGACGCAGCGACGTACAACGTTGACCGGTCGTTCCCGCAGCAGAGAAGAGGGATGCGCGAACTACAAGATCGAGGTCCGCGTCAGCCATCACGATGATGGCATTGTTACCACCGAGCTCGAGAAGAGAACGACCGAGCCGCTCTGCGACCCGTGTACCGACCTGCCTGCCCATCCGTACGGATCCAGTTGCCGAGATGAGCGGGAGTCGCACATCTCCAACCATGGCGTCGCCGACAGGATCAACATCACCGATGGCAAGGTTGAACACACCTTCGAATCCTGACGCCTCCATGACCTCGTGGCAGATGTTCGTCACAGCAACGGCACTCAGTGGGGCAACAGGCGAAGGTTTCCAGATCATCGTGTCACCACACACAGCCGCAAGCATCGCGTTCCACGACCACACGGCCACAGGAAAGTTGAACGCTGAGATGATGCCGATCGGACCGAGCGGTTGCCACTGTTCGTACATCCGGTGACGCGGCCGCTCAGACGCGATTGTCAATCCGTAGAGCTGCCGGGAAAGACCGACTGCGAAGTCGACGATGTCGATCATCTCCTGGACCTCGCCCTCACCTTCGGCACGGATCTTGCCCGTTTCCATCGAAACGAGCGCACCAAGAGGTTCTTTGTACCTGCGAAGGGCTTCGCCGATCAGCCGGACATACCGACCACGCTCTGGGGCTGGAACCATGCGCCACTCTGAGAATGTCGCCTGAGAGGCGAGAACGGCAGCTTCATAGTCGTCGAGGTCGGCTTGTTTCACCGAGGCGATCGCCTGCTCTGTCGTCGGGTCGATCGACTCGATCAGCGTTCCGCCGCCCTCGCGCCACGCTCCCGCGTAGGCGCCGGAAGCGACAGATGGGATTCCGAGTGCGTCGAGTACGTCTTCGCGGTTCATGGTGTTGCTGCCTCCGGATTGTCCATCGAGTGGTTGGCGTTGATGTGGGATGTCAGCGAGCAGCGATGCATTCGATTTCGATGTCGAAACCACCCGGCAGAGCTCCTGCCTGAAATGTCGATCTGGCGGGTTTCGAATCGCCAACGTACTCACCGTACACCTCGTTGACAGCAGGGAAATCGTTGATGTCGGCGAGAAAGATCGTGGTTTTCACGATGTCGTCGAATCCAAGGCCCACATCGCCGAGAATCGCACCGATGTTCTTCATCACCTGGTGGGTTTGAGCAACGACGTCTCCGTCGATCGGTGCGCCAGCGGCAGGATCGATCGCCACCATGCCGGAGCAGAACACGAATCCGTTCGCCTCGGTCATCATGCTGTAGGGCCCCATCGGCTTGGGACCACTAGGGGCAGAGTGAATAGTCTTCGGCATTATCAAACCTCAATCTCATCTACGAAAGGGCACGAACAATTCTTGCAGGTGTACGAGTAATCCGCTGAACAGGGGTAGTACCAAGTACCGGACGCCGAAGGCGTCCTAGCTAAAGCTCTTGCCGCAGCCGCAGGTGCCGGAGACGTTCGGGTTCTCAATAGCGAACCCTGCGCCGGAGAGTCCGTCGTCCTTGAAGTCGATCGTGGCACCAGACACCATCTCGAGGCTCGCAGGGTCAACCGCTACCTTGACACCATCGGTTTCGGTCACGATGTCGGACGCATCGATCGCCGAGTCGAAGAACATGTCGTAGGCGTAACCGGAACAACCCGAGCTCTTGACCGCAAGGCGAAGCGCCATGTTTTCGTCGCCCTCGGCCTCGATGAGAGCCTTGACCTTGACAGCCGCGCTCGACGTGAGAGCCACACCTTTCGTGGTTGTGAATTCAAGGGCCGTCATGTGCGTCTCCATGTCTGATCGATTGCGAACACCATGATAGGGGTAATCTCATCAAGTTTCGACGGGTTCGTCAAGCACTCGAGTTTGGCAGGATAGGATTTTCCCATGATCACCGAGGCCGACATCACGGCCGCTCTCGCACACGTCATCGATCCCGAGCTCCACACGGACATCGTGGATCTCGGCATGGTCGGCGATATCGCGATCTCAGAATCAACGGTCAGCATCGGGCTCGCCCTCACGATCGCAAGTTGCCCGATGCGAGGACAGATCGAAACCGACATCGAGCGCAGGGTTGCCGGATTGCCCGGTGTCTCTGCTGTCGAGATCGTGACCACGGTCATGACACAACAGCAGCGATCGACCTTGATGGAGAGGGCCAGACTCACCGCCCGCGAAACGGCCACACAGACGGCCGTGAACCCTGCGACGAGGGTGATAGCGGTGAGCAGCGGCAAAGGCGGTGTCGGAAAGTCCTCGCTCTCTGCCAACCTTGCGCTCGCAATCGCGGCTCAAGGCCATTCGGTCGGTCTCTTGGACGCCGACATTTGGGGTTTCTCCGCTCCGCGAATCCTCGGGGCGAGCGACACACGACTGGAAGCGAACGAGGATCGCAAGATCAAACCAACCATCGCGCATGGGATCCACCTTGTCTCGACGGGGTTGCTGCTCGACGATGAAGACACGGCTCTCATGTGGAGAGGTTTGATGCTCACAAAGGCGGTCGAGCAGTTCCTCAACGACGTCGCATGGCCCGATGATCTCGGTTACCTCGTGATCGATATGCCACCGGGCACGGGTGATGTCCAGATGGCTCTTGCTCGTTTGCTCCCCCAGGCTGAAATGGTGGTCGTCACAACCCCGCAGATCGCGGCGCAAAAAGTTGCAGCGCGCGTCGCCGACATGGCAAGACGATCACACATGCCAATCGTCGGAGTCATCGAGAACATGGCAGGTTTCACAACCGAGTCTGGCGAACACCACGCCATATTCGGATCCGGAGGGGGAGCGGCACTCTCACACGACCTCGGCGTGCCTTTGCTTGGTTCTGTCCCGATCGATCCACTCGTCGCATCCGGCGGCGACAACGGACGACCCGTCGTCGTCGTCCATCCAGACTCGCCCGCGGCGATCGAGATCGTCTCGGTTGCCGACCGCATCACGCAGATCCTTCCACCGCTAGCGCTCGACAATTGTGTCGGACGCCTCACTGTACTTCTCGACGACCTACCGGCTCCGCCTCAACCCACGGTGGCGTAGGCGCGCACGGTAAACGTTCCTGCACCCTCGATCTTGGGTGGAACCGCTGTGAACGCGAAACCGCTCGAAGGGAGCTCCGCCAGGTTGGTGAGGTGCTCGATGATCGGGATACCGGCACCGAGTAGAGCGGTATGGACAGGTCGTAACGTGTCACTCATTCCATCGATGTTCAACGAGTCGATGCCTACGCAAGCCACGTCAGCCGTGATGAGAGCCTCCGTCGTGGCGACCGACAAATACGGGTGCCCGACGGTGTACGCCTCGGTGCCAAAGTAACGCGAGTGGTCGGTCCTCACCAACACGGCGTGGCCCTGTAGACCATCAAGTTCCTCTGACGGAATCTCGATTTCTGTTTCGCCGCGCCGGTCGAAACACACGGCAGGTACACCAGCAACACGGTCCAGGCTGAGTTCCACCAGATCATGACCGTCGGCGAAACGGTGGAATGGGACGTCGAGATAGGTGCCGGTATTGGTGCAGATAGTGATCATGCCGATCTGAAACGTGACTCCTGGACCGTATACCTTTTCGGCATCCTCGCGCGACAGATGTGTCGCGATCACCGGACCGGGCAACGGTGGATACGTCGACATTCCATCAACGATCGAATGGCTCAGGTCAATGTGGCGCGAAGGGGAGTTTCGGATCATCGGTAGACCTTAGGTCGCCTCCAAAAAGTACTCATCTGGACGGCCACGCTTCACAGCGACCTCGACCGGTCTGCACAGCTCGAGAGATTTCGGGAACCTGAAAGCGGGTTGCGAGCAGGATCATCAACGATCTCCTACTTCCCCACCACCGAGCCGGTACCAGGCTGCGACTGAGTCACAGGCAAGCGCGGCACCCGGGCGTTTCCCCGCCGATCGATCCACGAAGCGACGGTCTCGATCATTTGAATCGGGCTTGGATGCTCATCGTTTGTGTCATAGGGGCCTGATACGTTGTTTGTATGAAGAACTCGACGCTTGTTGGTCGAGAGATCTTCGAGTTTTCCCCGGTCGAAGGTCTCACATCCGATATTGAACATATGAGCCACACCGAGGTGCAACAGGTGGTGCTTGATGCGAAGAAACTGCGTGACATGGCCGACATGCAACTGTTGATCGCCACAGCGACCATGCACAAGATGGACTCGGCGAGGGTCACCAATGGGCTCACAACAGTTGGCTGGTTACGCAGGTACTGTCGCATGTCGACATCAAAAGCATCAGGCACCCTCAAAGCCGCCAAGACACTCGCCCATATGGACACCGTCAAGAAGCATGCCATTGTCGGTGAAATCACCAGCGACGGTGTCCGGCAACTCGCCATGGCCAGAGATCGCCACCCCGACGAGTTCACGGTCCACGAAGACGTGTTCGCCGACATCGCGACGTTTCTCGGTCCTGCGGATCTACGACGAGCGATCAACCACTGGGAACAACAAGTCGACCATCACGGTGCACTCAAAGACACCCACAACCGTCGAGAACGACGCGCCGTGTACCTCTCACACACCCTCTCGGGCATGTGGGACCTCAACGGCACCCTCGACCCCGAAACAGGACACATCGTCAACACCGCAATCACATCGATAACCGACCCGACCCTCATCGACGCCGGCGACCATCGCTCGCATCCCCAACGCCGCACAGACGCACTCGGCGATATCTGTCGCTTCTGGCTCGACCACAACAAGAGCATCACGACCTCAGGCGGACAACGACCCCACATCACCGTCACCGTGGACTACCAGACACTCATCAACGGTGTATCAGACAGCGGTTTGTTACCCGAACTCGACGCGACACCAGTCGATCCCGACACGATCCGACGACTGGTCTGTGACGCAGGCATCGTACGCATCATCACCGACAGTCACAGTCAACCCATCGACGTCGGACGACGTGTACGCACCGTACCACCAGCACTACGCCGCGCACTCGAACACCGAGACGGCGGCTGCACCTGGACAGGATGCCCAGCACCGGCATCGTGGTGCGACGCACACCACAGAATCCACTGGGCAGACGGCGGCGAAACCACCCTCACCAACACCGAACTCCTCTGCCAGAAACACCACACCATGACCCACGAAGGCAAAACACGACCAGAACCGTGACCGCGCGGGCCAGGCCGCCTACCGCGGACGAACCTGTGACCGCTCGCCCGCCGACTCGAGGTCGAACCAGATCGCGCCTTCTCTGTTGAGCTTGACCAGTTGCACACCGACCTGGTGCACGGCTGCGTGACGCAAGCCGCTCGGCAACCCGGCATAGACGATATCAACGATCTCTCCGACCGATCGCGCACCGTTTGTTACTGCGGCGACTATCTCGACCTCGCGTTCGAGGCGGTGATCGATGTATTGCGTGATGACCGCTGCCGCATCATCCATCGCGTCTCCATGACCGGGTTCCAAACGTGCGACCTCGAGGTCACGGACGAGATACAGACTGTTGAGATATTCAGCCGCATCCTCAATGATCACCGTTGAGCCACCCATGATGTGGTCGCCGGTAAAGAGTGTGTCGCTGTGGAGGAAACAGAGGTGGTCCGGGGTGTGTCCGGGGGTGTGCACGGCGGTGATCGAATCCGACCCGAATACGATGCTTCCCCCATCGGCGACGAGGACGTCCGGGTCGAACTGCGGGCCACTCTCGTAGCCGTACACAGGGACATCGAGACGCGACGCAAGCGGGTTCGCCATCGGTGCATGGTCGGGATGTGTATGGGTGACAACAACACCCACCGGGGTCAGGTCTGACACCTGTGTGATGATCTCAAGCATGTGCTGCTCGATGACCGGACCCGGATCGAGCACGAGGGCCTCGCCGTCGCTCACGATCACATACGTATTCGTTCCCGGACCCGTGTACATGCTCGGGTTTGGAGCAAGAATCCGGCGGATCACGGGCGACGCTTGAACTCGGCGGGAACACGCGCCCCTGAGGCAACGACTTCCGCCAGTCGCTCAAGGATCGTTGGGTCTGCCTGCGCCGGTCCGGCCGCGTCGAATTCCGGGTCGTCTGGCATGAGAATTCGTGCTTCGTCGTGACCGACCAGGAGCCTCGGTTCAACAGGTGGCACGATGTCGAGACCAGCGAACCGCTCGGCGAGAGCGACCACCGTGCTCTCCGTCGACAACAACTCGAGGGTGCGTCGTGTCGGAAAGGCGACGTCCCAGTCCTGGGTCGCGTCGCGCCGCAGAGCAACCGACGGAGACACCCAGACGAGATCGATCAGTTCATCAGAGTTGAACTGCGCGTCGACACCGTGCATGTCAAGCGCCAGATAGAAACGGGTGTCGAACCGGATCGGGAACACAGCGGGTGTGATCCAATTCGAGAAATAGATGAGACTGTCGAGATCGATCTGCAACGCAGAAGCCGAGACCGCGGCGAAGACATCCTGCACGAGCGGATGTGCCTGAGCACCTCCTGTCGTGAGCCACACACCGGTTTCTTCGATCAGCTCTCGAGCTGCCGCAACCCGCCATTCGGATCCCTCGCCAAAGGGCACGAACGAGTTCGGGGGATTCGAGTCTTCTTCGTCAACCGCGCCACCTGGGAACACCCACACACCTGGCATGAAACGGGCGGTGTGGGGGCGGCGCACCATCAGCACCTCGATACCGTCCCCGTCTCGCACGAGACAGACGGTCGACGCCCGCCGCAGATCCGTCACCGGACGACGACCCAGCGCGACTGCAGCCGCTTCACGAACCATCCACGCAATGCCTCTCTCACCCCTGGCACCAACAGGGCGAAACCAGTCAGGTCTGTGAGGAACCCGGGTGTGAGCAACAGAGCTCCCGCCACGAGGATCATCGCGCCATGAACGAGTTGCGCCGTTGGAGGTCGACCGGAGACGATCTCCGTTTGGATCTTCACCCAGGTTTGACGGCCCTGACGCGAAACAAGCCACGACCCGGCGAACGCCGTCGCAACCACAATGGCGAGCGTCGGCCAGAT